>DATDHV010000110.1:0-13679 GCA_036521395.1 Steroidobacteraceae bacterium | reverse complement strand
GCGCGGCATGCGATCGGTTCTGAAGAGCGTGCTGCCGTTCGGAAGGCAGATGAGCAGGCCGAGCAGGCGTTGATCGATGGAGATCTTGGCCGCATA
The DNA here is from genome assembly GCA_036521395.1 of Steroidobacteraceae bacterium. Taxonomy (GTDB): domain Bacteria; phylum Pseudomonadota; class Gammaproteobacteria; order Steroidobacterales; family Steroidobacteraceae; genus FEN-1191. The sequence continues at coordinate 13,583 of DATDHV010000110.1, read as the reverse complement.
GCGGCGCAGGGCCGCCTGATCGTTCCTCGACACCAGGTCGGGCAGTCGCTCCTGCATGGAACTCATGAGCAACTGCGCCCGCAATTGGACGTCGGAGCGAAACCACTCGGCCAGCAGCCGATCGATGTACGGCAGGCCGAAATACGCCACGGTGCCGGCCGCCAGAAATAGCGGTAACACGGAACGGATGATGATCGCGCGGAACATCGGGGGGCAGGACGGTTCCACAGGCCGGGCCGGGACCCTGGTGAACTCGACGCTAGCCGCGCTACGGCATGGCCGTCAATGATTTATAGAGCCAATCGACACTGAAATATTTGCAATTTCGACTACTCTAGGGGAATGAGTATTTGGTTCACGGCTTCTCTAGTCGGCATTGCGCTGCTCGTGGGCATCATGGCCCTGCGCCGCCGGGTGCGCCCGCGGGGTGGGATCGCGCCCGACTCGACCACCCAGGTGGCGGCGCTGCAAGCGGCAGTCCCCGAGCCGGCTCCCGCGCGCAGCGATGGCGACGAGCAGGAGGCCGAAGCATCAGCCGCTGCCGCCGCGGCCGAGCAGGCCGGTGTGCGGGCCGAGACCCTGCGCGCGCTTCGCGAAGTGGCCTTTGGCGTGACCATGCCCCCCGCCACGGCTGCCCCGTCCGCCGATGAGCTGTGCGGCGCGGTGGGCGAAATCCTCGCCAACATCGTCGACAAGCCCAACTATGCTCCCCGCCGGCCCATGCAGCTCCCCCGGCTCATGCAGGCCATCAACGATGAAAGCGCCTCGCGTCGCGAGTTCTCGCAGATCATCGCGGGTGATCCGGCGCTGGCCGGCAATCTGCTGCGCCTGGCCAACAGCCCGTTCTATCGCCACAGTCCGCAGGCGGTGGAGAGTCTGGATCGGGCCGTGGACATGCTGGGCACCGAGGGGCTGCGCTCCATGATCGCCGCGGCGTTGCTGCAGCCGGTATTCCGGGTCAGCGGCGCCAGTTATGCCCTGTTCGGCGATGTGACCTGGGAGCATTCGCTCTATGCAGCCGCGGCGGCCGAGGCCCACGCGGCGCTGGTGGAGGACGCCGATCCGTTCGCAGGCCAGCTGCTGGCGCTGCTCATCGGACTGGCCACCATCGTGATATTCAGCGTCGCCAGGGATCAGTTCCTGGCCCGCAACCGCGCGCCTCAGCCGGCGCTGATCGCCACCCTGATCGATGCCCACGCCGTCTCGGTAGCGCGGCAGGTCGCCACGAGCTGGGCCCTGTCCGAGCGCATCGACACGGCACTGGCCGAGCAGCTCGATGCACAGACCACACCGGCCACCGCCCTCGGGCGCTGTCTGCAGTTCGGCGAATTCGTCGGTGCCCTGGCGGTGCTGCGCGGCCGCGGCGTGATCGACGATCAGACGGCGCAGGCCGTGTTGCAGTCGGCCGACATCGCCAACGGTGCCGGCGAGCGCATCTGGGCGCGTCTGAACATCACGCCGCGCTGAGCTCAATCGGCAGTGACGCTCGCTTGCGCCTGCAAACGCAGGTCGCGCGAGGATGCGCCGACGTACACCACACGCGAGCCCGTGGCCGTTTGCCACTGCCCCAGTGCGTTCGACCAGTATTGCAGTGCCCGCGGCCCCGCATGCAGCGTGATGCGCCTGGCCGTGCCGGCGGCCAGGTGCACGCGATCGAAGGCCGCCAGCGCGCGGTTCGCGAATTGCGCGTCCGCGGGAGCCGGCGTGGGTGCGCTCAGATACAGTTGCGGCACCTCGTCGCTGTCGACCGTACCGGTGTTGCGCAGCTCGAAGCTGGCATCCAGGCCGCCATCCGCAGCACGGCGCACCTGCAGATCGGAATACTCGAATCGCGTGTACGTCAGGCCGTAACCGAACGGAAACTGCGGTTCGATGCCCTGTCGATCGAACCAGCGGTAGCCGACGAAGATGCCCTCCGAATACGTGGTCTTGCCGTCGAGGCCGCGCGATGTGCGCTCGGGATGAGCCGGATCGTTGGCGGGGCCGCTTTCGAGCGCTCGCGGCCACGTGAAGGGCAGCCTTCCTGCCGGACTGGCCCGGCCCAACAGCAGGTCAGCGCCGGCGCGGCCGCCCTCATCGCCGGGGTACCACATCAGCAGCACAGCTTTGACGCGATCCAGCCACGGCATGGCAATGGGTTCGCTCACGTTGAGCACCACCACCGTGTTGGGATTGGCCGCCGCCACGTCGGAGATGAGCTGATCCTGGTCGCCCGGCAGATGGAATACGGGTCGGCCGCGACCCCAGGCAAACACGATCGCCGTGTGCGCTGATCGGGCCGCCTGCACCGCCCGATCGTAATCGGCCGCACGCTGCTGCGGCGTAACCCATGCGAGCCGCACCTGCACCGGCTGCCCGTAGGCCTCGCCGTGCACGCGCACCTGAATGGCATGCGGTCCGCGCCCGAGCTCCAGCTCGCGGCGCACGTTGTCCAGTCCGTCGCTCGTCGGCAGGACGTTGTCCTGGCCGGGCTGCAGTATATTGCCGTGCAGCCCCAGATCGCTGGTGGTCGCGAGCGTCTGGCCATCGAGCGACAGCGAGCCCTTGGCGCCGAGAATCTGCAGATACAGTCGATAGCGACCGCCCTGCGGCACCTGCAGCACGCCGGTCCATTCAAGCTCGCTGCCCGACGGCAATGCATTGCCGCGCTGGCGGGTGAAATCCAGCGTCGCATCGATGCCGATCGCACGCCCCTTGCCGTCACGGCGCTGCAGGCCCGCGCCCGCGCCCGCGCCCGCGCTGGCGCTGGCGCCCGCGGCGCCTCCACCGCCGCTGTGCGCAAGCTGCGCGGCCGGAATCGGCGTACCGGTCATGTCGTCGGCGACGGCCTCGACGACGCGCACGCCGGCGGCCTGTTGCAACGCCGCGCTGGTGCCGATCTGGCGCTCCACGCGCCCGAGCGCTTTCTCACCAGACTCACCGACCGCCATGTCCTGCAACGCTCCGGGGCCGATCATCGCCAGCGAGCGCAGGTCGGCGGACCGCAGCGGCAGCGCGCCGTCGTTCTTGAGCAGCACCGCTGCGTCGAGCGCGGTTCGCCGCACGACGGCGGCGTTGGCCTCGACGGTCTGCGGCGACTCGATTCCGCTGGGCGCGGCTGGGGATGAAAACTGGCCGAGGTGACCAAACCGCTGCATCTGCGTGAGCACGCGCCGGACCGCCTGGGTGATGGTGCCCTCCTTGACGCTGCCGTCCCGCAGCGCCGCGAGCAGACCGATCGGGGGTGCACTCGGCAGCCGCGGCACTGCCACCGGTTCGGGCGCCGTCTCCTCGGGAATGTGGTTGATGACGGGCGGCGTGGGCGTCACGTGCGACGGCGCTTTGCCGGCCCGCGTGCCGGCGAAATAGGAATCCATCAGCGGCACGCTTCCCGGCATCTCCACGTCCATGCCCTCGTTGATGAAGGTGGTGGCGTGTGCGGCGCCCCAATCGGAGGTCACGAAGCCGTCGAAGTGGAGCTGGCCGCGCAGGATCGAGGTCAAAGTCACGCTGTTGCCGCAGGCATAGCTGCCGTTGATCGCGTTGTAGGAGCACATGATGCAGGCCACGTGGGCGCCCACGGCGGCGGCAAAGGGCGCGAGGTAGATCTCGTGCAGAGTCTGCGCATCGACGCTGACCTCGGCCGCGCCGTTGTAGGCGATGTAGTGCTTGGCCTCGGCCATGACCCCGCCGTCCTGGATACCCCTGATCTGCGCTGCGCCAATCTCGCCGCTGAGCAGCGGGTCCTCGCCGAAGGTGTTGTAGGCGCGATAAAAGGCCGGGTCGCGATGAATGTTGATGAAGGGCTCGAGCACCACGTCCACGCCCGCGGCCTTGGCATCGCGCGCGATCACGCTGCCGTTGTCGCTTGCGTCCTGGCGGCTGAAGCTCGCCGCCAGTCCCATGGTGGCGGTCAATCCGGTGGCGGGATAGCGCGTGAGTGCGCCGGGCGGCCCGTCGGCGAAGCGCAGGGGCGCGATGCCCAGACGCGGGATGCCGGGCAGATAGCCGGCCTCGCCGCGGTCGGTTCGCGCCGGGTCGGAGGCCCCGTGCAGCAGCGAGATCTTATCGGCCAGGCTCATGCGCTGGAGCAGCGCATCGACCCCGGTCCCCCCGCCCTCGCTGGCGCGCGGGTGACACGCGCCCAGAGCCAGCGCCGCGCCGGCGGCGACGACCCTCCAAAGCGCGCCTGTCCTGGTATCGCCCGCGCCGTGCGCAGTCCTGGTGTATTCAGACATGGAGGACCTAGAACCATAACGCAGTCCCGGGCCTGGGGCTGTCGGATGCGTCCGACGAAACCCCCGCCGGTGCGGCATATACTCCGCACCATGCAACCCGCTGGTCACGCTCGCAGCGTGCGCTCCTATGTCATGCGCGCCGGGCGCATCACCGAGGCGCAGCAGCGGGCGCTGTCGACGATCTGGCCGCGCTACGGGACGGAATTCACTCCCGGAGCGCTGGATCTGGCGCGCGTGTTTGGTCGCGCTGCAGCATGCACGCTCGAGATCGGCTTCGGCAATGGCGAGCACCTGCTCGAACGGGCCATTGCCGCGCCGGAGCGCGACTTCCTCGGCATCGAGGTGCATCGGCCCGGCATCGGCCACCTGCTGCTCGCGGCGGACAAGGCCGGCATCGCCAATCTGCGGGTGATCGCGCATGACGCGGTCGAGGTGCTGCACTGGCAGATTGCGCCGGACAGCATCGCGGAGCTGCAGCTGCTGTTTCCCGACCCGTGGCCCAAGACCCGGCACCACAAGCGACGCATCGTGCAGCCGGACTTCGCAGACCTGGTCGCCTCGCGGCTGATCCCCGGCGGCCGCTTCCACCTGGCGACCGACTGGGAGCCTTACGCACAGGAAATGCTGGCCGTGCTGGGCGCGTGCGAGGCACTACGCAACTGTGCCGGACACGGCTTCATCGATCGGGTGATGGACCGCGCCGCCACGCGCTTCGAGCGCCGCGGCGAGCGCCTGGGCCACCGGGTGCGCGAATTGCTGTTCGAGCGCCCGGATCGCCGCGGGCGACCGCCCTAGAGCGCGAAGCTGCCGCGCAGTCCGTCGATCACGAATTGCACCGCGAGCGCGCCGAGCAGCACACCGAACAGCCGCGTGATCACGTTGGTGCCGGTCACCCCGAGCACGCGCATGGCGGGGGTGGCCAGGTAGAGCACCGCGAGCGTGATGGCCAGCACCACGAAGACGATCAGCAGCAGGGCGCCGAACAGCGCCGGATTGCCCGCGGCACCGCCAAAAGCCAGCAGGATCGTGGCCAGTGCGCCGGGACCGGCGATGAACGGGAAGGCCAGCGGGAAGACGGTGATATCCGACCGCTCGAGGCTCTCCTGCTCCTCCTTGGAGGAGGTGCGCGTGCCCGGGGTGCGCGCGAACACCATTTCGAGCGCGATCAGGAACAGCAGCAAGCCGCCGAAGATGCGGAACGACTCCAGGCTGATGCTCATGATCTTCAGGAACGGACCACCGATGAGCGCGAACACCGTCAGGATGGCGGCCGAGATCGCGACCGCGCGCCGCGCCATCTGCCGGCGCTGCGCCTCGGCCACCCCTGCGGTCAGCCCGACGAACAACGGCAACAGCGAGATCGGTTCGACCACGACCAGAAATACGACGAAGAATCGCAGTAGTTGGTTGAGCATGATGCCGTGCACGATCAAATTGATCTTGAAATGCGTCCCGCCGCGGGCGCAACATGATCGCGGGAGGTGTACGCTGCCCGCGCAGCGTAAAGGATTCCAGTTCGGCTGAATACGGGAGCCCAGAGCCATGAGCGCGCAGCCCGAGATCGGAGCCTGGTATCGCATCCGGAGCGGCGAGAGCTTCGAGATCGTCGCCATTGACGAGGACGCCGGCACCATCGAGATGCAGCGCTACGACGGCACCGTCGAGGAAATGGATCTGGAGGACTGGGAGTCGCAGCACGCCAGCGGCGAGATCGAGGACGCCGAGGCGCCCGAGGACTGGAGCGGTTCGGTCGACATCGAGAATGAGGATGATGCGCCGGCGCCGAACGGCCGCCTCGAGGGCGATGCGCAGCTGGCCGGCGGCCTCGAGGGACTGGATCTGTTCGACGGCCCCGACCTGTTCCGCTAGCACCCGCTCAGGTCGCCGAGGGCAGCGCCCGCAGCAGTTTGAAATCCCGCCGCCGCGCCAGCAGGTACAGCAGCAACAGCGCTGGAATACTCAGCGACGCCGTGTAGACGAAGAATCGCGGATAGCCGATGGCGTCCACAACGTGCCCCGAGGTGCCCATCAGCAGCTTGGGCGGCAGTGCGTACAGCGAGGTCAGCACGGCGTACTGCGTGGCCGTGTACGAGGCGCTGGTCAGCGACGACATGAAGGCGATCAGTGCCGTGCCGTGCACGCCCTGGGCGAAATTGTCCAGGCTGATCACGGCCGCCAGCCCCGGCACGCTGGCTCCCCCGCGCGCGGCCAGCACCGCATAGCCGATGTTCGAGAGAATGATCAGGCAGCTTCCCAGCAGCAGCGAGCGTGTACGGCCCAGCCGCACCACGGCCAGGCCCCCGATCAGGATGCCGGCGATGCTCCAGAGCGTACCGAAGATCTTCGCCACCGCCGCGATCTGCTTGAGCGTGAATCCCATGTCCAGATAGAACTGGTTCGCCATGACACCCATGGTGAAATCGGTCAGCCGGTAGGTGCTGATGAACGCGAACATGAGCAGCCCGAGCTGCAGGCCGTAGCGGGTGAAGAAATCGATCAGCGGACAGATCACGGCGCCCAGGAACCAGGCACCGGCATGGCGCAGCGAGTCCGGCCAGTGCGCCCGCTGCTCGAGCCACGCCACCACGCGACGCTCGGTCAGCACCGACACCTGCGGCACGATGCGCTCGGGCTCGCGCACCAGCAGCGTGGTGAGAATGCCGATGCCCGCCAGCGCCGCCATCGTCGCGTAGCTGTGCGCCCAGCCTGCATCCGCCGCGATCCAGAGCGCACCGGCCGATGCGATCAGGATCGCGAGCCGGTAGCCGAACTGATAGGCCGCCGCCATCGCCCCCTGCTCGCGCACCGGCGCGGACTCGATGCGCCAGGCATCGATCGCAACGTCCTGGGTGGCGGCTGAGAAGGCGAGCCACAGCGCCATCGCCGCCACCCGGAGCACGTGCTGCCGCGGATCGCCGGTCGACATCGCCAGCAGGGCGCCGGCGATCGAGAGCTGCGCCAGCAGCATCCAGCTGCGCCGCTGCCCGAGGGCGCCGAGCAGCGGCAGGCGCAGCCGGTCCACCACCGGGGACCACAGGAACTTCAGCGTGTAGACCAGCGACACCCACGAGAGCATGCCGATGGTCGCGCGCGCAATGCCGCTCTGGCGCAGCCACGCCGACAGCGTACTGAAGATGAGCATGTAGGGCAGCCCGCTCGAGATACCCAGCGCCAGCATGGACAGCATGCGCGGCCGGGCATAGATGCGCAGCGAATCCAGCCAGCCGGGATTCTGCTCAGCGTCCGCGGGCATTGAGTGTGATGATCGGCACGGTCCGATGATACTCTGCCGAATACGGGCGGAGGGGACGCGGTGCACGACTACAAGCGTCGATTCATCGAGCTGGCGCTGGAGCGCCGGGCGCTGCGCTTCGGCGAGTTCACTCTCAAGTCCGGCCGGGTGAGCCCGTACTTCTTCAATGCCGGACTGTTCGACGATGGCGCGGCCATCGCGACGCTGGGCCGCTGCTATGCCGCGGCCCTGCTGCACGCGGGACTGGGCTTCGACATGCTGTTCGGCCCCGCCTACAAGGGCATCCCGCTGGTGACGGCCACGGCGATCGCGCTCGCCGAGTCCCACGGGCTCAGCGTGCCCTGGGCGTACAACCGCAAGGAGGCCAAGGATCACGGCGAGTCCGGACTGCTGGTGGGCCGTGCGCTTCGCGGCCGGGTCGTGATCGTCGATGACGTCATCACCGCCGGCACCGCCATCCGCGAGTCCATCGACCTGATCCGCCGCTCCGGCGCCGTGCCCCTGGCCGTAGCGCTGGCGCTCGATCGACAGGAACGCGGTCTGTCCGAGCGCTCGGCCGTCCAGGAGATGGAAGCGCAATACGGTCTGCGCTGTATTGCGATAATGACCTTGAGCGAGCTCATTGCGGCGCTCGAGGCGTCGGGGGCGGCACCCGGGCTCGCACCCACCCCCGAGCAGCTCCACGCGTTGCGAGACTATCGTCTCAAATACGGTATTGGCGGCACCTAGCGCTTGCGGCCGGGCGCCGGCCGTGGACAATGGGGCACGCATGGCTCACCGCCGGAATTTGTCCTCCCCGCCTCTCCTCCGCGCCACCCGCGCGACTTTGCTGTCGCTGTCGGCGGCGGCGATGCTCGGCGCGGTCTCGTTGCTGGGCGTGGGCGTGGTGCTCGGCCCGGGCGCGGCGCTCGGTGCCGGCTCCTCCTCGGGCGGCACCCCGGTGTATCGCTGGGTGGACGAGAAGGGCATCGTCCATTACGGCGACAGCGTGCCCTCGCAATACACGCAGACCGAGCGCTCCGTTCTCAACGACCAGGGAGTGGAGGTCGGTCACATCGAGGGTGGCAAGAACGCGGCGCAGCAGGCCGAGCAGACGCGCGCCGAGAACCTCGCCCGGCAACGCCAGCAGCACGATCAATTCCTGCTCACGACCTATGTCTCGGCCAAGGACATCGAGCAGCTTCGCGACGAGCGCCTGGCGCAGATGGATGCCCAGATCAAGGCCGCTACGGTCTACATCGACACGCTCGGGGCGCGGCTCAACGCCCTGCAGGATCGCGCCATGCATTTCAAGCCCTACAGCGCGGAGCGCACCGCGCGGCGCATGCCCGATGAGCTGGCGGAAGATCTGGTTCGCACGCTCAACGAGTCGCGCAGCCAGCTCCAGGCGCTCGATGCCAAGCGCCATGAGGAAGCCGACACGCAGGCACAGTTCAATACCGACATCCAGCGCTATCGCGAGCTCACCACGCGCCCGCGCTCCTGAGCGCCCGCGCGGGCGGCTACCGGCCGCTGTGTCCGAAACCCCCGCCACCGCGCGCGCTGGCGGCGAAATCCTCGACCACCTCGAGCGCCACCTGCACCACCGGCACCACGACGAGTTGCGCGATGCGCTCGCCCGGCACGATCTGATAAGACTCGCTGGCGCGGTTCCAGCACGAGACCATGAGCGGGCCCTGGTAATCCGAATCGATCAGTCCGACCAGGTTGCCCAGCACGACGCCATGCTTATGGCCGAGGCCCGAGCGCGGCAGTATCACCGCGGCCAGCCCCGGATCCTCGAGGTGGATCGACAGCCCGGTTGGGATCAGCTCGGCCTGTCCCGGCGCGAGCAGCAGCGGCGCGTGGATGCACGCGCGCAGATCCAGCCCCGCGCTGCCCTCCGTGGCGTAGTGTGGCAGCGGGTATTCGCGGCCGAGACGCGCGTCGAGAATGAGGACCCGCAGCGTGCGGCGCGTCGCGGCGTCCATCAACCTTCGCGCAGCCCCCGCCCCGCCACGCTCTCGCGCACCTGGTCGCGACCGAGATCGCGCGGGAGTTCGCGCGCGTGATCGCGCAGGTGCTCCGCGTAGCGCTCGACGATCAGGCCGGTCAATGCGTAGGCCAGATCCCTCTTGCTGGCGTGGGGCAACTCGATACGGCCGCCGCCGCGCCAGAGTACCAGCAGCGCATTGTGGTCGCAGTCGAACGCCTTGGTATGGCCGACTTCGTTCGCGGCGATCACATCCAGGTTCTTCGCCAGCAACTTGGCGCGCGCGTTCTGCTCCACGCTCTGCGTTTCGGCCGCGAAGCCGACCACGAACGGCCGCGGTGTGCCGGCGCTCACGTGCGCCAGGATGTCCACCGTGCGCGTGAGCGCGAGGTCCAGGCATTCGCTGGTTTTCTTGATCTTCTGCGGCGCGCATTGCAGCGGCCGGTAATCCGCCACGGCTGCCGTACCGACGAATATCGCGGTGCCGGGCAACTCACGCTGCACGGCGGCGAACATCTGCTCGCAGCTCTCGACGTCGATGCGCCGCACGCCGATGGGCGTCGGCAGCGATACCGGGCCGCTCAGGAGCACGACCTCGGCGCCGGCCTCCTGCAGCGCCTGTGCCAGCGCAAAGCCCATCTTGCCGGAGCTGCGATTGCTGACGAAACGCACCGGATCGATGCACTCGCGCGTCGGACCGGCGGTCACGATGACCCTGCGTCCCTGAAGCGGTCCTTCCCGGCGCAGCAGCGGCGCGATCAACGCCACGATGTCGAGCGGTTCCAGCAGCCGCCCCGGACCTTCTTCGCCGCAGGCATGCTCGCCCACGCCGGGGCCGAGCACCTGCACGCCGCGTTGCTGCAACAGGGCCGCGTTGGCCTGCGTGGCCGGATTGCTCCACATGATCGGATTCATCGCCGGCGCCACGGCGATCGGGGCCGTGGTGGCCAGCGCGAGCGTGCTGAGCAGATCCCCGGCCAGGCCATGCGCGAGCTGCGCCAGGAAATCGGCGCTCGCCGGCACCACCAGCAGCAGCTCGGCCCAGCGTGCGAGCTCGATGTGACCCATGCCCGCCTCGGCCGCCCCGTCCCATAGATCGGTGCGCACCTCGCGACCCGAGAGGGCCTGGAATGTCGCCGGCGTGACGAATTTTTGCGCCGCGGCAGTCATGACCACCTGCACCTGCGCGCCGCGCTCGCGCAGCCGCCGCACCAGATCCGCGCTTTTATAGGCTGCGATACCGCCGGTGACGCCGAGCAGGATGCGTTGGCCCTTCATACGACAATTATCGGTCTTTCCGGCGATGCGCGCACGATATGAGGATCGCACGTCACGGGCATGTCCTATCAGACTTGGCGCACACTTTCTGGCGGGCCGCGAGGCCCCGGCGCGCATGAGCATCAAGGACTGGCCCGAACGCGAGCGGCCGCGCGAGAAGCTGCTGAGCATGGGCGCTCAGGCGCTGTCGGATGCCGAGCTGCTGGCCGTGCTGCTCGGCGGCTCGGGCCGCCGCGGCCTCGATGCCGTGGCCCTGGCGCGCGAGCTGCTCGGCCGCCATGGTTCGCTGCGCAGCCTGCTCTCATCCGCGCCCGCTGCATGCCTCGCCGCGCCCGGCATCGGCGCAGCCGGCTACTGCCGCCTGCAGGCCGCGCTCGAGCTGGCGCGCCGGCATTACGCGGAAGCGCTGCATGCGGGGCCGCCGTTGCATTCCCCCGCCGCCACGCGCGAGTTCCTCGTGGCACGGCTGCGTGACGTGCCGCATGAGCTGTTCTGCTGCCTGCACCTCGATAACCGCCACCGGCTCATTGCCTTCGAGGAGCTGTTTCGCGGCACCATCGACGGGGCGAGCGTGCACCCGCGCGAGGTCGTCAAGCACGCCCTCGCCCGCAACGCCGCCGCGGTGATCCTGGCGCACAATCACCCCTCCGGCGTCGCCGAGCCCAGTCAAGCCGATGAGCTCATCACGCGCCGACTGCGCGAGGCCCTGCAGCTCGTGGACATCCGCGTGCTCGATCATCTCATCGTCGCCGACAACGGTTGCCTGTCCTTCGCCGAACGCGGACTGATCTAGCCTCCCCGGGTGCGATCCGGCAAAGTACCGGCCATGTCTTCGCGGCCCGGCACCACGGCCATAGCGCTGGCCTTCGCCGGCATCTACATCATTTGGGGCACCACCTTTCTCGGCATCGCGCTCGCGATCCGCACCATTCCGCCCTTCGTGAGCGGCGCGGTGCGATTCATCATTGCATCCGCCCTCATCTACCTGTGGCTGCGCCGGCGCGAGCGGCAACCCTTCGCGGGCCTGAATATCGGCGGCACGCTGCTGTGCGGCGTGCTGCTGAGCGGCGTTGGCAACGGCTTCGTGATCTGGGCGCAGCTCGGCCTTCCCTCCGGCATCACGGCGCTGTTCATCTGTAGCCTGCCGGTCATGGTGCTGTTGCTGGACTGGGCATTCTTCTCGCGCCGCGCGCCCACAGCGCGCGGGGTGCTCGGCGTCGTGATCGGCTTCAGCGGCATCATCGTGCTGACGCTGCACTCGCACGCCCTGTCGGGCCAGGTGCGGCCGGCCCACGTGATCGCCGTCATGCTCTCGCAGCTTGGCTGGGCAACGGGCTCGCTGCTGCAGCGCCGTTACGTGCCGCCCGAGAGCATCGCCGGCTACACCTGCCTGCAGATGTTTTCCGGCGGCATCTTTCAGCTTCTCCTGAGCGGACTCGACCACGAGTGGGGCGCCTTCTCCCTGGCACAGGTCTCGCTGCAGTCGCTGCTGGCCGTGGCCTACCTGATCGTGTTCGGCAGCATCATCGCCGTGAATTGCTATTCATTCCTGCTGGCACACGTCCCCGCGCAGAAGGTCAGCACCTACGCGCTGGTCAATCCGGTCATCGCCCTGGCACTCGGGGCTCTGGTCCTGCACGAGAGAATTACCCCCATGGCCCTGCTGTGTGCCGTGCTCGTCATGCTCGGTGTGACACTGGTGCTCTGGCGCGGCGCCGAGCGCACGCCGCCGGTGCCGGCGGAGTCCTCCCGGCTTGGGGGTCAGGGTACATAGACGGCGGCCGGCACCGCATAGAGGGGCGAGGCGAGGTAAGTGACCGGTGGCACCAGGTACGCCGCGGTGGCCGCGGCAAAGCCGCTGCCGTAGCAGCACGGCGCCACCCAGCCATCCCAGCCATGCCGCCAGCCGCCCCAATACGGGGCAGGCGCGCGCGGGCCGGTTCCAGGCGACCAGGATCTCGAATAGGAGTTGCCGTCGCGCCCGGTGTAGGTGGCGCTCCCGCCGGCGCCCGGCGTGCGCGTCAGCGTCGCAGATCGCGAGGCGCCATTGAATCCGGTGACGGTACGGCTGTCCGTGATCGTGTTCCCGCTCACGCTGCGGCTGAACGTGCTGCTGGCCGACGCGCCGTTCGGGCCGGTGGTCGTTGCGGTACGCCCGAAGTTTCCGCCACCATGGTTGTAGTGCGTCGCGCTGTGGCTGTAGGTCCGGCCGAACCGGCCGCTGAACGACCAGGAGCGCGCATCCACCGGAGCCGCACACAGGCCAATGAGCGTCGCGGCGACCAGCGGGGCGGCGAGCGCTCGATGCATGGGATGCTTGCTCATGGGGGTGATCTCCATTCATTGCGAAGGGGTAGAGGTCTGTGATACGCCGGGCGCGCGGGGAATCCCCGGCCGCGTCAACGCATTGGCGGTTCGGACGTTTGCGCGTAGAAGCGAAAAGCGCCTTGTCGGCCGCTCATCTTTCGGGGGGTTTATGTCGCAGACCACGCATGGCTGGAAGGGTCCGCAGTCCAGGGGCTCTCGCGCGTGGCGGCTCGTGCCTCCGGCCTCGCTGCTCGTGGCTTTGTCGGCGCTGGCGGGCTGCGGCGGCGACGATCACTGTCGAGACTGCCTGGTCCATTTGCCCCCGCCGACGCCGCAGGAGGTGTCCTACGGCCTGGTCGCCGGCAATTTCACCGGCAATGGCCAGACGTCGGTCATTGCAACCAGCACCGTGCTCTACAACTCGCAGTTCAACACCGGCTATCTCAAGACCTACCTGTCCACGGGTCCGGGCGGCTTCGCCGCGCCGGTGCTGATCAACGACGGCGATGATCCGCTGTATCTGGCGAGCGCCGATCTCAACGGCGATCACCTGCCG
>DATDHV010000109.1:0-16796 GCA_036521395.1 Steroidobacteraceae bacterium | reverse complement strand
ATCCAGGAAATAAACCAACGAGGTGGCGGTCGAGAAGCAATAGAGCTTGCCGGAATCCGGATCGACCCAGTTGAGCGAGCAATCCGCCTCGATCTTCACGCCCACCGATACGCCGAAGGGATCGTTGTTCGCGAACTCCCCATGCATGCTGCCGCGCGGCGGGCTCACCGCCTTCCAGATGCCCGCGTGTGCCGGATCGGTGGCGCCGGCGCCATGCTGCATCGCCGCCGAGGTCACGTCGGGCGCGCGCTGCGCATCGGGGCCGGCAGAGGCGACCGCGCACAGGCCGCCCGCCGCGAGCGCGATCATCAGTGGTCGAAAGTGGACGCGCGCAAACATGTTCAGCGCCAAACTATCGCATTGCGGTTGAGGATGCCACTGGCCGCGGCCGCTGCATGCCGGCCGCCGAGGTCTGGCACTTGGGCGCAACGTGGGCTATTGTGAATTAACAGCGGCGCTCAGCGCCCGAGAGGGAGGATTAATGCGGCGGGTGCAAGAGATCCGGGCGTTGCCGATCAAGGCCGCGGCTACCCGTTGTGCCACGGTGCTGTTCGCCGACCTGCGGGGCTACACCGCCATCGCCGAGCAACTCGCGCCCGCCTACCTGGCCAATCTGCTCGATGAGTTCTTCAGCGCTCTGACCAGCGTGGTCGAGTCGCATGGCGGCGAGGTGTTCCATACCGCGGGTGACTCGATCATGGCCGGCTTCGGCGTGTCCACGCCGCGCCGGGACGGCAGCGCGGAGGCCGTGGAGGCCGCGCGTGTCATGCTCACGCAGTTCGAGTCGCTGGCCGAGCATTGGCGCTCCGAGTCGCAGATCGAGGCCGGCGTCGGCATCGGCATTCACCTGGGCGAGGTGGCCCTGGCCTCGTTCGGGCCACCGAGCCGCCGTGTGCACACGCTCGTGGGCGATACCGCCAATGTGGCCGCGCGCCTGTGCGGGCGCGCGCGCGCCGGGGAGGTGCTGTTCTCCTGCAGCGTCGCGGCGGCGCTGGATGCGCGCACGCGCCGCAGCTCCATGGCTGCGCACGGCGCCGCGCCGAGCGCCTTCCTGCAACTGCCGCGCTACGAGCTGCGAGGCCGTCGCGCGGTGCTCGATATCTGGTGCATCCCGGCCAGCAAGCGCATCGAGCTGCGCACGCGTTAGCCCCGCCTCAGGCCTCGTATTTGAACGACAGCGCCACGCGCGCACGGTAGGCGACGATCTTGCCGTCGTTGACCTTCATGTCGAGCTTGACGATCTCCGCCACCCGCAGATCGCGCAGTGAGCGCGAGGCCGTCTCGACTGCACTGCGCGCCGCATCCTCCCAGGACACGGGACTGGTTCCAATGATCTCGGTGACGCGATAGATGCCGGGTGACGTTTTCTTGTTAGCCATCGCTGCGACCCCACTGCCGGTTGGAGGCGTACCGCGCAACGCGGCGGCTAGCCCCGAAGGCTCGATCATACGCCATTGGATTGCCTGTAGGCCTGAGCCCTCCCGCGCTCGAGAGAACCGCCGATCTATTATCCCGCCGCGGTTCTCTAGGCTTGCGTCCACTTAAGTTCGTCGCAACAGGAGATGACCTATGAGCTTGGAGCGAGACAATATCGTCGGCGACCGTACGCATGCACACGGGCCCGGTCCTGAAGTCATGGGCGCTTCCACCCTGTCGGGTGATTCGGTCGTCGACCGCCATGGTGAGAGCCTCGGTGAGATCAAGGAGATCATGGTGGATGTGCCGACGGGGCGCGTGGCCTACGCGGTGCTGTCGGCGGGCGGATTTCTCGGCATCGCCGACAAGCTGTTCGCGGTGCCGTGGTCGGCATTGACGCTCGATACGAACAACAAGCAGTTCATCCTCGACGTGGACAAGGATCGCCTCAAGGAGGCCCCGGGTTTCGACAAGGACCACTGGCCCAGCATGGCGCAACCTACCTGGGCGAGCACGATCTATAAGTTCTACGGCGTCGAGCCGTATTGGAAGTAGCCGCGAGCGCCTGGCGGCAGCCGATCAACCGGCGCGGCGGCGCGACGGGGCGGATTTGCGCTGTGTGCTGCCGCGCGTGCGACTGGTGCCCGCGCCGTGGCCCTTGGCCGCCAGGCTCTTCTTGAGCAGCGCCATGAAGTCCACGACATTGGTGGATTCCCTGGGGGCGGGCGCCTCGGCTTCGACTTCGCGGCTCTTGCCGCGGGTCTTGGCGAGGCGTTGTTCGATGAATTTGTGCAGCTTGTCGCGAAAGTCGTCACGAAACGCCGCCGGCTTCCAGGGAGCGGTCATGGATTCGATGAGCGCCGCAGCCATGTCGAGCTCGCGCGGGGAGATGCGGTAGTCGGACGGTTTGCCGGTGGGCAACTCGAACTGCTCGGGGCTCACCAGCTCTTGCGGAAAGCGCATCAGATTCAGCAGCAACGCATGCTCCTGCGGCATGAGCGCACACAGGTACTGCCGCGTGCGGATCACGACTTTGCCTATGCCCACACGTCCGGTGCGCTGGAGCGTCTCGCGCAGCAGCACATAGCCCTTTTCCCCGCGCTTGCCCGGCACCAGGATGTAGGGTTTCTCGAAATAAGTGGGGCTGATCGCCTCGCGCTCGACGAACACCTCGACGGCGACGGTCTCGGTGGCCTCCGGCGCGGCGGCGCGCAGTTCCTGCTCCGGGATGACCACGTAATTGCCTTTCTTGTATTCAAAGGCTTTGACGATGTCCTTCCAGGCCACCTCTTCGCCGGTGTCGGCGTTGACGCGCTCGTAGCGGATGGGCTTGCGATCGCGGCTGTCGAGCATGCGGAAGTGCAGATCGACGGTGCGCTCACCGGAGAAGATCTGCACCGGGACGTTAAGCAGCCCGAAAGAGATCGCGCCGTTCCATATTGGTCTTGCCACGGCAATCCCTCCGCGTAAACCTTCAGTCTACGCAATCACGGCGCCGTTCGTGCCGGTCTGCACCGCTCGAGCGTGTCGGACATCCCGTACAGCCGTAGGGCCAGGAGGCGGACGCGCGATTGCGCTACGGCATACCTCTCGGGCGCGCCGCGCATTTCAATAATGGCGCCCATGGCGGATTGGAGCGTATTTCGCGCGGCGCGGCCCGAGAGCGCCAACGGCGTGAGTCGGCGCAAGTTCCTGCTGGGGGCGGGCGCCGCCGCGGGCGTGGCCGCGCCGGTGCTGGCCGCGGCCTCAGAGGCGGCCGGAACAGCCGGGACAGCGCTGCGAGAGCCCGCCGCCGTGGATGTGAAGCTCAGCGTCAATGGCCAGTCGCGGCGCCTCTCGCTCGATGCGCGCACGACGCTGCTGGACGCGCTGCGCGATCACCTGATGCTGACGGGTTCGAAGAAGGGGTGCGACCACGGCCAGTGCGGTGCCTGCACCGTCCTCCTCGGCGGCCGACGAGTGCTGTCCTGCCTGACCCTGGCAGCGGCGGTGCGCGAACCGGTGACCACGATCGAAGGGCTGGCGCGACCCGATGGCACGCTGCACCCCATGCAGCAGGCATTCATCGACTACGATGCCTTCCAGTGCGGCTATTGCACTCCCGGTCAGATCATGAGCGCCGTGGCCTGTGTGCACGAGGGCAAGACCACGGACGAGGCGCAGATTCGCGAGTACATGAGCGGCAATCTGTGCCGTTGTGCCGCCTATCCGCACATCGTCGCGGCAATCCAGGCTGCGAAATCCAGCGTGCCGGCGGCGCAGGCCTGAGAGCGGGATACCCGAGCATGCGAGCCTTCAGCTACCAGCGCGCCACCGATGCTCGCCAGGCAATGCGCGCCGCCGCGGCGCAGCCCATGGGCGCTCCGACCTCGGCGTCGGTGCAATTCGTCGCCGGCGGCACCACGATGCTGGATCTGATGAAGCTCGGCACGATGCGCCCCCAGGTGCTGGTCGACATCAGTGATCTGCGCGATGACTATGCCTATATCCGTCACGATGCCCACGGCCTGCATCTGGGCGCGCTCACGCGCATGCACACCGTGGCCGACGACCCCGGCGTGAATCAGCTGTACCCGGTCATCGCACTGACTATGCAGCTCGCGGCCAGCGCGCAGCTGCGCAACATGGCGACGCTGGGCGGCAATGTCCTGCAGCGCACGCGCTGCAACTATTTCCGCGACGGCGACTGGTCTGCCTGCAACAAGCGCAATCCGGGCTCCGGGTGTGCCGCGCTCGAGGGTCTGACCCGCAAGCATGCCGTGCTCGGTGTCGGGGAGCGCTGCATCAGCGCCTATCCGGGTGACTTCGCCCAGGCGCTGGTGGCGCTGGGGGCCACGGTGGAGATTCTCGGTCCGGCCGGCACGCGTGTCATCCCGTTCGAGTCGCTGCATCTCGGGCCCGAACATCCGGAACGCGAAACCGTCCTGCTGCCGGGCGAACTGATCGTGAGCTTCCACGTTCCCGCCGGCCCCTGGACGCGCCGCTCCACCTACGTGAAGGTGCGCGACCGGGAGAGCTACGAGTTCGGGCTCGCAACCGCGGCGGTGGCGCTACATCTCGAGGGTTCACGCGTGCTCGCAGCGCGCATCGGCCTGGGCGGGGTGGCGTACAGGCCGTGGCGCGCGCACGAGGCGGAAGCCTCACTCACGGGCCAGGAGCTCAACGAGAGCACGGCCGAGGCCGCGGCCCGCGCGGCCTTTGCCACTGCCGTGACCCACGGCGAAAATGTCTTCAAGCCCGCGCTCGGCCGCCATACGCTGGTGCGCGCGCTGCTGCAGGCGCAAACCATGGAAGCGGTGTGATGACCGCCGAGGCCGCGGAAGCGCTGCGCGGCCCGGCCACCGCACGCATCGATGGGCGCGAGAAGGTCACCGGCGAGGCCTGCTACGGCTCGGACTTCGCGCCCGGGGCGCTCGCCTGGGCCTACCTCAAGACCAGCGCGATCGCGCGCGGACGCATCATTGACATCGATGAGCGCGCCGCGCGGGCCGTCCCCGGCGTGCTCGCCATCCTCACTTATCGCGACGTGGGCGAGCGCGTGGATCCCGGGCAGATGATGATGCGCGGCGGTTACATGGGCAGCACCATCGCGCCCCTGGCCAGCGCCCAGATCCGGCACGCCGGGCAGATCGTGGCGGTGGTCGTGGCCGAGAGCTTCGAGGGTGCGCGCGAGGCCGCGCGGGCGCTCAGCGTGCGCTATGAGGAGCTCAGGCCGTCCCCGGGCTTTGACGACCCCGGCGTCACCGTGGGATCGCACGGCAAGCAGGATCCGAAGGTCGGGGACTTCGCGGCCGCGTTCGCCGCCGCCCGGATCACGGTCGATGCCTGGTATGAGACCCCGACGCAGCATCACAACCCCATCGAGCTCTTCAGCACCGTGGCCGCCTGGGACGGGGACAAGCTCACCGTGTGGGAATCCAGTCAGAATGTCTGGGGCTACAAGAACGGCCTTGCCGCGCAGCTGCGCATGGCCGCGGACGACATCCGCGTCGTCTCGCCCTTCATCGGTGGTGCCTTCGGCTCACGCGGCTCGCTCACGCAGCGCACTGCCCTCATCGCCTGGGCCGCGCGCCAGGTCGGCCGGCCGGTCAAGCTGGTCGCAACGCGCGCCCAGGGCTTTTCCATCGCCACCTACCGGGCCGAAACGCGCCACCACGTGCAGCTCGGTGCGGGCGCCGATGGCAAGCTGATGGCGCTGCGTCACGAAGGCTGGGAGGTGAGTTCGCGTCCCGATGATTACTCCGTATCGGGCACCGATGCCTCGACGCGCCTGTACGCCTGTCCCAACGTGGATTCCAAGGTGAGCATCGTACATGCCGATCGCAATACCCCGGGCTTCATGCGAAGCCCGCCAGAGACGCCGTACCTGTTTGCCCTCGAGTGCGCGATGGATGAGCTGGCTTATGCCGCGAACGTGGATCCCATCCAACTGCGGTTGCGGAACGATACCCTCGTCGAGCCGATCAAGGGTCTGCCCTACACGAGCCGACATCTGCGCGAATGCTTCGAAGCCGCCGCGAATGCCTTCGGCTGGGCGACCCGCACCTCTGAGCCGCGCTCGATGCGCGATGGAGAGTGGATGGTCGGCTGGGGCGCCGCGGCCACGATGTATCCGACGCAGGTTGCCGCCGCTGCGGCCCGCGTGCGGTTGACGCCGGCGGGATCGGTGCGGGTGCAGAGCGCCACCCACGAGATCGGTACCGGCGTTCGAACCGCCATGGCCATCACGGCCGCAGAGGCTCTGGGCGTGCCCATCGCGCGGATCGAGGTCGAGACCGGCGATACGCGCCTGCCGCCGGCACCGGTATCGGGCGGATCGAATTCCACCGCCAGTGTCTGCAACGCGATCGCCAGCGCCTGTGAGCAGATTCGCGACCGCTTGGCCCGGGCCGCGGTGGCCGACGCCGCCAGCGCCCTTGCGGGTTCGGATCCGGCGACACTGCAGCTTCGCGACGGCACCTTGACGAGGCCGGACGGGCAGCGCGAGCCACTGCAGCAGGCGGCCGGCCGGCTTGGGCAGGGCGCGATCGAAGTCTACGTGGAGAACACGCCGCCCGGGGTCACGCCGCAGGCGGCCTCGAAACTGTATGCCGGCAGAAGCTCGCTCGCGGGCGGCGCCAACCTCGAGGACAGAATTCAGTTCGCATTCGGCGCCCACCTCGTGGAGGTACGCGTGCACGCGCGCACGCGGGAGATTCGCGCGCCCCGCGCCGTCGGGGCCTTCGCCTTCGGCCGGATCGTCAACCCCACGGCCGCCCGCAGTCAGCTCATGGGCGGGCAGATCTGGGGCATCTCGGCCGCCCTGCATGAAGCCACCGAGATCGATCGGCAGCGGGCGCGCTACTACAACGATGATCTGGCGGAATACCTGATCCCGGTCAATGCCGACATCATCAAGGTCGAGACCATCATGCTGCCCGAGCTCGACACCCGGGTGAATCGGCTCGGCATCAAGGGGGTCGGCGAGCTCGGCAACGTCGGCATGAACGCGGCCGTGGCGAATGCCGTGTATCACGCCACCGGCATCCGGGTTCGCAAGCTGCCCATCCGGCTCGAAAAGCTGCTGGATGAGCGCAATACGTCAGCCTGAGCGCAGCCCTGAAGCCCGCGCCGCTCGCCCCGGACTCCTTACTCCCGCAATTCCCGCGACATCGGGCGGCTGCTGGTGGCTGCGCGGCTGCGCGTGCCGGGGCGGCGTTTGCGCGTGGCCGCCGCAGCCTGAGCCGCCGCGGAGCGTGCCGCGGGGCCGCGGCGCTTGGCGGCCGACCGGGCCTGACTGCTGAGCGCGCGCGGTGTCGCTGCCCGGTGTGCTTCACGGCGCAACGCTCCCAGCGTGGCGCTCGAGCGCCGGGGGCCGGTGGAACGCCCGGTGGAACGCTCGGGTGCGGCTCCATGGCCGCGCTGGTAGGCGCGCTCGGCACTGCGGCGCGTCTTCTCCGACGTCTTGCCGGCAGCGGGCGGCTTGAGGTCCACGCCGGCGCGGCGCGCCTTCGACAGCCCGATGGCTACGGCCTGGCGCGTCGAGCGTGCGCCATGCTTGCCTTCGCGAATGTGGTGCATCTCCTCGCGGATGAACTCTCCCGCCTGTGTGCTGGCCGCTTTACCTTCGCGCTGGTCGCGCCGCGCGCGCTGCAGGGTCTCGCGATCGGGCATGGGCTGACTCCGGTAGTTGTTGACGCGCTGATGCTAGCGCGCGTATCGCGGCCGCTATGTCAGCGCATGCCGACGATTGCGCTCGGGCTCATCGATATGTCGACGCCGCTGAGGCGCGGTGCGAGTGAGGCGGGCGATGGCGGATCGCAGTGATTGCGCCGACTGCGCATACTCGCTCCAGGGCTTGCCGCGCGCGAGCAATGACGGGGCGGTACGCAGCGTGAAGCGCATGGGATCGAGCCCCGGACGCACCTGCGACCATGACAGGGGCATCGAGACGCCGGCGCCCGCACGGGCGCGCGGCGACAGCGGCGCGACTGCCGTGGCCATCCGATCATTGCGCAGATAGTCCAGAAAGATGCGGCCGGCGCGGTCCTTCTTCGCCGCGGTGGTGAGGAAGCGTTCGGAACTGTCCGCCGCCATCTGCACGCAGACGGCTTGAGCAAATGCCTTGGTGGCGGCCCAGTCGAGCCGGTCCCGCGCGCCTACCAGCGGCGTCACGACGTGCAGGCCCTTGCCGCCCGTGGTTTTGCAGAAGGCGCGCAGTCCCAGGCCTTCGAGCCGTTCGCGCATCTCGAGTGCTGCGGCGACGACCACATCGAAGGCCAGATCGGGCGCGGGGTCGAGGTCGAATACGAGGCGGCCGGGCACATCGGGCGCATGCGGCGCGCAGTTCCACGGATGCAGCTCCAGTGCCGCACTTTGCGCGGCGGCAATGAGCGCCTCGACGCGGTCGATCGCGAGGTAGGGCTTGTGATCGCCGCTGACGGTGATGAACTCGAACAGGTTGGATTGACCGGGCATGGCGTGGCGCTGAAAGAAATGCTGGCGAGTGATGCCGTCTGGCGCGCGCACCAGCGAACACGGCCGTCCCTCGATGTGCGTGATCATCCAGTCACCGATCGCCGCGAAATAGCGCGCCAGCTCGAGTTTGCTGACCGGGCGCGCATCGCCCGCATCGGGCCACAGGCTCTTGTCGGGCTGGGAGATGCGGATTCCCATGACCATGTCCTCGCCCTGTGCGGGCGGTGTCGCGCGGGCCCGCGCGCGGCCTTGTACTCCGGGGCGCCGACCGGGCAGCGGCGGAACGTCGGCGCGTCGCAGCTTCGAGGGCCGTTCGGCCTGCACAGCACTCGCGGGCTTGTCCTCGCGCAGCCCCTTGAACGCGGCCTGGCGCACCATGCCCGAGTCGGTCCACCCCGCGAATTCGATCTCGGCCACGAGTTGCGGCTTGACCCACCGGATTTCCGGTTCGGGGCGCGGGGCGCCATCGCCCTCGAACGGGCTCGCGCGTGTGGTGAGCTTCTTCAGGCGCGGGGCCAAGGTCTCGAGCGCGCGCTGTCCGAAGCCCGTGCCTACGCGGCCGACGTACACCAGGCGGTCATCCCGATTGACCCCGACCAGCAGGGATCTGGGTGCACCGCCGCGTGCGGTGTATCCGCCGATGACCACTTCATGGCCGGCACGGCATTTCGACTTGGTCCAGGCACCTGCACGACCGGAGCGGTACGGATCGGCGAGTCGCTTGGAGACGATACCCTCGAGAGACATGCGGCACGCCGAGGCCAGCACGGCGTCGGCCTTGGCCTCGAAGTGCTGCAGATACCGGATCGCCTGCGAATCCAGGCGCTCGAGCATCGCGGCCAGACGCCGTTTGCGCTCGGACAACGGCTGACCCCTGAGATCCTCGCCCTCGAGGAACAGCAGGTCGAAGGCAAACAGCGTCAGTTGAGCAGTCTGGTGCTCGGACAGCGCCGCCTGCAGCGCCGCGAAGCTCGGTGCCCGGTGCGCATCGAGCGCTACCACCTCGCCGTCGATCATGCAGTCCGGCAGCGCCCGCGCGGCCCGTGCGATCTCGGGAAATCTGGCACTCCAGTCCAGTCCGCTGCGGGTGCGCAGCAGCGCCTCGCCGCGCTCGACGCGAAGCTGCAGACGGTAGCCGTCCAGTTTGACTTCGTGCACCCAGCCCGATGCGGACGAGGGACGCTCGACCAGCGTGCACAACTGCGGCTCGATGAACGACGGCATGGAGGTGGCGGGGGCGGAGTGCCAGACCGCATCAGCCTTGGCGCTGCGCGCGCCCGCATGCATGAACGGCTTGGGGCCCTTGCCGCGACCCGCGGCAATGGCCGCCATGCTGCGTCCGGACGCGACGGAGCGGTCCTGCTCGAGCACTGCGGCGGCCCGGGTCTTGTCGGCGGCCTCGTCGCGGTGCTTGATCAGCAGCCAGTTGTTGCGTTGGCCGGAGCTGCGTTTGCCGGAGCCGCGGTCGCTGCGCATGCGCACCAGTACCCAGCTCCCATGCAGGCGGTGGCCCTCGAGCGTGAACTTGAGCTCACCTCTCTTGAGTGCCGCGGCGGCATCCGCGCCGAGCGCAGGCTGCCAGTAGCCGCGGTCCCACAGTTGCACCGTGCCGCCCCCGTACTGTCCCTGCGGGATGGTGCCTTCGAAGTCGCCGTATTCGAGCGGATGGTCCTCGACTTCGACCGCGAGGCGTTTGTCGGCGGGATCGAGCGAGGGACCGCGGGTGACGGCCCAGGATTTGAAGACCCCGTCGAGTTCGAGCCGCAGATCGTAGTGCAGTCGGCGTGCGGCATGCTTCTGAATGACGAAGCGCAGGCGCTGCGCCGTCGGCGAACTGCGTTTGCCGCGCGGTTCGCGCGTTTGCCGGAAGTCGCGCTTGGCGCGATAGGTGGCCAGTTTGTCGGTGGGCACGGCCGCTCCGCTGTTCCGGCTGCACGAAGGGCCGATTCTGGCGGCGAGAGCGGCCGGAGTCTGTAGGTCTTGTCCGCTACCCGGCCGCCGGAGGCTGTTGTGCAATTCGCTGCATCGCGAAGCCCTACCACCGCCCAGGGAGCATTCCGCATGCCATCCGAGCCGGCGTCGAACGCGCCGCCGCAGCAGGAGAGCGGCGCCACGGCGCAGGCGCCCCGACGCCCGGGCAACCCGCGGGTGATCTGGATCGCAGCCGTGGCCATTCTGCTGTTGTTGCTGCTGGCACTGCTCTGGTACCTGCTCTTCAAGCGTGGGCGGGAAAGCACGGACGATGCATTCATCGACGGGCGGGCCGTCGCCGTGGCGGCGAAGATCGGCGGCTACGTGCGCGAGCTGGCGGTCAACGACAACCAGCGCGTCGGCGCCGGCGATCTGCTGCTGAGCATCGATCCGAGGGACTATCGCAATGCACTCGACGCGGCGCTGGGCCAGGAGGCACAGGTCAGCGCCCAGCTCGATGTCGCGCGCTTGAATCTGCAGGTGGCGCGCACGGCGCAGCCGTCTGACCTGATCTCGGCCCGCGCCACTCTGGCGGCCGCCCGCGCCAATTACGTCAAGGCGCGGGCTGATCTCGAGCGCGAACGCCGCGTGGATGCGCGAGCGACCACGCAATCGCAGATCGATGCCGCGAACGCGCAAGAGCGCTCCGCCGCCATGGAGGTGCGCGATGCACGGGCGCGAGTGAACACGGCCGGCCTGGCGCCGCAGAACATTGCCATTGCCGAGTCGCAGATGCGGGCGCTGCAGGCACAGCTTGCCGCCGCCGATGCGCAGGCGCAGCAGGCACAACTCAATGTCAGCTATACCGAGCTGCGCGCGCTGCAGACCGGGCGCGTGACGCGGCGCAACGTCGAGCGTGGCGACTTCGTGCAGCCCGGACAGACGCTGCTCGAGCTGGTGACGCCGGAGGTCTGGGTCACCGCCAATTTCAAGGAAAATCAGCTCGCGCACATGCGCCCGGGCCAGCCGGTCAGCATTCGCGTGGACGCCTACCCGAAACTGCGGCTGCGCGGTCACGTGGACAGCGTGCAGATGGGCAGCGGGTCGCGCTTCTCGGCTTTCCCTGCTGAAAATGCCACCGGCAACTTCGTCAAGATCGTGCAGCGCGTGCCGGTCAAGATCCTGATCGACTCCGGGCTGCCGGCCGATCAAGCCCTGCCCCTGGGTCTGTCGGTCGAGCCCACCGTGGACGAGCGATGAACGCGGGGAACCGATGAGTGCGGGCGATCCGGGCGACGCTGCAGCCTGGCGCCCCAGCCACAACCCCTGGCTGATTGCGCTGGTGGTGACCGGGGCGGCGTTCATGGAGGTGCTCGACACCACCATCGTCAACGTGGCGCTGCCGCATATCGCCGGCAGCCTCTCCTCGAGTCAGGATGAGAGCACCTGGACGCTGACCTCCTATCTGGTCGCCAACGGCATCGTGCTGCCGATCAGCGGCTGGCTGTCCAATGTGTTCGGCCGCAAGCGCTTCTTCGTGAGCTGTATCCTCGCCTTCACGGCGTGCTCGGTGCTGTGCGGTCTGGCAACCAACCTGTCCGAGCTGGTGATATTCCGCGTGCTCCAGGGCCTGTTCGGCGGTGGCCTGCAACCCTCGCAACAGGCCATCCTGCTCGATACGTTTCCACCCGAGCAGCGCGGCCGCGCGTTCTCCGTGGTCGCGGTCGCGACCGTGATTGCGCCCGTGCTGGGACCCTCCCTCGGTGGCTGGATCACCGACAGTTACTCGTGGCGCTGGATTTTCTTCGTCAACCTGCCGGTCGGTCTGCTCGCCGCGCTGCTGGTCATGCACGTAGTCCAGGATCCACCGACCGCGCGGGCCGATCCGGCCAAGGCGCGTCACATCGATTACCCGGGCCTGGGGCTGATCGCGCTCGGACTGGGCTGCCTGCAGGTCACGCTCGATCGCGGTGAGATCGATGATTGGCTCGCCAGCGGCTTCATCCGGGTCTTTGCGCTGCTGTCGTTCCTCGGCATCGCGGGCGCCATCCTGTGGCTGTCGATCGCGAGAAATCCCGTGGTGGATCTGCGCCTGTTCCGCAATCGCAATTTTGCGGTCGGCTGCCTGCTGATGTTCGTATTCGCGAGCGTGCTGTATGGCGGCGCGGTGCTCATGCCACAGATGGCGCAGCAGCAGTTCGGCTACACCTCACTGCTGGCGGGTTTTCTGCTCTCACCGGCAGCGCTGGTCACGGCCATGCTGCTGCCGCTGGTCGGGCGCCTCATGAGCCGTGTGCCGCCACGCTACCTGATCCTGTTCGGCTTCCTGGTGGTCGGCCTGGGCTATTTTCTCAGTGCCGGGCTGACCCCGGAGGTCAATTTCGCCTGGCTCGTGAGGGCGCGTATCGCGGTCACCATCGGCATCGGCTTCCTGTTCGCCCCGATCAGCGTCGCCACCACGGCGACGTTGTCGAGTGAGCAGAACAATGCCGGCGCGGCACTGTTCGTGATGGCGCGCAACGTTGGTGGCAGTGTCGGCATTGCCGTCGTCACCGCCATCGTCGCCCTGCGCTCGCAGGTGCACATGGCCTACCTCTCGGCTCATCTGAGCACGCTGCAGCAGGGTTTCACGAGCGCGCTTGCCACGCGCGTCGAGACGCTCATCGGTCTGGGCCGCTCGGCGGCCGAGGCGCAGACGCAGGCACAGGGCATGTTCTACCGCGAGTTGCTGCATCAGTCTGCCGTCATGGGCTACATCGACGCGTTTCTGTACTCGGGTATCGCCGCGCTGCTGGTAATGCCGCTGTGCCTGCTGATTCGTGGCGGGGTCGCGCGCTCCCGCGGAGCGAGCTGATGCGTCGGGGGCCCGGCGATGCCTGCCTGACGGTCTGCGCGGCGGCGCTGCTGGCCGGCTGCGCTGTCGGGCCGGCCTATCACCGACCGGCCGTCGCTGAGCCGGCGCGCTGGAGCGGGGCGGCCGCACAGGCCGCGTTCGATCCCGCCTCCAATCCGGCCGCAACCCTGGGCCACTGGTGGCGGCAGTTTCACGATGCCGAGCTCGATCACTTGGTGCAGACTGCGCTCACAGACAATCTGGACATTGAATCGGCCGCAGCGCGCATTGCACAGGCGCGTGCAGAGCGCGACGTCGCGGCGGGCGCCGCGTGGCCCACGCTGGCCGCCAGCGTCAAGGATCAACGCTACCGCGTTCCGGACGATCTGCAGCGGCTGCCCCAGCAGCTGCAGAGCGCCGCGCCGGGTGCGGTGACCGCGCTGACCGTGCCGCGCTACCTGTCCGTGTACCAGCTCGGATTCGACACCAGTTGGGAGCTCGATCTGTTCGGCGCGACGCGGCGGTCGGTCGAGTCGGCCAATGCCTCGGCGCAGGCGGCCGTGGCCGCGCGCCGTGGCGTCGTGGTCGCGACGCTCGCGGAGCTGGGCAATGACTACCTGACGCTGCGGGCAACGCAGGCGCGCCTGCGCATCGTCCGGCATACCCTCGATACCGAGCAACTGCTGCTCGAGCTCACACAGAGCCGGCAGCGCAGCGGCCTCGCGAGCGAGCTGGATGTCGCGCAGGCGCAGGCGCAGCTCGAGACCACGCGCGCCACTCCGCCCATGCTGCGTGCCCAGGTGCTGCAGTCGATCCACGCACTGGCCGTGCTGCTCGGACGTCCACCCGAGGATCTCGAGCAGGAATTGTCCGCGGACCGGCCGCTGCCGGAATCGCCACCCGCCATCCCGGTCGGACTTCCCTCCGAGCTGCTCGAAAATCGGCCCGATATCCAGCAGGCCGAGCGCGCGCTGGCAGCGGCTACTGCCGCGGTGGGTGTGGCACGGGCGCAGCGCTTTCCAAGCCTGTCGTTGACCGGCGGATCCAGTCTGGTCAGCACGCAGCTCAACGAGCTCGTCAAACATGCGAGCTGGACCTGGAATCTGGGCGGCTCGCTGACCGCGCCCCTGTTCGAGGGCGGCCGCTTGGCTGCGAATGAGCGTGCCGCTGCGGCAGCGGCCGAGCAGAGCCGGCTGCTGTATCGACAGACAGTGCTGCAGGCGTTTCGTGAAACCGAGGATGCGCTGCAGTCCTATGCCGCGGCTTTGGAGCGCACGCAGGCGTTGCAGTCGGCCGCGCAGGCGCAGCAGGTGGAGCTGGACAGGGCCACGCAGACGTATCGAGCCGGGCTCGACAGCTATATCGATGTGCTCGATGCCGACCGCGGCGTGGCGGCAGCGCAGGATCAGCTCGAGCTCGGTCGGCAGCAGCAATTGAGTGCGCTGGTCGCCATCTACAAGGCGCTCGGCGGTGGCTGGCAGGAGGTGCGTTGAGCCTACAGATGGAGCAAGAGGCCGCTTACCGCGTTGCGGAATCTGCACCTGCGCGGGGAGTGTCAGCGAATGCCGATTGCCGTGGGGGGCAGTTTACGGAACAATCCGGAGCGATCCGGCGGAGGCTACATGCACCCGTTCTTCAATGCCCAGCGTGAGTCACGCTGATGGTCTCCGCAATCAAAGTGCTGGTGGCGGATGACAATCGTGACGCCGCCGAATCGCTGGGCATTCTGTTATCCATCTCCGGATATCGCGTGCTGGTGGCACATTCCGGTTTCGAGGCGCTCGAACTCGCCCTGCGCGAGCATCCCGACGTGTTGATCCTCGACATCGGCATGCCTGTGCTCTCCGGCTATGAGGTGGCCCGCGGCATTCGCCAGCAGGACTGGGGCAAGCACGCATTGCTGCTCGCCATCAGCGGCTGGGACCAGCAGCGCGATCGTGACGCCTCCAGCGCCGCTGGTTTTGATGTCCATCTGTCCAAGCCGGCCCGCCCTGAATCGGTCGAAGAGCTATTGGCCGAATTTTCGACGCGCCGGCAGGCGCGCCGGGAGCTCGCTCCGCAATCCGAGGGCAGACCACTCCCTTCCGCCTGACCCGGTCGCCGTTTCCTGCGTCGCTCGTCAACGTTGCGCTACGGCGAGGCTCTTGCGGACGCGGCCGACATCGCCGTCCGAAACGGACGCGGCCGCGTGACCCCAGCTATTGCGAACGTACGTGGCGACTGCAGCAACCTGGGCATCGTTCAGATCCCGGCCGAATCCCGGCATCCCCGGCGCGGTGGGTTCCTCGTCGGTGGCAACGCTCTGGGCCCCGCCCAGTACGACGCGCAACACCGAGGTGGGATCGCGCGATGCCACCGAGTCCGAGGCGGCCAGGCTCGGAATCAGAAACGGCACGCCCGTACCGTCGCCCTTGTGACAGGCCGAGCACAGGTCGCCATAGATCGCGGCGCCTGCCACCATGGCCGGATCGTGGGGCGACACCGGCGTCGCCCCGGCGTTCTGGCCCGGTTGACTCTTCAGAAACGTGGCGATGTCCTGCAGGTCGTCCGGGGTCATCTTCGAGCTCGAGTCGGACACTTCCTCGGCCATCGGACCCGTCGCGCCTGCGTAGCGGTTGTGACCCTTCTTGAGATAGTCGACGATGTCCGCGACGGTCCAGTTGGATATGCCGCGCTGCGCATCGTCCGTGATGTCGGGTCCAAACCAGCCCTGCACCAGCGAGCCGCGAAAGGCCTGACCGCTCTTGTCGCCACCGAGCAGCGTCTTGGGCGTGTGGCACGAGGCGCAGTGCCCGGGGCCCTCGACCAGGTAGGCTCCGCGATTCCACTGGCCGGACTGCGACGGATCGGGCTTGAACTCCCCGGGAGTGAAATACAGGGCGTCCCATAGCCACATGCTCGCGCGAATACTGAATGGGAACGGAAGCTGGTCGGAGACGACGGGGTGGTGTACTGCCTGCACGGTGTTGAGGTAGGCGCGAATGGCGCCCACATCCGCGCGCGACATGTGCGCGTAGTACGGGAACGGCATGGCTGGGTAGAGGCGCTTGCCGTTGGGCATCCTGCCGCCGCGGACGGCGGCATCGAATTGCGCGTCGGTCCAGGTGCCGATGCCGGTGTCCCGGTCCGGCGTAATGTTGGCCGCGATCACGATGCCGAAGGGCGTCGGGATGGGGCGGCCCCCGGCGAACGGCTGGTTGCTTGCCGGATCGGTGTGGCAGGCCGCGCAGTCGGCGGCGATGGTGAGATAGCGGCCGCGCTCGATCCGGGCAAAATCCTGGCCGTCGCCCGACGCGAGCGCGCTCGCCGATCCACCGCCGAGCATCCCGGCCGCGAGCGCCAGCGTGGCCCACGGTTTGCCGTCGCTAAGCATGCACGAGCGGCCCCGGATTGCGCAGATAGTGAGAGCGTATGGCCGCCGCCGACCAGTAGGCGAGCGCCGCGACCGTGCCGGTGGGGTTGTAGCCGGCGTTCTGCGGGAACGCGCTCGCACCCATGATGAACAGGTTCGGCACATCCCAGCTCTGCAGATAGCGATTGATCGCGCTGGTCTTCGGGTCCGTACCCATCACGGCGCCACCGCACAGGTGCGTGGTCTGATAGTCGGTGATGTCATAGGGACCCTTGCGGTACTTCTTGACCACCTGGTTTGCACCCATGGCATGAAAGATCTCGGCGA
>DATDHV010000108.1:0-9219 GCA_036521395.1 Steroidobacteraceae bacterium | reverse complement strand
TCCCTTCGGCGTATCGGTGGGCGTGAAGATCGAGGCGGATTGCTCGCTCAACTGGGTCGATCCGGATTCCGGCAAGCTCTATTGCTTCTCGACCGCCACCTCGTTGGTTTATTTCCTGGATGCGCCGCATACCTACCTGGCGCGCGCGCGCAGGAACTGGCCCGGCCTGAGCCACACGCAGCGCTGAGGGCTCAGGCCACGGTCTGGGGCACTCCGTGGCCACCGGGGGCCGAGCGCGCCAGATATTCGCGCACGAAGCGGATGCGCTCGCGAAGCATATAGAGCTGCTCGGCGTGCGAGCCCGGCATCTTCAACGCAATGACGTTGTTCTCGATCTCCTCGAGTCGATCGAGCAGCGCCGCGCGCCGCTCCTCCGTCAGCTCCCCAAGTGCTGCGCGCTCCAGTGCCATGAGCTCGCCGTAGCGGCGATGGATGCGACTGTTGATGCGCCAGCCATACAGTTGCGGCAGGTAGCGCAGGCCCGGGATGACCACCACGAACAGCGGCACCAGCACCACCAGCGTGCGATTGAGCAGGCTGGCGAGCCAGAACGGCAGGTAGCGGTAAACGAAGCTCTTGCCGGATTTGTAGTAGCGCTCGGCCTCGGTGCTGATCGGATACATGTGCGTGATCGGCGCCGGGAACTGACCCGCATTCTGCAGCAGCGAGGCGTGGCCATGCACCTCGGTCGCCGCCTCGATCAGCAGGTCGGTGAGGGCCGGATGCAGGCTCGAGCGTGCGAGCAGCTCGACGGTGGGCGCCAGCATGTGGATCGGGGTGGAAGGCAGGTTCTCGCCGAGATCGAACGCGCCCGCCGGCAGATCGAGCTTGCTCAGATAGGGAAAGCGGCGCACGTAGGCATCGGCCTGCGAAAAATCGAACAGCCGCACCCCGCCGGAGTGCAGCATGTCGCGAATGGTGGCCGGCGGCGTCGAGTCGCCGGTCAGGAAAATGGCATCGACCGTGCCATGCAGCAGCGCGGAGCGCGCCGCCTCCCCTTCCAGGGGAAGCAGCTGGGTGGCTCCTTGCGGCTCGATGCCGTTGGCCTTGAGCAGCGCCAGCGCCAGGAAGCGTGTGCCGCTGCCTTCCGGGCCGATGGCGATGCGCTGCCCGCGCAGCTCCGAGAGCCACTGCAGCGCGTGCGCGCTGCGATAGAAAATGGTCAACGGTTCGTAGAACACGCTGCCCAGTGACACCACCCCGCCGCTGTCTCCGCTGCCGGTAATGCCGGATTGCACCAAAGCGATGTCGACTCCCGATTTCGGATCGGTGAGCCGGTTCAGATTGTCCAGCGAGCCTTCCGAGGGCACGATCTTGAGCTTGATGCCGCTGCGGGCCAGGATCTTCTGGTACTGACCGGCGACCGTGCGGAACGTGCTGCCGGCAGGACCGCCGCTCATGGTCAGGCTCTTCGGCGGTGCGGGCCGCACGAAGTGCAGCGTCAGGAGAATGGCCGCGGCACTGATCAGCAGCACCGGCCCCAGCGTCTGCGCCAGGTCCGACCACGATACGGCTGCGATTTTCGGCGGCAGCCGGACCCGGCGGCGCCGGCCGGTGGGGCTGTCCGGGCTGGCAGCGTCCGGCTCGCGTGGCGGCTCAACCACGCTCAGGTCGCTCCACGCGCGCGCGCGGGCGTCACCGCTCGGCGCAGGTCGATGCCGGCCAACTCATAGCCGCGCTTGAAATCCCTGATGTGCTTGACCATCCAGCTGTGGGCACCCTCGCCATCGCGCGCCTCCACCGCCTCGCTGAGCCGGCGTTGGGCATCGACGATGCGCGCGCGCGCCTGCTTGACCTGGCCGATCATTGCCGCCAACGAGGGCTCGAGCAGCTGGATCAGGGGCTCCTGCGCCAGCACCAGCGCCGGGTTGCCGCTCGCCTCTCCGAGTGCGCGGAAGAACTGCGCCACGTGCACGACGGTCTGGGCCGAGTCCTCCGCGGCGCCGACCCGTTGCGCCGCCTGTGCGAGCAGCCGCAGGTCTGCTGCGCTGCGGCGCAGCGCCGCCGTGGAGGCCAGCGGCGGCTCCAGGATCATGAGCGCCTCCCAGACATCGAGAAAGGTCACGGCGTGCAGCACCAGCGCCCGGCGTACGCCGGCCCCGATCTGCGAAGGGCCGGGCCGGGTGACCATCATGCGCTTGGAGCCGCGGCGCCGCCCCAGCAGCCCCGCGCTGTCGAGTTCGCGCAGCGCCTCGCGCACGGTCGAGCGATTGACCCCGAACTGGCGCGCCAGCTCGAGCTCAGGGGGCAGATGATCGCCCGCCTGAAGGCGGCCCGCCACGATGTGCTCGACCAGAGCGCTGGCGACCTTGCGATAGGTGGGCTCGACCGCGATGGGCTCGAAACGCACGCTCATGCCGTCACGCGGAACAGTTCGCGACCGATCAGCATGCGGCGGATCTCCTGCGTGCCGGCTCCGATCTCGTACAACTTGGCATCGCGCAGCAGCCTGCCGGCCGGATAGTCGTTGATGTAGCCATTGCCGCCCAGGGATTGGATGGCCTCCAGCGCTACCTGCGTGGCCCGCTCGGCGGCGAACAGGATGGCCGCGGCAGCATCCTGGCGCGTGCAACGTCCCGCATCACAGGCGCGGCCCACGGCATAGACGTAAGCGCGCGCACTGTTGAGGCTCACGTACATGTCGGCCACCTTGGCCTGCATGAGCTGGAAGGTGCCGATGGCGTGGCGAAACTGCTTGCGCTCGTGCACGTACGGCAACGTGATATCGAGCGCTGCGGCCATGAGGCCGAGCGGGCCGCCGGCCAGCACCGCCCGCTCGTAATCCAGCCCGTTCATGAGTACGCGGATGCCCTGATTGACGCTGCCGAGCACGTTCTCCGGCGGCAGCGGGCACTCCTCGAACAGCAGCTCGCAGGTGCTCGAGCCGCGCATGCCGAGCTTGTCGAGTTTCTGGGCCGTGGAGAAGCCGGCGAAATCCCGCTCGACGATGAAGGCCGTGATGCCGCGCTCACGCGCCTCGGGGTCGGTCTTGGCATAGACGATCAGGACGTCGGCCTCCGGGCCGTTGGTGATCCACATCTTGCGGCCGGTGAGCCGGTACTGATCCCCATGCCGGACCGCCCGCAGCTCCATCGAGGTGACGTCCGAGCCCGCGCCGGGCTCGGACATCGCCAGCGCGCCCACATGCTCGCCCGAGACCAGGCGCGGCAGATAGCGGTCGCGCTGCGCATCGGTACCGTGCAGGACCAGTTGATTGACGCACAGGTTGGAATGGGCGCCATAGGACAGGCCCACGGCCCCGCTGGCGCGCGAGATCTCCTCCATCGCGAGGATGTGCGCGAGATAGCCAAGATTGGCACCGCCCCAGCGCTCGGGAACGGTCAGGCCGAGCAGCCCCAGCGTCCCGAGTTGCGGCCAGAGCTCGCGCGGGAACTCGTTGCTGCGGTCGATCGCGGCGGCCAGCGGGGCGATACGCTCGCGCGCGAAGCGGCGCACCTGCGAGCGCACCTCCGTGAGGGTCTCGCCGAGTCCGAAATCCAGCTCGCAGGAGTCCAGAACGCTCATGGCGGCTTGCCTCGATGCGGTTAATTGCGCTATTGTCCGACAATCGGCTCATACAATGCAAGCCTGCCCGCGGAGTCGGCCGTGACCACGCTTTCGAGTGCCGTCGATCTCAAGAGCCCGGATTTCCTGGCCAACCGCGACGCCATGCTGGCATTGGTGGCGGATCTGCGCGCCAAGGTGGCCCATGCCGCCCTCGGCGGCGGCGCCGCAGCACGCGCGCGCCACGTGGCGCGCGGCAAGCTGCTGCCGCGCGAGCGCCTGGAGCTGCTGCTCGATCCCGGCAGCCCGTTCCTCGAACTCTCACAGCTCGCGGCGCTGGGCCTCTATGCGGACGAGGCCCCGGGCGCGGGCCTGATCACGGGCATCGGACGCATAGCGCGGCGCGAGTGCCTCGTGATCTGCAACGATCCGACCGTCAAGGGCGGCACCTATTATCCGCTCACGGTCAAGAAGCACCTGCGGGCCCAGGAGATCGCGCGCGAGAACCTGCTGCCGTGCGTGTATCTGGTGGACTCGGGCGGCGCCCATCTGCCGAGCCAGGATCAGGTGTTTCCCGATCGCGAGCATTTCGGCCGCATCTTCTACAACCAGGCAACCATGTCGGCCGCCGGCATCGCCCAGATTGCGGTGGTCATGGGCAGTTGCACGGCCGGCGGCGCCTACGTGCCCGCCATGAGCGATGAGTCGATCATCGTGCGCAATCAGGGCACGATCTTTCTCGGCGGCCCGCCGCTGGTGCAGGCGGCGACCGGGGAAATCGTCAGCGCCGAGGAGCTCGGGGGCGGCGACGTGCATACGCGCCTCTCGGGCGTGGCCGATCACCTGGCCGAGAATGACGCCCACGCCCTGGCGCTCGCGCGCCGCGCCGTAGCGAGCCTCGGGCGCGCGCGGCCGGCCTGGCTGGAGAGCCGCGCGTCGCAGCCGCCGCGCCACGCCGCCGAGGAACTCTACGGCATCGTTCCCACCGACACGCGCAAGCCCTACGACGTGCGCGAGGTCATCGCCCGAGTGGTCGATGGCAGCGAATTCGCCGAATGGAAGACGCGCTACGGCCGCACGCTGGTGACCGGTTTTGCGCATATCTGGGGCATACCGGTTGGCATCATCGCCAACAACGGCATCCTGTTCGCGCAATCCGCGCAGAAGGGCGCGCACTTCATCGAGCTGTGCTGCCAGCGGCGCATACCGCTGGTATTCCTGCAGAACATCACCGGCTTCATGGTGGGACGCAAGGCCGAGCACGAAGGCATCGCCAAGCACGGCGCCAAGATGGTCATGGCGGTCGCCGCTGCGCAGGTGCCCAAGCTCACGGTCATCATCGGCGGCAGCTTCGGCGCCGGCAATTACGCCATGTGCGGGCGGGCCTATGGCCCACGCCTGCTCTGGATGTGGCCGAATGCGCGCATCGCCGTCATGGGCGGGGAACAGGCCGCGAGCGTGCTCACCACGGTCCGTCGCGACGCCATCAACGCCCGCGGCGGCCAGTGGAGCGCGGCCGAAGAGGCGGAATTCGCCGCACCTATACGCGCCCAGTACGAGCAGCAGGGCCATCCCTACTACGCCACCGCCCGGCTCTGGGATGACGGCATCATCGATCCTGCGGAGACGCGCATGTGCCTCGGCCTCGGGCTGGCGACGAGCCTCGGCGCGCCGGTGCCGGAAACGCGTTTCGGCGTTTTCCGCATGTGAGAGTCAGGCCATGTTCAGCAAGATCCTGATCGCCAATCGCGGGGAAATCGCCTGCCGCATCGAGCGCACCGCCCGCCGGCTCGGCGTCGCCACCGTCGCGGTGTACTCCGACGCGGACGCGAACGCACTGCACGTCCGCCGGGCGGACGAGGCGTTCCGCATCGGCCCGCCCGCGGCGCGCGAGAGCTACCTGCGCGGCGCGGCCATCATCGAGGTGGCGCTGCGCGCCGGCGCCCAGGCGATCCATCCGGGCTACGGCTTCCTGTCCGAGAACGCCGCATTCGCCGAGCAGTGTGCCCAGGCCGGCGTCGTTTTCATCGGCCCGCCCGCCGCCGCCATCCGCGCCATGGGCTCGAAATCCGCCGCCAAGGCGCTCATGCAGCAGAGCGGGGTACCGCTGGTGCCGGGCTATCACGGCGAGGATCAGTCCCCGGCGCTGCTGCAGCAGCAGGCCGAGCGGATCGGCTATCCCGTGCTCATCAAGGCCAGCGCCGGCGGCGGCGGCAAGGGCATGCGCCGCGTGGACGACAGATCCGAGTTCGCCGCCGCGCTCTCCTCGTGCCAGCGCGAAGCGGCCGCGAGCTTCGGCGACGCCAGCGTGTTGATCGAGAAGTATCTGACGCGCTCGCGGCACATCGAGCTGCAGATATTCACCGATGCGCAGGCCAACGGCATCCACCTGTTCGAGCGCGATTGCTCGATCCAGCGCCGCCACCAGAAGATCATCGAGGAAGCGCCGGCCCCGGGCATGGATCCGCAGCGGCGCGCGCAGATGGGCGCCGCCGCCCTGGCCGCCGCCCGGGCGGTGGGCTACGTGGGGGCGGGCACGGTGGAGTTCATCGTCGAACCGGCCGGCAACTTCTATTTCATGGAGATGAACACGCGCCTGCAGGTCGAGCATGCGGTGACCGAGATGATCAGTGGGCAGGACCTGGTCGAATGGCAGCTGCGCGTGGCCGCCGGCGAGCCGCTGCCGCTGCGCCAGGAGCAGCTCGCGATTCGTGGATCGGCCATCGAGGCACGCATCTACGCCGAGGACCCCGAGCGCGGCTTTCTGCCCGCCACCGGACGGCTCACGCGGCTGCGCACGCCGGCGGTATCCGATCGGGTGCGCATCGATGCCGGCGTGATCGCGGGCGATCTCATCACGCCCTACTACGATCCGATGATCGCCAAGCTCATCGTCTGGGGTCCGACGCGCGCGGCCGCCGTCGCGCGCCTGGCGCAGGCGCTGGGCGAACTGCAGATCCTTGGTGTCGCCAACAATGTGCAATTCCTGTCGCGGTTGGTTGCGACCCCGGCCTTCGCCACTGCGGAACTGGACACCGCGTTCCTCGAGCGCGAGCACGCGCGGCTGTTCCCGCCGCCGCAGCCGGCCCCCGCGGCCGCCTTTGCGGCCGCCGCGCTCGCCATCGTGGCGCGCCGCCGGCGGCGCACAGAGCGCGCGGGGGGCGCGGCAGTCTGGCGCAGCAGCGCGGGCTGGCGGCTCAATGCGCCGGCGCAGCAAGGCCTGACATTGCAATCCCAGGGCGTGGAAAAACTGGTGCGGGTGCATTACGGCGACGGCGGCTACGAGCTCGAGCTCGAGGGTTGCAGCGCGCACGCGCTCTCGCCTGGCGCGGCCGACGAGCCGTTGCGTCTCACGCTCGGTGGCCGCACGTTCGGCGCCGAGGTGGTCATACACGGACGGCGCTGCGACGTATTCGTCGATGGCGGCCACTACCTCATCGAACGCGTGGATCCGCTGGCGCAGGTTGCCGGCGTGGCCGTGGCCGAGGGCGGCATCCGTGCGCTGATGCCCGGCAGGGTGGTCACCCTCCTGGTCGAGCCGGGCACGCATGTAGCGAAGGGCGATCCGCTCCTGGTGCTCGAGGCGATGAAGATGGAGCACACTACCCGCGCGCCGGCCGAAGGCATCTGCGTGGGATTCAAGGTGGCGGTGGGCGATCAGGTGGCCGAGGGCGGCGAGTTGGTGGAGTTCCGGGCCGACGCCACAGGCTCTGCCGGCAAACAGCCGTAGCCGCTGCCCGCTCCGCTCGGTTCCGGAGCGATGTCACATTTTCCTGCTTCAACCCTGTGCGCTGGTGCTCAGGTACGGCGCGGCAAATCTCAGTAGGGTGCCCCATGGCCTTCAGTCTCAAAGGCAAACTGGGCATTCCCGACTCGCGTTACGCCACCGAGCTCGGCAAG
Source organism: Steroidobacteraceae bacterium (assembly GCA_036521395.1). Lineage (GTDB taxonomy): Bacteria > Pseudomonadota > Gammaproteobacteria > Steroidobacterales > Steroidobacteraceae > FEN-1191. Next base: position 1,815 of record DATDHV010000108.1, on the reverse strand, counting down.
AGCACGATTGAGGCCCGGTTCGCGCCCGATCTGGAGGAGGAATACGACGTTTTCTTCCTCGCCGAGCGGCGCTCGCAGGTGCGCTCTTTCAACGGCATGCTCTGCGCGCTGTCAATCTGGGCACTGCTGGCCGCGTTTGGCGGCAGTACCGCGGCGCATGACCTGGCGCAACTGCTGCGGCTCAGCGTCATTGTCGCGAGCTGCGCCGCGGTCACGTGGGCCGCCTTCAGCCGCCTCTACCAGGAGGTGTACCTGGGCACGGCGCGCTGGGCATCGTTGCTGATCGCCATGGCCGGCTCCTTCGAGATCGCGCACCGCATCGCCGCCGGTCAGACCGAGGCGCTCGCCTGGCTGACGGCCTACAGCATCGGCCTGTTCTTCATGGCCGGCATGCGCTTCGGGGCCGCCCTGCAGGCCAACCTGGCGCTGCTCGCGAGCTTCGTCGTCGCGCTGATCGTGGACGATCGATCGGCAGTGCAGCTCATGCACGCGGCCGGCGTCCTGCTGGTGATTCTATTGATCGTCGGCCTGGTGTATTTCCAGCAGGCTGCCCGCTATCGCAAGGCATTCCTCGAACGGGGCATGATCGCGGATCTGGCCAACCGCGACCCGCTGACCGGATTGCGGAACCGCCGTGCGCTCGATGAGCACCTGGTGCGCGCCTGGCAGCAGGCGCTGCGCGACCGCAAGAGCCTCGCACTGATGTTCATCGACGTCGATGGCTTCAAGAAATTCAACGATCGCTACGGTCACAAGGCCGGAGATGTCGCGCTCCAGCGCATCGCGGGCGTGGTGCACGGCGTGGCCAGGCGAGCGCTCGATCTGGCCGCGCGCTACGGCGGCGAGGAGCTGGCGGTAGTGCTGTACGACGTGCCGCGCGAAACGGCGGCGCAGATGGCCGAGGCCATGCGCATCGGCGTCATGAATCTGGGGATCGAGCACCAGGATGGCACGCCGCTCAACTTGGTGACCATCAGCATCGGCGTGGGCATCGTGCGCCCGACCCTCGCCCGCAGCCCCGATGGGGCGGTGCAGCTCTCGGACGAGGCGCTCTATGCCGCCAAGCGCAATGGCCGCAACAGAGTGGAGCTCTTCGAGAGCGAGTACGAGGCGCTCTCGACCGGAACCTTCCGGGCGCGCTAGCCCCGCGACGGTCTGGGCTGCTGCTGCTAGCCGTCCGGCGGCGCGAGATCTATCCAGCAGGCGAAGATGGCGTGGCCGCCGATGCGCATGGGCGGTCCGGCGCGGTGCGCCTGGATGCCCAGGCGCCGGATCAAGCGCTCGATGCCGATGGGGGAGACGGTGATGAGCCGTGCCGCGCCGCGCAACGCCGCGCAGGCCATGGCCTCGCGCATCAGCAGCGCCGTGGCAGATGTTGCGAACTGTGCCAGCGGTGTGGCGGCAGGCTGACTGAAATCCATCGCCGCAAAGCGCGAGAGCTCCCAGATCGAGGGATCGCGCGGGGGCGGCAGACCGTTGAGAAGCTGCGGAAACACCTCGGCCAGCAGATAGGGCTGGGTGGTGGGCAGCAGGCGCGCGCAGCCGGCAATATGGCCCTCCTCGTCCTCGACCGCCACGTACACCGTGTCACTGCGATCGAACTGATCGCTCTCGCATCCATCCTTGGCATCGAGCTGCCAGCCAAGCTGCTCGACGAAGACCTGGTGCCGGTAGTGGGCGAGCCGCCCGAGACAGCCGTCCGGAAGTCCGGATGGCACACCGGTGATGACACGCATGGCGTTCTCGCTTTGAGGTCCCTGTCGCGAGCGCCAGTTCTAGTGAGTCGTTGCGTTCTCCGTAACTGTAATATTTGAC
>DATDHV010000107.1:0-27082 GCA_036521395.1 Steroidobacteraceae bacterium | reverse complement strand
AAGGCCTCCCGCGAGGCCAGACCGGCCTTGAGGCCGGACAGCTCGTCCGCACCGGCCCCCACGACGTCGATGTCGGCATCGAGCGGCGCGTCCAGGGCCGATTTGAGATGTATGTCTCCCAGCCCCAGTGCCATCGAGGCGGATGGCAGCAGCAACAGCAGCAGCAGAACCCGGTAACAATTACGCATCAACATCGTGTCTCCCAGCGGACCAGGCTGCTAAATTATCCTTGTAAAATAAATAATTAGCGCAGCATCCAAGCCCGGCGCTGATTTGGGGCGCAATATAACTTATAAATACTCGGACACCAAAATCTCCGCGATTTGGACACTGTTGGTGGCGGCACCCTTGCGGATGTTGTCTGACACCACCCAGAGGTCCAGGCCGCGTTCATGCGACATATCTTCGCGAATACGGCCTACGTAAACCGTGTCGTGGTTCGCTGCTTCGGTAACCGCAGTGGGATAGCCGCCCGGGATACGCTCATCCAGGACGGTCACGCCGGGTGCTCGCCGCAGCAGGGCACGCGCTTCGACCGCCGAAATCTTGCGCCGCGTCTCAATATGGATGGCCTCCGAGTGGCCATGGAACACCGGCACGCGCACCGCGGTGGCATTGACCCGGATGGCGGGGTCCTCGAGGATCTTGCGCGTCTCCCAGAACAGCTTCATCTCTTCCTTGGTATAGCCATTGTCCTGGAACTGATCGATCTGGGGCACGCAGTTGAAGGCGATCTGCTTGGGGATATGCCGGGGGCGGTCGATGGGCCGGCCGTTGAGCAGTGCCGCGGTCTGGGTCGCCAGCTCCTCCACGGCCTCTTTGCCGGCGCCCGAGACCGACTGGTAGGTGGCCACGTTGATGCGCTCGATGCCCACCGCAGCGTGAATCGGCTTGAGCGCCAGCAGCATCTGGATGGTCGAGCAGTTCGGGTTGGCGATGATGCTGCGGGCACGGTATTGCGCAATGGCGTGGCGGTTGACCTCGGGCACCACCAGCGGGATGTCGTCCTGATAACGGAACTGCGCGGTATTGTCGATCACGACGCAGCCGGCCGCGGCCGCCTTGGGCGCGTATTCGGCCGAGACCTCGCTGCCGGCCGAGAACAGGCCGATGTCGGCGCGCGCGAAATCGAAGCCCGCCAGATCATCCACCGGCAGCGATCGGCCGTGATATTCGACCGATTTGCCGAGCGAGCGGCTGCTGGCGAGCGCAAAGAGCTCGGAGACCGGGAACTTGCGCTCCTCGAGCACCTTGATCATGGTCTCGCCCACGAGGCCCGTCGCCCCGACCACCGCCACTCGAAAGGATCTGCTCATCGTCCGCCTGGACTCCTGTGTCTCAGCGCCGCGTGATGTCGGGCGTGGTGCAGCGCACGTCGGCATTCTGCGCACGCTGGCGCAGGTAATGATCCATGAGCACGATGGCCAGCATGGCCTCGGCGATGGGTGTGGCGCGCAGGCCCACGCAGGGATCGTGGCGTCCGGTGGTCACCACTTCGACGGCATTGCCCTCGACATCGATGGTGCGTCCCGGGACCTGGATGCTCGAGGTGGGCTTGAGGCTCAGGTGAGCCACGATGGCCGCGCCCGAGGAAATGCCACCGAGGATGCCGCCGGCGTGGTTCGAGACGAAACCGCTGGGCGTGAGTTCATCGCGGTGGGTGCTGCCGCGCTGGGACGCGACGCGCACGCCGTCACCGATTTCCACCGCCTTGACCGCGTTGATGCCCATCATCGCATGCGCGATGTCGGCATCGAGCTTGTCGAATACCGGCTCGCCCAGGCCCGGCGGCACGCCCTCGGCGATGACCGTGACGCGCGCGCCGATCGAATCGCCCTGCCCGCGCGTATCCCACAGGAGTTGCTCGAGTTCGGGCACGCGCTGCGGATCGGGACAGAAGAACGGGTTATCGTACGCGGCCGCCGGCTCGCGCGGCTCGAGCTCCAGCGCACCGATCTGGCTCAGGTAGCCGAAGATGCGCACCCCCAGGCGCTCGGCCAGGTACTTGCGCGCGATCGCGCCGGCAGCCACGCGCATGACGGTCTCGCGGGCAGAGGAGCGGCCCCCGCCACGATGATCGCGCAGGCCGTACTTGTGCTGATAGGTGTAGTCCGCGTGCCCGGGTCGGAAGCGGTCCTTGAGCTTGTCGTAATCGCGCGAGCGCGCATCGCTGTTCTCGACCAGCATGCCGATGGGCGTGCCCGTGCTGCACCCCTCGAACACGCCGGAGAGGATCCGCACCGTATCGCTTTCGCGGCGCTGGCTCACGAACTGCGACGTGCCCGCGCGGCGCCGGTCCACATCGCGCTGCAGATCCGCCTCGGCCAGCGCCAGGCCCGGCGGACAGCCGTCGACGATGCAGCCCAGGGCCGCGCCGTGGCTCTCGCCGAAGGTCGTGACCGTGAACAATCTGCCTAGCGTGTTGCCCGACATGGCCCGCCTGTCTTTGCTTTCATTGCACCCGACCCAAGCTGCTCGCGTCGCAACACGAACACCCCGCCACCGCCGCGTTCGAAGGTCAGCCAGACGAACGGCAGGCGTGGAAAGGCTCGCCGCAGCGCCGTTTCCGAATTGCCCACCTCGACGATCAGGATTCCGCCGGGACGGAGGTGCGCTGCCGCTTCGCGCAGAATGATTCTGACCGAGTCCAGGCCGTCCGCGCCGGCTGCCAGTGCCAGCCGCGGCTCGTGCCGATATTCCGCCGGCAGCCGCCCCAGCTCGCCCCGCCCCACATAGGGCGGATTGCTCACGATGATATCGTAGCCGGCGCGCCCGAGAGCGGCGAAATGATCGGATTTCAGCGCCCGCACGCGTCGCTGCAGGCGATAGCGGCGGATGTTGCGCGCCGCGACCGCGAGCGCCTCGCTCGAGATGTCGAGCGCATCGACCCGGGCCGCCGGGAATGCACGCGCGCAGGCTATGGCGATGCAGCCCGAGCCGGTGCCCAGATCGAGTATGCGCCGCACCCGCGCGGGCTCGATCCAGGGCTCGAAGCGGCGCCCGATGAGCTCGGCGATCGGCGAGCGCGGGATCAGCACGCGCTCATCCACGTACATCTCAAGGCCCGCGAACCAGCAGCGGCGCGTCAGATACACCGCCGGAATGCGCTCGCGGATGCGCCGCGCGAGCAGTGCATCGATCTGCGCCAGCGCACGGCGCGAGAGCGTACGCGACCGTGCTGCTGCGCTCGGTACCGGCGCCCGCGCCCGCGCCGCGCGTAGCACGTGCTCGATCAGCGCCGCCGCCTCGTCACGCGCGTTGTCGGTGCCGTGACCAAAGTGCAGCCGTGCGCGCGCGAGCCGGCGCGTGCTGCGCGCGAGCACCTGGGCCACGCTGGGCCACGCTGGCCCCGCGGGCCCCGATCCGCGCGGCCGCGCGGGCGGGCTGTGAGATAATCGTCGCATGAATCGCCGCTCCGTCCTGATGCTGCTGTCACTCGGCGCCGTCGCCGTCGTGGCCGGAGTGCTGCTCGCCCGCACGCTCGGCGGGGCCGTGCCGCTCCAGGGCGGCACCTGGCTGCCGCAGCCGCGCGCACTCGAGCAGTTTCACCTGCAGGATGTGTCGGGCCGGGACTTCAGCCTCGAGGATCTGCGCGGCCACCCCACGCTGCTGTTCTTCGGCTTCACCAGCTGCCCCGATGTCTGTCCAACCACGCTCGCAATGCTGGCACAGCTCCAGCGCCGCCCGCCGCTGCCCGGCGCCCGCGTCGTGTTTGTGACCATCGACCCGGCGCGCGACAGCGCCGCCACGCTGCGAGTCTACCTCGCCGCCTTCAGCAAGGACTTCATCGGGCTGCGCGGTGATCCGGCCGCGCTGGCGCCGCTGCTCAAGAGCCTGAGCGCGCTGGCCGTGCGGGAGGACCTGCCTGGCGGCGGCTACACCATGGATCATTCCGCGACGCTGTACCTGCTCGATACGCACGCGCGGCTGGTGGCCGTGTTTTCGCCACCGTTCTCGTCCCCGTTGCTGGCGGCCGACCTGCATCAGGTCGGCGCGTCCCGGCGGCTCTGAGGCGTGTCCGCCGCGCTGCAGTACCTGCTGCCGCATCATCTGCTGTGTCGCCTGGTGTACCTGCTGACCCGCAGCGAGCACCGCTGGCTCAAGAATCTGCTGATCGGCGCCTTCGTGCACTGCTACGCGCCGGATATGTCGGAGGCGCTCGAGTCCGAGCCGCTGAGCTACCCGAACTTCAACGCCTTTTTCACTCGCGCCCTGCGCGAGGGCGCCCGCCCGGCCGACCCCGACCCGCGACGCCTGGTTTCCCCCTGCGACGGCACGCTCAGCATCGCCGCGAGCGCGCGCGGCCATGAGTTGGTGCAGGCCAAATCGCACGTGTACAGCCTCGAGGCCCTGTTGGCCGCGCAGTCCGACTGGGTGGCGCGCTTCGCGGGCGGTCTGTATGCCACGGTGTACCTGGCCCCGCGCGATTACCACCGCGTGCACATGCCCCTGGCGGGGCAGCTGCGCGACGCCTGGCTCGTTCCGGGCCGGCTGTTCTCGGTCAACGCCGCCACGACCGCACGCGTCCCGCGCCTGTTTGCGCGCAACGAGCGCGTGATCTGCGCCTTCGAGGGCGAGTACGGCCCGTTCGCGCTGGTGCTGGTCGGCGCGCTATTCGTGGGCAGCATGAGCACCGTGTGGCACGGCGAAGTCACCCCCGCGGCCGCCGGCGGGGTGCGCCGGCTCGTGCCGCGCACGGCGATCAATCTATGGCAGCCGCGCGGCGCCGAGCTGGGGCGCTTCAACATGGGCTCGACCGTCATATTGCTGCTGCCCGCCGGCGCCCGCTGGGAAACGGGGTTACAGGCCGGAGCGCGCCTGCGCGTAGGCGCGGACCTCGGCCGCATGGCACCATGAGCGAGCAAGATGCGTGGCGGCCGACCGCGTCGCTGCCGGCGCTGCGCCGGCGTGCCGAGTTGCTGGCGGCGGCACGGGCATTCTTCGCGGCGCGCCGGGTGCTCGAGGTCGACACCCCGGCCCTGGTGCGCCATGCCGTGACTGACCCGCACCTGCACAGTGCGCGCGTGAGTCTGCCGGGGCATGACGCCCCGCTGTACCTGCACTCCTCGCCCGAATACGCCATGAAGCGCCTGCTCGCCGCCGGCAGCGGCGACATCTTCCAGATCGCGCACGTGTTCCGGGGCCACGAGCACGGCCGCTGGCACAACGCCGAGTTCACGCTGATCGAATGGTATCGCTGCGGTTTTTCCATGCCGCAGCTCATGAGCGAAGTGGCGCAGCTCGCGCAGGGGCTGCTCGGACTGGCGCCCGAGTCCGCGGTAGAATCGATACGCTACGCGCAAGCCTTCGAGCGCGAACTCGGGCTCGATCCGCTGGCCGCGGACGATGATGCGCTGCGCGCGCTGGCCATCGAGCACGGGCTCGATCGCCCGGTTGCCGATCGCTGCACCCGCGATGAGCTGCTCGACTGGCTCATGGCCAGCGCCGTCGGCCCGCGCCTGGGCGCCGACGGCCTGTGCTTCGTGCACCACTATCCGGCCAGCCAGGCCGCGCTCGCACGCCTGGATGCGGCCGATCCGCGCGTCGCGCTGCGCTTCGAGCTGTACTGCCATGGCGTGGAACTCGCCAACGGCTTCGAGGAGCTGGGCGACGCGGCCGAGCAGCGCGCTCGCTTCCAGCAGGATCGCGGCCTGCGCGAGCGAAGCGGGCGCTGCATGCCGGCGCTCGATGAGGCGCTGCTGTCGGCGCTGGCTGCGGGACTGCCGGCGGTCGCGGGGGTGGCGTTGGGATTCGACCGTGTGCTGATGCTGGCACTCGGGGCCACGCAAATCGCGCAGGCGCTGCCCTTCCCGCTCGAGCGGGCCTGAGCGAGCCGCCCGTCGCTGCGGTCGGGTTACTGTTTGGCGCGCGAGATATAAGCGCCCGTGCGCGTATCGACCCTGATGGTCTCGCCTTCGTTGATGAACAACGGCACGCGCACCACGGCACCGGTCTCGAGCTTCGCGGGTTTCTGTCCGCCCGTGGCGGTGTCGCCCCGCAGTCCCGGGTCGGTCTCGATGACCTTGAGCTCGATGTGCGGCGGCGGCGTGACCACGATGGGCACGTTGTTCCACAGCGTGACGATGCACACGGTGCCGTCCTTGAGCCATTGGGCGCCCTCACCGACCACGGATTTGCCCGCCGCGTGCTGCTCGAAGTTGTCGGGGAGCATGAAATGATAGAAGTCGCCGTCACTGTAGAGGTACTGCATGTCGACGTCGACCACGTCGGCGGCCTCGACGCTGTCCCCGGACTTGAAGGTGCGTTCGATGGTGCGGCCGGTCTTGAGATTGCGGATCTTCACACGATTGAAGGCCTGTCCCTTGCCGGGCTTGACCATTTCGTTCTCGACGATCGCGTACGGATCGCCATCGATCAGGATGCGCAGACCCGATTTGAACTCATTGGTCGAGTAGCTGGCCATTTCTATTCCACCCGTTAAGACCGCACAATGGCGACCCGCAAAAAAGGGCGCGTATGATAACGGCATCAACCTTGACCCGCCACCCGGACGGCACATCGCGCCGCGGCTCCTGGCAGTGGCAGCTGGCGCGGGCGGTCACCGACCCGCAGGAGCTGCTGCGGCTGCTCGATCTCGATCCGAGCCGCACTCCGGGGGCACTGGCGGCGGCCGCCCCCGCCGCCAAGGCGTTTCCACTGCGCGTGCCGCGCGGCTTCGTGCGGCGCATGCGCCGCGGTGATGCGAACGATCCGCTGCTGCGGCAGGTGCTGCCCGGCGTGCGCGAGCTCATCGAGCATCCCGGGTTCGAGTCCGACCCGCTCGGCGAGCGCGCTGTCATGCGTGCCCCGGGGCTGCTGCAAAAATATCACGGCCGCGCGCTGCTGATCGCCACCGGCGCCTGCGCGGTGCACTGCCGATACTGCTTCCGCCGGGAATTCCCCTACGCCGATGCTGCCGAGGGCGGCCGCTGGCAAGGGGCTCTCGCGGCCGTCGCGGCCGATGCCTCGATCGAGGAGATCATTCTCTCGGGCGGGGACCCGCTATCACTGACCGACGCGCGGCTCGCGCAGCTCACCGACGCCTTGCGCGCCGTGCCGCACCTGCGGCGGCTACGCATCCATACGCGCACCCCCATCGTGCTGCCCGAGCGCGTCGATGCGGGACTCGTGCATTGGCTCGGTACGCTGCCGTGGCCGGTCGTGGTCGTGCTGCACAGCAATCACGCCAATGAAATCGATGACTCGGTGCGCGCCGCGGCGGCCCGCCTGCGCGCGGCCGGGACGACGCTGCTGAACCAATCGGTACTGCTCGCCGGCATCAACGATTCCCTGGCCGCGTTGGAGAGTCTGTCGCAGGCGCTTTGGACCGCACAGGTGCTGCCTTACTACCTGCATCTGCTCGATCGCGTGCGCGGCACCGCGCATTTCGAGGTTCCCGAGCCGCGCGCGCGCGCGCTCATGATGCAGCTCGCCGCGCGCCTGCCGGGATATCTGGTGCCGAAACTGGTGCGCGAGAGCGCCGGTGCGCCCGGCAAGACCGTGCTGGCGAGCGCCCACTGGGACACTGGTCACAGTCCGCGGCAGGTCGGGTGATAGAATTCCGCTCTACGGGAGCGCAGCGCTTTTGAACGACACGACGGCGGTTCCACTGATCGTACACAGTGCCACGCGCGAACCGGTCGAGGCGCTCAATGGCCTGCTGCGCCGTTCCGGCTTGGCCGCGCACTGCACCTGGATCTCAGCGCCCCAGGATCTGTCCGACGCCATGGAGCAGCTCAATCCGGAGCTGCTGATCTGCTGTCCGCCGCCCGAGGGCGGCCTGCAGGAGCTCGCGGCGCTGCGTGATCAAGTCGCCGCCATGGTGCCGCTGATCGCGGTGCGCGAGCGCATCGATGAGGACATCATCGGCGCCGACATGGCGCAGGGTGCACGCGACACCGTCTCGCTGCAGCAGCCCGGCCGCCTGCAGGCCGTCATTGCACGCGAGCTGCGCGCCTTCCGCCTCGAGCGCGCGCTGACGCGCACGTTGCGCGCCTCCCAGGACTATCGCAGCCAGCTCGAGGTGGTGCTGCAGCGTTCCAACGACGCCATCGCGCACATTCAGGAAGGCATCCTGGTGGACGCCAATGCAGCCTGGCTCGAGCTGTTCGGCTTCGGCGAGGCCAGCGCCCTGATCGGCCAGCCGGCCATGGATCTGTTCGAGGAATCGACCCACGCAGCACTCAAGGCCGCCCTGACGGCCTGTCTGCAGGGCCGCTGGAGCAATCACACGCTCAAGGCCGGCGCCATGGTCGGTGACGGCTCGGTAGCTCCGATCGAGCTGGTGCTGGCCCTGGGCGAGTACGACGGCGAGCCGAGCGTGCGGCTGATCGTGCCGGCGCAGAAGCGCGATGACCGCTCGCTGGTGCACGAGCTCGAGTCGGCCGTGCATCGCGATCAGGGCACGGGCCTGCTGATGCGCCGTCATCTGCTGACCGCGCTGCAGGAGCGGCTGCGCACGCCCGTGGCGGGCGGTGTGCGCTACTTCGCCTGCCTGCGGCCGGATCGCTTTGCCGACATCGAGCGCGAACTCGGCGTGCTCGCGTGCGAGCAGTTCCTGATCGCCTTTGCCCATATTGTGCAGTCGCTGCTCGGACCGCATGACATCGCCGGCCATTTCGGCGGCACGACGCTGCTGCTGCTGCTCGAGCGCGGCAATCCGCGCGATGTCGAGGCCTGGTGCGAGAACGTGGTCGAGCGCGTCGGCAAGCACCTGTTCCCGGTGCAAAGCGGTGATGGGCTGCACGCCACCTGCGGCGTCGGCCTGAGCGTCGTGCCGCACGACAGTCCGGATCTCAACGCTGCGATCATGGACGCGCTCAACGCGCTGCGCCGGGGACGCGCGCGCGGCAACGGCCAGATCGTGTCCGTCGACCGCGCCGACAACGACAGTCGCGTCAAGGGCTACGATCAGGTCTGGGTCAAGCACATCAAGGCCGCGCTCATGGAAAATCGCTTCCGCCTGGTGCAGCAGCCAATCGCGGCGCTGACCGGCGGGGCGCAGAAAATGTTCGATGTCGCGATCCGCATGCTCGATGCACAGGGCAAGGAGGTCCTGCCCTCGGAATTCCTGCCGGCGGCCGAGCGCAACGATCTCATGAAGAACATCGACCGCTGGGTGCTCGGCGCATCGCTGTCCTTCATCTCCAAGGGCAAGCCCGATCTGCTGTTCGTGCGCCTGGCGCGCGATAGCGCCTTCGACCCCTCGCTGGTGCCGTGGATCGAGCTGCAGCTGCGCTCGACGCGCGCCGAGGCGCAACGGCTGTGCCTGCAGATCACCGAGGAGGTTGCCGCCTCGAACGTGCAGCAGACCACGCAGTTGATCAGCGTGGCGCGGGCCGCGGGCGTGAGATTCGCGCTCGAGCACTTCGGCACCGGCCGCAACTCGAACTGGTTGATCTCCAACCTGCCGCTCGATTTCGTCAAGATCGACGGCTCGCTCATGCAGGGCCTCGCGACCAGCCCGGAACTGCAGCAGCGCGTGCGCGCCATTGCCGCGGCGGCGGCCAAGGGCAATGTGCAGACCGTGGCCGAGCGGATCGAGGACGCGAATACGATGGCGGTGGTCTGGCAGCTCGGCGTGCAGTACATTCAGGGCTACTTCGTGCACGCGCCGGAAGAGGTGGTGCTGAAGTCGTGAGCCGCGCGGCTCCGCCAGGCCTGGCGCTCTGCCTCTCCGCCCTGCTCGCGGCCTGCGGCAACCACCCGGATCCGCAGCGCGTCGCCGCCCCGACGATCAGCGTCGGTACCGCGCTCGCGGGCACGCAGTCCCTGGCCCGCACCCTCGATGATTCCCCGCGCTCGCTCGATCCGCAATTGACCACCGACATCCCGTCGCAGCGGGTACTCGACGATCTGTTCGAGGGGCTGGTCACTTTGAGCGTGGACGGCCGGCCGGTGCCCGGAGCTGCCGAGTCCTGGGAGCACAGCGCCGACGGCCGGACCTGGGTGTTTCACCTGCGCCCGCAAGCGCGCTGGTCCAACGGCGCGCCGGTCACGGCCGCCGATTTCGTCTATTCCTGGCGCCGCGAGGTGGATCCGAAGACCGGTGCCGGCTATGCCCAGTCACTGGCGCCCATCGTCAATGCGCTGGATGTCGCGCTCGGCCGCAAGCCACCCGACGCGCTCGGGGCCGAGGCCACCGATGCGCATACCCTCACGGTGCACCTCGTGGCGCCGACCCCGTATCTGCTCGATCTGATGGATCAGATCTACCTCTATCCCGTCTACGGTCCGGCCCTCGAACGCTACGGCGACGACTGGGTGCGTCCCGGACACCTGGTCGGCAACGGCGCCTTCACGCTGCACGAGAACGTCATCGGCAACCGCATCACGCTCGAGGCCAGTCCTTTCTATTGGGATGCCGCCCACGTGCACCTCAAATCGGTGGTGTACTACGTCATGCCCGACCGTGCGCAAGCGGTGCTGCGCTACCTTGCCGGCGACGTGCAGTTCACCGATTCGTTCGCCGCGAACCAGAGGCCCTGGCTCGTGCGCACGCTCGGCGAGCAGGTGGTGAACTCGCCGTTGCTCGGCATCTACATGCTCGCGTTCAATTTCAACCTGCCGCCCTTCCGTGACAATCTGCCGCTGCGACAGGCGCTGATCCTGGCCGTCGACCGCGCGGCACTGACGCGCTATCTGAAGTACGGCATGTACGAGCCGGCCGACACGCTGCTGCCGCCGCTGCCGGGGTACCAGGCGCAGCATCCGCAGTGGGCCGCCACCGGGCAGAGCGAGCGCAACGCCCTGGCGCGCCGACTGTACGCGCAGGCCGGCTATTCGGTGGCGCAGCCGCTGCGCGTCGACATCAGCACCTCGGTCCAGGGCGCCGACGAGCGCCATTCTCTCGAGGCGGTGGCCGCCATGTGGCGCGCGGTGCTGGGGGCGCAGGTCGGCGTGGATGAGTCGGAGTTCAAAGTGCTGTTGCAGAACCGCGAACTCGGCGTGCTGCCGCTGTTTATGGACGCTTGGATCGGGGACTTTGCCGACCCGGTCAATTTCCTGCAGCTGTTCCACAGCGGCGGCTCGCTCAACTACGGCCGCTACGCCAATGCGCGCTTCGATGCCCTGCTCGATCGCGCCGCCGAGGAGCCGGACGCGGGCGCGCGCTACCGGCTGCTCGAGCAGTCCGAACGGCTGCTGAATCAGGACGCGGCCTACGTCCCGATCTACTATTACGCCACGCGCCACCTGATCAAGCCCTACGTGCGTGGCTGGCGGTCGAATCCCTTGGACCGCAACCTGTCGCGCTACATGTACATTCTCGAACACCAGGGGCACTGAGGCATGTTGCGCTACACCGTGCGCCGCGTACTGGAGAGCGTGCCCACGCTGCTGCTGATCGTGACGCTCGCCTTCCTGCTGCTGCATCTGGCCCCCGGCGGACCCTTCAGCGCCGACAAGCCCATGCTGCCCGAGATCCGCCGCAGCATCGAGGCGCGCTACCACCTCGAGGAGCCGCTATGGCGGCAGTACCTGCGCTACCTCGATGACCTCGCGCACGGAGACCTCGGGCCCTCGTTCCAGTACCGCAACACCTCGGTGAACCAGCTCATCGCGGCCGCATTCCCGGTCGATCTGACCGTCGGCCTGTGCGCGCTCGCCGTGGCGCTGCTGCTGGGCATACCCATCGGGCTCAATGCTGCCTGGCGGCGCCATAGCTGGTGGGATCGCGCGCCGATGGCGCTGGCGGTGGCCGGCATCTCACTGCCGGTGTTCGTGATCGCACCGCTCCTGGTGCTGGTGTTCGCGGTGCAGCTGCACTGGCTGCCCGCCGGGGACTGGGTTCCCGACTCGCCCTCGCACCTGCTGCTGCCGGTGGCGGCACTGTCGCTGCCCTACATCGCCTATGTGGCGCGCATCGTGCGCGGCAGCGCACTCGAGGTGCTGAGCAGCGGCTTCATCCGCACCGCGCGCGCCAAGGGCCTGTCCAGCGCCCGCATTCTGCTGCATCACACGCTGCGCCCGAGCCTCGCGCCGGTGGTGTCCTTCCTCGGTCCCACCACCGCCGGCGTCATCACCATCTCGATCGTGGTGGAAACCGTGTTCGGGCTGCCCGGCATCGGCCGCTTCTTCGTGACCGGCGCGCTCAATCGCGACTACACCCTGGTGCTGGGCATCACCATCCTCTACGGCGCGCTGATCATCCTGTGCAATCTGCTGGCCGATCTATGCTATGCGTGGATCGATCCCCGGGTACGCCTTGAATCCTGACGCGATCGGCCGCTGGCAGCGCCTGCGGCGGCGCCATCCCGGCGCGCTGATCGCCGGCGCGGTACTGCTGCTGCTGGCGCTGGCCAGCCTGATCGTGCCCGCGCTCTCCCCCTATGATTACTACACCCCGCAGCTCGACCTGATCTCGCGGCCGCCGGCGCTGCACGGCGGGCACCTGCTCGGCACCGACCCGCTCGGCCGCGACCTGCTGATCCGGGTGCTGTGGGGCTGCCGCATCTCGCTGCTGATCGGCATCGCGGCCAGCGCCATCAGCGTGCTGGTGGGCGTGCTCTGGGGCGCGGTCGCAGGCTACGCCGGCGGCGTCGCCGATGCGTTCATGATGCGCACGGTCGACGTGCTGTATTCGGTGCCGTTCGTGCCGTTCGTCATCGTGCTGACGGTGCTGTTCGGACACGACCTGTGGCTCATATTCATCGCGATCGGAGCGGTGTCCTGGCTCGACATCGCGCGCATCGTGCGCGGCGAGGCGCTGGCGCTCAAGCGCCGCGAATTCGTCGAGGCCGCGCGCGCATCCGGCGTACGCGCCGGGCGCATGATCGCACACCACATCGTGCCCAATCTGCTCGGGGTCGTGATCATCTACGCGACCCTCACCATTCCCGCTGTCATCCTGTTCGAGGCCTTCATGAGCTTCCTCGGACTGGGCGTTCGCGCCCCGCTGGCCTCGCTCGGCTCGTTGATTGCCGACGGCGCCTCGGACATGCAGGCCCATCCGCACCTGCTGCTGGTGCCCGCGGTGGTGCTGGCGACCATCGTGTACTGCTTCAACTTCATCGGCGACGGGTTGCGCGACGCCCTCGACCCGCACGAGCCGTGAGCATGTCGAGCACCGATACGGCGCTGCTGCAGATCCGCGATCTCAACGTGGCCTATGCGACGCCCCGGGGCGCGAGCGCGCAGGCCGCGGCACTGTGCGATGTGAGCCTGGAGCTCGCGGCGGGCGAATGCCTGGGGCTCGTGGGTGAATCCGGCTCGGGCAAGACGGCGTTGCTGCTCGCGATCCTCGGACTGCTGCCGCGGGCCGCGCGCGTGCGTGGCAGCATCCGCTACCGCGGCGGCGAGCTGCTGGGACTGGACGCGCGCCGGCTCAATGCAATCCGCGGCGCGCGTATCACCATGGTGTTCCAGGATCCAATGTCCGCGCTCAACCCCTACCTGCGCGTGATCGATCAGCTCAGCGAAGTGCCGCGTGTGCACGCTCGCATGACGCGTCGCGCGGCCGAGCGGCGCGCACTCGAGATGATCGAGGCGGTGCACATCGGCGAGCCGGAGCGCCGTGCCCGCCAATACCCGCACGAGCTCTCCGGCGGTATGCGCCAGCGCATCATGATCGCCATGGCCCTGATCGGCGATCCCGACATCGTGCTGGCCGACGAGCCCACCACCGCACTCGATGTCACCGTGCAGGCCCAGATCCTCGCGCTGCTGCAGGAGATGCGCGCCCGCACCGGTGCGGCGCTGGTACTGGTCACGCACGACCTGGGCGTCGTCGCGCAGCTTGCGGACCGGGTCGGCGTCATGCGCGCCGGCCGCATCGTCGAGCAGGCCGGCTGCGAGGAGCTGTTCGCGCGGCCGCGCCACCCCTACACCCAGGCGCTGATGGCCGCGCTGCCGCGGCTCGAACCGCTGCCGGAGTCTGCGGCGCCGTGCGAGCCCGGAGCACCGGCGTGAGCGTAGCGGGCGAGACGCTGCTCGAGGTGCGCGAGCTGTGCGTGAGCTTCGCGGTGCGCCACCGCGGCCGCTCCCTGCGGCTGCGGGCCCTCGAGGGCGTGAGCCTCGATCTCGAGCGCGGCCAGACCCTCGGTGTCGTCGGGGAGTCCGGCAGCGGCAAATCCACGCTGGCCCGCGCGCTGCTGCGCCTGACCGAGGTCGAGAGCGGGCGCGTGCGCTTCCGCGGCCGTGATCTGCTCGCGCTGCGGGGCGCGGCGTTGCAGCGCATGCGCGCGCATCTGCAGATGATCTTCCAGGACGGCATCGCTGCGCTCGACCCGCGCCAGCGCCTCGGCAGCGTTCTCGCCGAGCCGCTGCAGATCTTCCGCCCGGAGCTCTCCGCGACGCGGCGGCGCGACTGCGTCATCGCCATGCTCGAGCGCGTGGGACTGGAAGCGGCGCACCTGTCACGCTATCCGCACCAGTTCTCGGGCGGCCAGGCGCAGCGCATCGGCATCGCCCGCGCCCTGATGCTCGAGCCCGATCTGGTGGTGTGCGATGAGCCCCTGTCCTCGCTCGATGTCTCGATCAAGGCGCAGATCACCGATCTGCTGCAGCGGCTGCAGCGCGAGCTGCGGCTCTCGCTGCTGTTCATCGCCCACGATCTGCCGGCCGTGAAGCTGCTGTGCGACCGCGTGCTGGTGCTGTACCTCGGCCGTGTCATGGAGAGCGCGTCGCGCGAGGCGCTGTTCCATGCGCCGCGGCATCCCTACACCCGCGCGCTGCTGCAGTCCGTGCCGATTCCCGACCCGCAGCGCGCGCGCCGGCGCGCTGCTCCCGTCGCCGGTGAGCCGCCCTCGAGTCTCGCGCCGCCGAGCGGCTGTGTATTCCGCACCCGCTGTGTGCACGCGATCGAGCGCTGCGCGCAGGAGGTTCCGGCATTGCGGCGCGTGGGCGACAGCGATGTCGCCTGCCACCGCGCGGAGGACATCTAGCGCGGGCGCACTCGCGCCGCTCAATCGAGCGGTGCGATGCGCTCCACGGTGCGCCAGCCGCGCGGCAGCACGGCGCCGCGCTGGGCGCGATCGCCCACATAGTGCTTGAGATCGGATGCGGTCAGCACCATCTGCCGCTCCCCCGACGCCACGGCCAGCGATTGCGCGCCCGCCAGCACCGTCACGGCCACCAGCACCTCTTCGCGCGCCTGCGCCTTTCTCCCGGCGATGGCGAACAGCTTGTTGCCCTTGCCGCGCGCAAGCTCGGGCACCTCGGTCGCCGCAAACAGCAGCAGCCGGCCCTCGGAGCTGACCAGGGCGACGCGCGCGTCGGCCGCCGTACCGCCCTCTGCGAGCGGCACCGGTGCCGGGGGCAGCACCAGCGCATTGGGGCTGAGCTTCAGCAGCGCCTTGCCGGCGCGATTGCGCGAGTGCAGCTCCTTGAGCCGCACCGTGAAACCATAGCCCGCATCACTCGCGAGCAGCCACAGATCCTCGGGCTCGCCGATCAGAACGCCGGCGAAGCGCCCCCCGTCGGGCGGATCCAGGCGTCCGGAGAGCGGCTCGCCCTGCCCGCGCGCCGAGGGCAGGGTGTGCGCCGGCAGGCTGTAGGCGCGGCCGGTGCTGTCGATGAAAACCGCGAGCTGCGTGCTGCGCCCGCGGGCGGCCGCCTGGAAGGCGTCGCCGGTCTTGTACGAGAGGCTGCGCGGATCGATATCGTGGCCCTTGGCCGAGCGCACCCAGCCGCCCGTGGAGAGCACGATCGTGACCGGCTCGCTCGTGAGCAGCTCGGACTCCTCGATCGCCTGCGCGGCGGCCCGCTCCACGATGCGCGTGCGCCGCTCATCACCGAACTCCGCCGCATCGGCCTCGATCTCCGCGCGCACCAGTGCCCGCAGCTTCGCCCGGCTGCCGAGCAGGGCCTCGAGCTCGCTGCGCTCCTCCGCCAGCTCCTTCTGCTCCTCGCGGATCTTCATCTCCTCGAGCCGCGCCAGATGGCGCAGCTTGGTCTCGAGTATGGCCTCGGCCTGCTCGTCCGAGAGCTTGAAGCGCTTGATGAGCACCGGCTTGGGCTCGTCCTCGCGCCGGATGATGCGGATGACCTCGTCGAGGTTCAGATAGACGATGAGCAGGCCGTCGAGGATGTGCAGCCGGCGTGCGACCTTGTCGAGCCGATGCTGCAGCCGCCGGCGCACGGTTTTCTGGCGGAACTCGAGCCACTCGCCCAGCAGCGCCTTCAGCCCCATGACGCGCGGCCGGCCGTCGATGCCGATGACGTTCAGGTTGACGCGGTAGTTGCGCTCCAGGTCCGTGGTGGCGAGCAGGTGCGCCATGAGCTGCACCACATCCACCCGGTTCGAGCGCGGCTCGATCACCAGCCGCGTGGGGTTCTCGTGATCGGATTCATCGCGCACGTCGTCCACCATCGGCAGCTTCTTGTCGCGAATCTGCTGCGCGATCTGCTCCTGCACGCGGCTGCCGGAGACCTGGTAGGGGAGCTGCGTGATGATGACGTGCCCCGTATCGGCCTCGACCTCCCAGGTCGCGCGCGCCTTGAAACTGCCGCTGCCGCTGTCATAGAAGGCGATCAGGTCGGCGCGCGGGGAGATGATCTCCCCGCCGGTGGGCAGGTCCGGCCCCTTGACGTGCTTGAGCAGCGCGCGCGTGGTGGCCTCGGGATCATCGAGCAGATGGATGCAGGCGGCGGCGATCTCGCGCAGGTTGTGCGGCGGGATGTCGGTAGCCATGCCCACGGCGATCCCCGAGGCGCCATTGAGCAGCAGGTTCGGCAGGCGCGCCGGCAGCATGGTCGGCTCATCCATGGTGCCGTCGAAGTTCGGCACCCAGTCGACCGTGCCGTGCTCGAGCTCGCCAAGCAGCACGTCGGCATAGCGGGTGAGCCGCGCCTCGGTGTAGCGCATGGCGGCGAAGGATTTGGGATCGTCCGCCGAGCCCCAGTTGCCCTGCCCGTCCACGATCGGGTAACGATAGGAAAAGTCCTGCGCCATGTGCACCATGGCCTCGTAGCAGGCGGCATCCCCGTGCGGATGGAATTTGCCGATGACATCGCCCACCGTGCGGGCTGATTTCTTGTGCTTGGAGGCGGCCGACAGCCCCAGTTCGCTCATCGCGTAGGTGATGCGGCGCTGCACCGGCTTGAGTCCGTCGCCCAGCGCCGGCAGCGCGCGGTCGAGGATGACGTACATCGAGTAGTCGAGATAGGCCTTCTCGGTGAACACGCCCATCGGGCGCCGTTCCACGCCCTCGAAATCGGGCCGCTGGTCGGCCATCAGCCCACCGCCTCGGCCAGGTTGCCGTTGCGCTCGAGCCAATCGCGGCGATCGGCGGCGCGCTTCTTGGCGAGCAGCATGTCCATGAGCTTGTCGGTCTGGTCCTTGGGCGCCACCGTGAGCTGGACCAGGCGGCGCGTGCGCGGATCGATCGTGGTCTCGCGCAACTGCACCGGGTTCATCTCGCCCAGGCCCTTGAAGCGCGTCACCACCGGCTTCACGCGCGAGTGCTCGCGCTCCAGGCGCGCGAGCAGCGCGTCGCGCTCCTCATCATCGAGCGCGTACAGCACCTGCTTGCCCGCGTCGATGCGATACAGCGGCGGCATCGCCACGTGCACGTGGCCGCCCGCCACCAGCGGGCGGAAATGGCGCAGGAACAGCGCGCACAGCAGCGTGGCGATATGCTGTCCGTCCGAATCCGCATCCGCCAGTATGCACACCTTGTGATAGCGCAGTTCGGCCAGATCCGCGATGCCCGGATCCACCCCGAGCGCCACGCTGATGTCGTGCACTTCCTGCGAGGAGCCGATCGCGCCCGGCTCGAGCTCCCAGGTGTTCAGGATCTTGCCGCGCAGCGGCATGATGGCCTGGAACTCCTTGTCACGCGCCTGTTTGGCCGAGCCGCCCGCCGAATCGCCCTCGACCAGGAACAGCTCCGAGCGCGCCGGATCCTGGCAACTGCAGTCGGCGAGCTTACCGGGCAGCGCCGGGCCGTTGACGGCGCGCTTGCGCACCACGCGTGCGGCGGCGCGCAGCCGCTCCTGCGCGTTGGTGATCGCGAACTGCGCGATGCGCTCGCCGGCTTCGGGGTGCTGATTGAGCCACAGCGCGGCGGCATCGCGCGCGTGCGTTTCGACCAGCGCGGCAGCCTCACGCGAGCTGAGCTTCTCCTTCATCTGGCCCGCGAACTGGGGATCGCGGATCTTGATCGACAGCACGAAGCAGGCGCGCTCCCAGACATCCTCGGCCGTCAGCTTGATGCCTCGCGGCAGCAGATTGCGGAACTCGCAGAACTCGCGCACCGCGCCCACCACACCCGCGCGCAGACCGTTCACGTGCGTGCCCCCGCCGCTGGTGGGGATCAGGTTGACGTAGCTCTCGGCCACGAGATGCTCGGCATCGCTCGACCAAGCCAGCGCCCAATCGACGGCATCCTGCTCGGTGGCATGGCGGCCCGTGATCGGTTCGGGCGGCAGACGCTCGGCGGCGCCGAGCTGCTCGATCAGGTAGGCGCCCAGATCGCCGGTGTAGAACCACTCGTCCTTCTCCCCGGTCTGCTCGTTGAGGAAGCTCACTCGCAGGCCGGCACAGAGCACTGCCTTGGCCTTGAGCAGGCGTTTGAGCTCGGGCACCGAGAAGCGGTCGGTGTCGAAGAACTGCGGATCGGGCCAGAAGCGCACCGTGGTGCCGGTATTGCGCGCGCCGACGGTACCGACGACCTCGAGCTTGCTGTGCACGCGGCCGTCGCGGAAGCTGATGTTGTATTCGCGCCCGCCCCGCCGCACCCAGCATTCCAGGTGGCGCGAGAGCGCATTGACCACCGAGACGCCGACGCCATGCAGGCCCCCGGCGAACTTGTACGAGCCCTCGGTGAACTTGCCGCCCGCGTGCAGGCGCGTGAGGATCAGCTCGACGCCGCTGACCTTCTCCTTCGGGTGGATGTCGACCGGCATGCCGCGCCCGTCATCGACCACCTCGAGCGACTGGTCCTTGTAGAGCGTCACGCGGATCGACTTGCAGTAGCCCGCAATCGCCTCGTCCACGCTGTTGTCGATGACCTCGTGTGCGAGGTGATTTGGGCGCGTGGTGTCGGTGTACATGCCCGGACGGCGGCGCACCGGGTCCAGACCACTCAGAACTTCGATATCGGAAGCGGTATAGGATTCGGCCATAACTCACCAGAGCGTGAGGCGGCGGCTCGGCGGCAGGTACATCCGGTCGCCGTCCCTGACACCGAACGCGTCGTGAAACGCAGCCTGGTTCATCTGCGGCACGGTGCCGCGGAACTGCGGCGGGGCGTGCGGATCGGCCTTGATGCGCAGGATGGCCTCGTTGTCGCGCGTCTTGCTGCGCCACACCTGCGCCCAGCCGATGAAGAATCGCTGCTCGCCGCTGAGTCCGTCGATCACCGGCGCCGGCTGACCGCCCAGTGACAGGCGGTAAGCCTGGTACGCGATCGCGAGCCCGGCATTGTCGGCGATGTTCTCGCCCAGCGTGAGCTCGCCATTGATCGGGAATCCCGGCACGGGCTCGAACGCCGCGTACTGCTGCACCAGCGCTCGGGTCCTGGCCTTGAATTGCTCGAGATCGGCCGGTGTGAACCAGCCCGGCGGACTGAGCAGGTTGCCGTGGCCGTCGTACTGGCTGCCCTGGTCATCGAAGCCGTGGCTGATCTCGTGACCGATCACGGCGCCGATGCCGCCATAGTTGACCGCATCGTCCGCCTGGGCGTCGAAGAACGGCGGCTGCAGTATCGCGGCCGGAAATACGATCTCGTTCTTGGCCGGGTTGTAGTAGGCGTTCACCGTCTGCGGCGTCATCTCCCACTCACCGCGGTCGATCGGATGCCCCAGCTTGCCGAGGTTACGCTGGTACTCGAACTCGGCGGCGCGCATGAGATTGCCGACCAGATCCTGCGGCAGGATGCGCAGCGCCCCGTAGTCGCGCCAGCGGGACGGGTGGCCGATCTTGCTGGTGAAGGCGTCGAGCTTCTCCCGCGCCTTCTGCCGCGTCTGCGGACCCATCCACTCGAGCGCCTCGATGTCGGCCCTGTAGGCCGCGAGCAGGTTCGCGACCAGCTCGTCCATGCGCGCCTTGTGCGCCGGCGGAAAATGGCGCGCGACGTAGATCCGGCCGAGGGCCTCGCCCAGGGCATCGTCGAGCAGTGCGATGGCGCGCTTCCAGCGCGGCCGATTGCGCGCGATGCCGCGCAATGCGGTGCCGTAGAACGCGAAATGTTCATCCACGAACCGCCGACTCAGATACGGGGCGTAATCGCTGAGCAGCCGCCAGCGGAAATAGGCGCGCCACGCCGCCAGGGGCGCGCGTCGCAGCAACCGGTCGAACGCGGCAATGTAGCTGGGCTGGCCGATCACCAGGTAGTCGATCCGGCCTGCGACGCCCGCTGCCGTCAGATAGCGCGGCCAGTCATGGCCCGGCGCCAGTCCGGGAAGCTGCGCCAGCTCGATCCGGTTGTAGGTCTTCACCGGATCGCGATTCTCGACCTGTGTCCATTGCGATCGCGCCAGCGCGGTCTCGAGCGCAACGATGTCCCGGGCCTGGGCCGCCGCCGCGGTCTCGCCCGCCAGGCCGAGCATGGTCTCCACGTGCCGCAGGTAGTGCGCGCGGATCTGCACCAGGCGCTGATCGCTCTGCAGGTAGTAATCGCGATCGGGCAAACCGAGCCCACCCTGCCGCAGGTCGAAGATGTAGCGCGTGGCATCCCGCGCATCCTGATGGACGCGCGGCGCGTAGGGCGCCCCGACACCGATCTGACCGAAATACGCGATCAGCTCCGGGATCTGCGCCCGGCGCTTCAACGCCGCGATTCTTTCGAACGCCGCCGCGAGCGGCTCGAGGCCCAGCCGTTCCAGCTCGGGCTCATCGAGGAAGCTGGCATACAGGTCGACTATCTTGCGCTGATCCGGATCGCCGGCGTCAGCGATGTCGCGCAGCGGCTCGACCAGAGTGCGAAGCTGCTCGAGCGCATCATCGGCGAGCTGGTCGAAGGCCCCGTAGCGTCCCTTGTCGGCCGGAATCTCGGTGGCGCGCAGCCACGCACCGTTGACGTGCCCGTAGAAATCGTCCTGCGGGCGCACACCGCGGTCGAAATATTGCAGCTCGATGCCCGATCGCAGCGCCGCCGCCGCAGGCGCAGGCGCAGTGTCCGCATCCTCCACGCCCGGCATCACCACGTGAGATCGTCGGGGATGGGGAACTCGCTGTAGGCCTCCTCCGGCGCCACGGCCGCCACGGCGGCTCCCGGCTCGATGATGGCCGCAGCCTCGCGCTCGCGAATGCGGGCGGCGGCGGCCGCGGGCACCAGCGCATAGCGGTGATCGACGCGTACGATGCACAGCTCGCCCCGGCCGAGCTGCTCGCGGACGGCCCCGTTGACGGCGATGCGCTTGATCTTCTTGCCGTCGCAGAAGTGGAAGAAGTCCTCGCTCTCGATCCTCGGCAGCTGGTGCTGCTCGATCAGCTGCCGCACCTGCGCCCAGCGCGCGGCGCGTTCGGATTTGGCCTTGAGCCGCAGGTTCAGCTCCTGATCCCGTGCAGCCTTGTCGGCCTGGGCACGCTGGGCGGCCAGCCGCTGCTCGGGCACGGGCGCAGGCCCGCGCCTCGCTTGCGGCGCCGGACGCACCGGCCGGCTGGCGAGCCGGGCCTGCTTCTCGGTGACCAGGCCGGCCTGGATGAGCTGATCGCGCAGAGAGGTGCTCATGGGGCGCTCGGGGGGCGTGACGGGTCAGGGCGCATTTTAGCACCCGCAGCTAGTCGCGAAAGTTCTCGAACTGCAGCGGCAGCTCGCACGGGGTCTTGCGCAGCGCGGCCATCGCCGTCTGAAGATCGTCGCGCTTCTTGCCACTCACGCGCAGCTTGTCGCCATGGATCTGCGCCTCGACTTTGAGCTTGGCCGCCTTGAGCTCGGCCACGAGCTTCTTGGCCGCCGCCTGCTCGATGCCCTGCTTGATCGTGAGAGCGCGGCGCGCCTCGGCCAGATTGACCTCCACCGGCCCGAGATCCAGGCATCGCGGATCGATGCCGCGCGCCGCCAGGCGCAGACGCAGGATCTCGAGCAGCTGCTCGAGCTGGTACTCGCTGGGCGCGAACTGCGTGATCACGGCGCCCTCGAGCTCGAAGCGCGCGCCGGTGCCGCGAAGATCGTAGCGTTTCTCGAGCTCGCGCCGGGCCTGATCCACGGCATTGGTCAGCTCGTGCATGTCCACCTTGGAGACCACGTCGAATGAGGGCATGCGTGCCGGCACTCCCGATGCTGGGCCGTGAATTCTGCACCAACCGATGCGGATGTTCGAGGCCATCGCCATTGACAGGCACGCCCGCCCCCGTGACGATCCAAGACCCATGCATGCACAATTCGCGCGCATCGCCGCCGCTGCCCTGGGCGCGCTGGGCGCGCTGGGCGGCGCCGGACCGGGCAACGCTGCGGCGCCCGCAGCGCCGGCAGCCCCCGCGTCGCGCGCCTTGCCGGCCCCGGCGGCGCACTCGCCTGCGACGGTGAGCACGGCGGCCGCCCGCATCCGTCACGTGTTCCTGATCGTGCTCGAGAACAAGACCTTCGAGGATACCTTCGGCACCAGCACGCAGGATCCGTACCTACGCCAGACGCTCGTGCCCATGGGCGCCCTGTTGACGCAGTACTACGCCACGGGCCACGTCAGCCTCGACAACTACATCGCCCTGATCAGCGGCCAGGCGGCCACACCGGACACCGAGCAGGACTGCCGGCCGGGACTGACCGCCGCGGCCGGCAACTACAACGACGTCACGCCCGGCGGCACGGCTCCCGGCGGCCAGGTCATCGCCGCCGGCGGCTGCATCTATCCGGCGGCCGTGCGCTCGCTGCCCGACCAGCTCGAGGCCGCAGGCCTGCGCTGGCGCGGCTACATGCAGGACATGGGCAACGATCCGGCCCGCGAGCGCGCCACCTGCGGCCACCCGAGCATAGGGGTCGATACCGACCGCACCAATGCGGCCGAGGCGCCCAGCAGGGCCGTCCCCTACGGCGATGCCTACGCCACGCGCCACGATCCCTTCATGTACTTTCACTCCATCATCGATTCCCCCCGCTGCGACCTGGACGTGGTCCGCCTCGAGCGCCTGACCGAGGACCTGCGCGCCGTCGCCAGCACGCCGAACTTCGCCTTCATCACGCCCAATCTGTGCGACGACGGCCACGACGGCAGCGGCACGGGCGCAGCGGGCACGACCTGCGCCAATGGCAAGCCGGGCGGCCTGACCTCCGCCGATGAGTTCCTGAAGGTGTGGGTGCCGAAGATCCTGGCCTCACCGGCCTACCGGCAGGACGGCCTGCTGATCATCACCTTCGATGAAAGCAACTACACCGAACGCATCGCCAGCAATCCGAGCACGGGGCAGACCGTCGTGGAGATCACCTTCCCGGGAACCACCTGCTGCCGCCAGCCACCGGGCCCCAACGTGGGCGCCGACCGGCCGCGTCGCATCAGGGTGGTGAACACGGCCACCAAAATCGTGGACATCGTCTTCGACGGCTACGGCGGCGATCGCATCGGCGCGCTGCTGCTCTCGCCGTTCGTGAAGCCGGGCAGCAGCTCGAGCACTCCCTACAACCACTATGCCCTGCTCAAGAGCCTCGAGGACATCTTTCAGCTCGGCGCCCATCTGGGTTATGCCGCCGACGATGCTCGCACGGGCTACCGGCTCGATACCCTTGGTGAGGATGGCAACGTCTTCCTCGGCCGCTAGCATCCTCGGCACCCTGCTGCTGCTCGCAGTGCTGCCGGCGTCGGCGGGAGAGACCGCTGCAGCGCGGCTCGGGCGCCGGATCTTCTTCGATGCCTCGCTGTCGGCCTCCGGCCGCATGTCGTGCGCGAGCTGCCATGATCCCGCGCACGCCTACGGCCCCCCCAACGGCCTGGCGGTGCAGCTCGGCGGACCCGGGCTCGATCGCCAGGGAACGCGCGCGGTGCCCTCGCTGCGCTACACGCTCGATCGCACGCCGGTCTGGTCTGCGCCCTATGCCGCCAGCGAGGTGGAGCGATTGCTCGATGGCGAGCCCCCGGCGGGGGGCTTCGGTTGGGACGGCCGGTTCAACAGCCTGCGCGAGCAGGCGGATTTCCCGCTGCTGTCGAGCTCTGAAATGGCCAATCCCACGCGCGCCGCCCTGGTCGCCAGGCTCGAGCGCGCGCGCTACGCGGCGGATTTCCGTCGCCTGTTCGGCCGCCGCGTCTTCGACCATCCGGAGCGGGCCTATCGCCGGGCACTGTTCGCGCTCGAGCGCTTCGAGCTCGAGGATTCGAGCTTTCACCCCTACACCAGCCGCTTCGATGCGTACCTGGACGGCAACGCGGCGCTGAGCGCGCAGGAGCTGCACGGCATGGCGCTGTTCGACGATCCGCGCCGCGGCAACTGCGCGAGCTGCCACCCGGACCGCCCCGGCGCGGATGGCTCGCATCCGCTGTTCACCGATTTCCAGTTCGAGGCCCTGGGCGTACCGCGCAATCCGCAGATTCGCGCAACCGCGGCGCGCGGCTACTTCGATCAGGGACTGTGCGGTCCATTGCGCCGCGATCAGCGCGCACGCACGCAGTACTGCGGCATGTTCAAGACCCCGACGCTGCGCAACGCCGCCAGCCGCTGCGTGTTCTTTCACAATGGCCGGTTCCACGATCTGCGCGCTGCGCTGCGCTTCTACGTGCGGCGCGACACCGATCCGCGGCTGTGGTATCCGGCCTCGGCGCTCGGGGTGGTCAAGTTCGACGATCTGCCGCCGCGCCGGCGCCTGAACGTGGACATCATCGATCTGCCGCTGAACCGCAGCGCCGGCCAGCAGCCGGTGTGGAGCGATACCGAGATCGACGATGTGATCGCGTTCCTCGCTACGCTGAGCGATTCGGACACGCGAACGTGCGGCCCCTGAGCGCCGGGCGCGCGCGTGGCGCGCCCACGGCGCTCAGGTTAGTCGAAATCCCGCAGCAGCGCGCCGCGCAGCGTGTCGGGCACGGGGACGACGCTGTGATGATAGGCCGGCAGGTCCACGCCGGCGGAGAGAGCCGAGCCGTTGCGCAGCGCCTGGATCATCGGTGCCGTGAATTCGAACCGCAGGAAATGCACCGCCGATGTCTTGTTGTCGTTCTCGCGCTCGAGATCCTCATCGGCGAGCGCGAACACCGGCTCGAAGCCTTCGATGCGCATCCAGCAGCGCCGCTCGAAGCCGCGCAGCTCGACCAGCCGGCGCGCACGCTCGGCCGGATCCTCGTATTCGATCAGCAGCGTCGCCTTGAGGTTGGCCCCGTCGGGCACCAGTGAGTTGTAGACCGCCAACTCCTCGGCGATGCCCTCGGCCTCGAAGATGCGCTCGGCGCGCAGCATCTCCTGCACCTGATACTGCACGGTGCGCCGATCCTCGAAGCTCAAGCTGCAATGCTCGCCGATGCGAAGCTGCCGCAACCGGCGGTAGGCAATCATGCGCACGCGATGCGCCGGCCGCTCGCGCGCGTACTGCTCCAGCGACATCAACTCCGAGGCGGCCAGTTTCTGCACGCTCAGATTCCGTACGCGATGCGCAGCAACTTGAGCGGGTGCGTCGGTGCGCGCGGACTGGGCAGAGCGCTCTCGATCTGGTGACCGGCCATCGGGCAGTCGCTCGAGAAATAGTTCGCCTCGGAGTTCTGTACGCGCTCGAACACCGGGCGCCCGATCCGCATCGAGGCGTCGCGAAATCTGCTTTTGACCGCATAGGTGCCGTTGTGACCCGAGCAGCGTTCGATGACCTCGACCTCGGTGCCGGGCACGAGCCGAAGCAGGTCCCGCGTCTTGAGACCGAGGTTCTGCACCCGCAGATGGCAGGGCACGTGGTAGCTGATCTTGCCGAGCCGGCCGCTGAAGTCGGTGCGCAACAGCCCGGCCTTGTGGCGCAGCATGAGGTATTCGAACGGATCGAACACGTGCTCTGCCACGCGCTGCACCTGCGCGTCGTCGCTGAACAGCAGCGGCAGCTCCTGCTTGAACATCAGCACGCACGATGGGATGGGCGCGACCACGTCGTAGCCGGCATCGACCAGCCGGAGCAGCTCGGGGATGTTGGTCTGCTTGAAGCGCTCGACCGATTGCAGGTCGCCGAGCTCGAGCTTGGGCATCCCGCAGCAGCGCTCCTGCGCCGTCAGCACCACGCCGATGCCGTTGTGTTCGAACACGCAGGCAAGATCCTGTGCGAGCTCGGGTTCGTTGCGGTTGCCATAGCAGGTGGCGAACAGCGCCACGCGGCCGCGCGTCTGCGGCGTTGCCCGCACCGGAAGGTCCCGCCGCAGTGTTCCCCGCAGCCGCCGCCGCGCGGTATCGGAATGGTATGGCGGCAGCGGTGCGCGCGGATCCACGCCCAAGGTCGCATCGAGCAGCTTGCGCGCCGTGGCGTTGCGGTTGGCGGCATTGACGATCTCGCACACCACGGGTATGCCGGCAATGCGGCCGACCGCATCGGTCGCACTGAGCACCCGCTCGCGCAGCGAGAGCTCACCCTTGCTCGCGCGCACCGCCTTCGCGCGCAGCATCAGGTGCGGGAAGTCCACGTCCCAGGGATGCGGCGGCACATAGGGACACTTGGTCGAAAAACAGATGTCGCACAGGTAGCAGTTGTCCACCACGTCCCAATAGACGCGTTTGTCCACCCCATCGAGCTCCATCGTCGGGGAGGCATCGATGGCGTCGAACAGCGTCGGGAACGAGTTACACAGGTTGAAGCAGCGACGGCAGCCGTGGCAGATCTCGAAGACGCGCGTGAGCTCCTGCTCGAGCGCGGCCTCGTCGTAAAAGCCCGCTTCGCGCCATTTCAGCGGATGGCGAACCGGAGCCGCGAGGCTGCCCTCGCGGCTCCCCGTCACCTTAGTGTCGCTCAACGAGCGTGGCTCAGAGCGTGTCGAGAGCCTTCTGGAAGCGATTGGCGTGTGAGCGCTCGGCCTTGGCCAGGGTCTCGAACCAGTCGGCGATCTCGGCGAAGCCCTCATCGCGCGCCGCCTTGGCCATGCCCGGATACATATCCGAGTACTCGTGCGTCTCCCCGGCAATCGCGGACTTGAGGTTCAGCTTCGTCTCACCGATCGGCAGTCCGGTGGCAGGATCGCCCACCTGCTCGAGGTACTCCAGATGTCCGTGTGCATGGCCGGTCTCGCCCTCGGCCGTGGAGCGGAATAC
>DATDHV010000106.1:0-7926 GCA_036521395.1 Steroidobacteraceae bacterium | reverse complement strand
CGCACGCGGCGGTTCACGGCGTCGCGGTGCAGGTAGGCGCTCTGGCGCCCGCGGCGCGTGGCGATGCCGTCGGCGAGCATGCGTAGCAGCTCGTCGAACTCGGCACGCTCGAGTGCGCGGTACGGCCACGCGCGGCAGACCAGCCCGTAGAGCTCGTCCTCGCCGTACTCGCGCGCGCTGACCTCGGCCACGAGCTGTTGGGCCAGCACGTCGAGCGGGCTTGCCGGGATGTGCAGCGCATCGAGCTCGCCCGCCCGCACCGCCTCGAGCAGCGCCGTGCATTCGACGAGATCGTCGCGACTCAACGGCAGCAGCCGGCCCTTGGGAACACCCCCGACCGCATGGTTGGCGCGGCCCACCCGCTGCAGGAAGGTCGAGATCGAGCGCGGGGTGCCGAGCTGGCACACCAGCTCGACGTCGCCGATGTCGATGCCGAGTTCGAGCGAGGCGGTCGCGACCAGCGCCCGCAGCTCACCGCTCTTGAGGCGGCGCTCGGCATCGAAGCGCTGCTCCTTGGCGAGACTGCCATGATGGGCGGCGATCGACTGCTCGCCGATGCGCTCGCCCAAGTGGCGGGTGACACGCTCGACCATGCGGCGCGTGTTGGCGAAAACGAGCGTGGTGCGGTGCGCCTGGATCAGGGCTGCAAGCCGATCGTAGAGATTGTCCCACACCTCGTTGGACATCACTGCCTCGAGCGGGGAGTCCGGCAGCATCAGCGCGAGGTCCCGACTGCGTACGTGGCCGTGGTCGACGATGACGCATTCCCCGCCGTGCGCTGCTCCCACCAGAAAGCGCGCGACCTCCTCGATGGGCTTTTGCGTGGCCGACAACCCGATGCGCTGCAGGCGATGGCCACACAGCGACTCGAGCCGCTCGAGCGAGAGCGCCAGGTGGGCGCCGCGCTTGCTGGCCGCGAGCGCATGGATCTCATCCACGATCACGCTGCGCGTGCCGGCAAGCATCGCGCGCCCGGAGACACTGGTGAGCAGCAGGTACAGCGATTCCGGCGTAGTCACCAGGATGTGCGGCGCACTCCTGCGCATGGCGGCGCGCTCCGCCTGGGTGGTGTCCCCGGTGCGCACCTGCGTTCGAATCGGGACCGCCTCGAGACCCATGGCCACGAGCGCCGCGGCGATGCCCGCCAGGGGCTGCTCGAGGTTGCGCTGAATGTCATTCGAGAGCGCCTTGAGCGGCGAGACGTAGACCACCTGCGTGGCCTCGGGCAGCTCGCCGGCGGCAGCCTGGCGCACCAGCGCATCGATGGCCGACAGGAACGCGGCCAGCGTCTTGCCCGATCCGGTGGGCGCGGCAATCAATGTGTCGCAGCCGCGCGCAATCGCCGGCCACGCCTGCGCCTGCGCCGCCGTGGGCTGTGCGAATTGCGCCGCAAACCAGCGCGCAACCGCAGGATGGAAATGTTCGATCGCCATGGAAGAGCCATTGTACCGCGCGGCGCGCCCGCAGGCATGCGCGCTGCCGCCGCTCTGCGCCAGCGACGGCGCGCGACCGTGGATATTGGGCGCCGGGACGCGTATACAGGAGCCGGCCCGCCTCGAGCGGTGAGTTTCCAATCAGGGTCAGCGATGTCTGCGCAGATTCAATTCACGCTGTTCCCGAGCGCGATCGGCGCCTGCGCCATCGCCTGGGGCGCGCGCGGCGTTCTCGCGCTGCAATTGCCCGACGCCGATGAGCAGCGCACCGAAGCGCGGCTCCGGCGACTGGTCGCAGGGGGTACCCGTGCGAGCCCGCCGCCGCTCATACGGCGCATCATCGAGGATATCGGCGCTCTGCTGCGGGGCGAGCCGCGCGATCTGCGGCGCGCGCGGCTGGACATGAGTGCGCTGTCGGCATTCCAGCGGCGCGTCTACGAGGCAGCGCGCCGGATCGAGCCAGGCCATACGCTCTCCTACGGCGAGCTCGCCGCGCGCTGCGGCGATCGTGGCGCGGCCCGGGCGGTGGGCCGGGCGCTCGGGCGCAACCCCTTCCCCATCATCGTGCCGTGTCATCGCGTGCTCGGCGCCCGCGGTGGCAGCGGCGGCTTCTCGGCGCATGGCGGGGTCACGACCAAGCTGCGGCTGCTGCACCTCGAGGGCTGGACCGGAGGCAACAGCTTGAGCTTGCCGTTCGGGCGGCCGCAAATTGTACCGCCCGGATTGCCGGCATAAGATCAAGCTTCCGCGCCACCAGGAGACTCGATGAACCCGTTCAGAACCGCGTTGGCGGCTCTAGGCCTGGCTGTTGCCGCCAGCGGCGCGGCGGTGGCCGCCCCGATCGCCTTCGTTCCGAATCCCAACCATACCTTCGTGCGTTTCTCATATGACCATTTTGGCTTCTCGAGACAGCAGTCGCGCTTCGACAAGATCACCGGCACCGTGACGCTCGACCCGGTCGCCAGGACCGGCGCGGTGGATCTGCTGATCGACACCAAGTCGATCGATACCGGATCGGCGCTGTTCAACGAGCACATCCAGAAGCCCGAATTCCTCGACACCGGCCAGTATCCGACCGCCACGTTCAAATCCACAGCGGTCAAATTCAAGGGCGACGCCCCCGTCACCATCATCGGCAATCTCACCCTCAAGGGGATCACCCGGCCCCTGACGATTCACGTGACCTCGTTCAAGCACGCGCTCAACACGCTGCGCCAGGATTCGATCGGCGCCAACGCCACCGCAATCATCAAGCGCAGCGACTACCAGATGGCCAAGTACGTGCCGCTGGTCAGTGACGATCTGGACGTCTCCATCGCCATCGAGGCGGCCACGGCCGGATCCACGCCCGGCGCGCAGTAACCGCGCAGCCACGGTCGTCGACCGCGCGGCCACCGCAACGGCGACCACTGGCCGAAGTGTGACGCACATCGCGTTGACCGCGGCGCCGAACGGCATCAGCCCGGGTCAGCGGCTGCGCCGCGCTCTTAAGATCCCCTGCACGCGGCCGATAATTTCACGGTGAATCGTGCCGGGGCGCGCGCCCCGGCCGCGCTCCCGTTCTGAGCATCACGGAGAGGGTTTCAGCCTCGCGCACCAATCATGCGACACCTCGACCAGCCATTTGCCGGCCCCGTGCTGGCCGCATTGCTCGCCGCACTGCTCGGCGCACTGCCGGCGGACGCGGCTGATCTCGACATTGCCGTGCTGGATGCCGCCGGCCACGGCGTCGAGGGCATCGTGCTGGTGGCCGAGCCCGAATTTCCGGTGTCCGCCAGGCGCCCCGTGCGCACCGCAATCATGGATCAGCAGAACATGCAGTTCGTGCCCAACATCGTCGTGATCCAGACCGGTATGGGTGTCGAATTCCCCAACAGCGATCAGATCCAGCACCAGGTCTATTCATTTTCGGCGGCCAAGTCGTTCCAGTTATCGCTCTATGCGGGACACAAGTATCCGCCCGTGGTCTTCGACCGACCGGGCCTGGTGGTCGTGGGCTGCAACATCCACGATCGCATGATCGGCTACATCTATGTGTCCGATTCGCCCTACTTCGGCCGCAGCGATGAATCCGGCCATCTGGCGCTGCGCGACCTGCCCGCCGGCGACTACCGGCTCACCGCCTGGCACCCGCGCATGCAGGAGCGCGCCGGCACCACGCTGCAAATGCCGGTGTTGATCATGGATGCGACCCCGGCGAACGCCGTCTTTCACCTTGCGCAGCCGCTGCGGCCATCGACCCAGCACCCCGGGGACAAGCGATGGGCCGACTACTGATCGAGGCGGTCGGATCGCCGCGGCCCGCGGCATTGCCCGCACTGGCACTCGGGGCGTTGGCGGCGCTGCTGCTGCTCGCCGCCCGGCCGGCGCCGGCCGCGGTCAACGAATTCGATGCCAGCGCCGACGTGCTGGCCGTGGGCTCCGACGGACAGCGATCCTTCCTCGATGGCGGCCTCGGCGAGCTGCGCTACGACGAGCACAACGAGGGACTGCAGCTCGACAACCTCCGGTTCGGCTATCGCGGCATATTCGCCGATATCGTGCACGTCACGGTCGAAGCTGTGAGCTACGAGGACCGGCCGAGCGTCCCGCTCGATCTGACGCAGGCGTTCGTCGAGGTGCGGCCCTTTCCGCGCGGTCCGTGGCGGTCGCGCCTGAAGGTCGGGGCCTTCTATGCGCCCATCTCCATGGAGAATCGTCTGCAGGGATGGCGCAGCGCCTATTCGCTCACGCCCTCGGCGATCAACACCTGGGTGGGAGAGGAGCTGCGCACCTTCGGCGCCGAGTACGATCTCGATTGGCTCGGGCGTCAGCGCGGCCACGACTGGGAACTTGGAGTGGGAGCGAGCCTGTTCGGCTGGAACGAATCGGCCGGTGAACTACTGCAGGAGCGCGGCTGGGCCATGCACGATCGGCAGGCGACCCTGTTCGGCAGGATCGGCAGCGCGACATCGGAGACCATAGATGAGGAGCGCCTGCTCACGGCGGCCGGTGCTGCCCGCGCCGGGTACTACGTCGATGGCAGCGCCAAGTACCTCGATACGCTCGAACTGCGCGCCCTGCACTACGACAATCGCGCCGATCCGAACGCCTATTCCGACGCCGCCAACAACTGGCCGTGGCATACCCATTTCGACAGCACCGGCATACGCTGGACACCCTCGGCGCACTGGACGCTGATCTCGCAATGGCTGGCCGGCAGCACCTGCTCGAATGTGGAGTACTTCTTCGACTGCTGGAACTTCGCGGCCGAATTCGTGCTCGCGAGCTGGCAGCGCGGCGCGGACCGCCTGACCGCCCGATATGACCGCTTCGACATGGATCAGACCCCCGCGCCCATCGCCGGCGCCTTCAGCTACAACGATCACGGCCACGCCTTCACCGTCGCGTATGAGCGCGAGATCAATCGTCATCTCAGCCTCGCGCTCGAAGTGCTGCAGATCAACAGCAGCCTGACCTCCCGCCTCGAACTGGGTGAGCCGGCGGGCGCCACGGAACGGCAGCTCGAGCTCGCCGTGCGGCTGCAGCTCTAGCGTTAGAATTCGCGGAGCTGCCGCGCTGGCGGCGCCATCGGGAGAGCCGCGATGTTGTATCGCCTGTATTACTGGCCCGGCATTCAGGGGCGCGGCGAATTCGTACGGCTCGCGCTCGAGGAAGCCGGGGCACATTACCTCGACATCGCCCTGTTGCCCGAGGAGCGCGGCGGGGGCGCGCCGGCGCTGCAGCGATTCCTCGACGGCAAGCACGTCGCGCGCCCGCCCTTCGCCCCGCCGTTCCTGCAGTCCGGCCGGTTGCTCATCGGGCAGACTGCCAACATCCTGCTCTACCTGGGGGGCCCCTTGCGCCTGGCGCCGCGCGCGCTCGCGGGCCGGCTCTGGGTGCACCAGTTGCAACTGACCATGGCGGACTTCCTGGTCGAGATCCACGACACCCATCACCCGCTGGCCGCCGGCCTGTTCTACGCGCAGCAGAAGGCGGCAGCGCGCCGACGAGCGCGCGATTTTCTTGCCCACCGGCTGCCGAAATTCGTGCGCTACTTCGAGCAGCTGATCGAGCGCAACGGCGCGCGCGGCCCATGGATGGCAGGCCGCAGTCTGACCTACGCCGATCTGTCCATGGCACAGCTCGTCGCCGGACTGCGCTATGCCTTTCCGAGGGCGAGCCAGGCGGCGCTGCGCCGTTGCCCGCGCCTGCGAGCACTGCACGAGGCGGTATTCATGCGTCCGCGCATCCAGCGTTACGTGAATTCCGGGCGACGCATCGCCTTCAACCAAGACGGCCTCTTCCGGCACTATCCCGAGCTCGATCGGTAAGCCGCAGCTCAATCCACGCGCAGCACGATCTTGCCCATGTGCTCGCTGCGCTCCATGAGCGCGTGAGCGCGGCCGGCGGCGGCCAGCGGCAATACCTCCTGGATCACCGGTGCACACCGGCCCGTATCCAGCAGCGGCCAGACCCGGGCGCGAAGCTCGCCGGCGATCGCGGCTTTCTCAGCCGGCGTGCGCGGCCGCATGGTGGAGCCCATGATCGATGCCCGCTTGGCCATGATGCTTCCGAGGTTCAAGCGCTCGACCGTATTGCCCCCCAGGGTGCCGATGATGACGATCCGCCCATCCTTGGCGAGCGCGGCGAGATTGCGCTCGAAATACGCCGCGCCGACGATGTCGAGGATCACATCAACACCGCGGCCTGCGGTCCGTTCGGCAACCACCTGCTCGAACGCGCTCTCGCGATAGTTGATCGCCACCTCCGCTCCCAGCCGCAGGCACGCCTGCACCTTGGCGTCGCTGCCGGCCGTAATGAATACATGCGCGCCGAATTCCCGCGCGAGCTGCAGGGCCGTCGTGCCGATGCCACTGCCGCCGCCGTGAATCAACACGCTCTCGCCGGCTTGCAGGCCGGCCATCTGGAACAGGTTCGCCCACACCGTGAAGAAAGTCTCGGGCAGCGCCGCGGCGCGCACGGCGTCGAAGCCGTCAGGCCAGCGCAGGAGCTGGCCCACGGGCGCGCGGCAGTACTGGGCATAGCCGCCGCCATTGGTCAGGGCGCACACCTGCTGGCCCACGCTCAGTCCCTCGACCTCCGGGCCGAGCGCGGCGATCTCCCCCGCCACCTCGAGACCGAGGATGGGGCTGGCATCGGCCGGGATGGGATAGCGGCCCAACCGCTGCAGAACGTCGGGACGATTGACGCCGGCGGCGCGCACCCGGATCAGCACCTCCTGATGCTGGGGCTCGGGCACGGGCCGCTGCGCCAGCTGCAGCACCTCGGGACCACCGGCGCCGGTGCATTCGATCAGCTCCATCTGGCTGGGCAGCGACATGCGGCAAGTGTGGCGCGCGCACGCGGCGCGCGCCACCACCGCGGCGCTCAGCCCAGCGCCACCGGAACGAAGATCCGGTTGTCGCCGCGCTGGATCAGCAGCGCCACCTGCGAATCGTGCCCGCGCACGAGGCGGCGAAGCTGGGCAACGCTGTCCACGGGCGTGCCGTCGACCGAGAGCACCACATCGCCCTGCTGTATGCCGGCCTCGGCTGCACGTCCCTGGGCATCCTCGACCACGAGGCCGTTGGAAACCCCGGCCTGCTGGCGCTCCTCAGGGGTCAGTGGCCGCACGCTCAGGCCCAGACGAGCCTGCGCGGACGCCGCACCGCCCTGGTTATCCGCGGTGAGCTCGCCGGCGGAGCCGAGTTTGGCCTTGAGCGTGAAGGTTTTGCCATCGCGCCACACCTCGAGCGAGGCGTCCTCACCCGGAGGTGCCATGCTGACACGGGAGGAGAGCTGGCCGGCGTCGGTGATGGCTACGCCGTTGTATTTCAGGATCACGTCCCCGGACTTGATGCCGGCGCGCTCCCCGGCACCGCCGGGCTGGACCTTGGCTACCAGCGCACCATTGGGCGAGCTCAGCTTGAAGGAATCAGCCAGCGACTGGTCCAGGCTCTGCACTTCGATACCGAGGCGGCCGTGCTCGACCTTGCCGTTCTTGACGATCTGTGTCTCCACCTGCTCGGCGACATTGATCGGGATCGCGAACGACACGCCCTCGTAGCCGCCCGAGTTGGTGTAGATCTGGGAGTTGATGCCGATCACTGCACCCGAGGAATCGAACAGCGGCCCGCCGGAATTACCGGGATTGACCGCAGCATCGGTCTGAATGAAGGGCACGGCGCTGTCACCGGGCAGCGAACGCGACTTGGCACTCACGATGCCCGCAGTGGCAGTCTCGGCCAGACCGAACGGGGCGCCGATGGCGAGCACGTAATCGCCGACGTGAATGTTGTCGGAGTTGCCCAGCCGCACGGTCTGCAGCCCGTGGGCGTCGATCTTCAGCACGGCAATGTCGGTCTGGCCATCGATGCCGAGCACCTTGGCCTTGTATTCACGATGGTCGGTGAGCTTGACCACCACGTGGTCGGCATCCTTGACCACGTGCGCATTGGTCAGCACCAGGCCGTCCGGGCTGATGATGAAACCCGAGCCCTGACCGCGCATG
>DATDHV010000105.1:0-4173 GCA_036521395.1 Steroidobacteraceae bacterium | reverse complement strand
GTCGCTGGTCGAGCGCGCCTGGAATCGCGGCCTGGAGTTCGGCCGCTTCAAGGCCGTGAGCGATACGCTGGCACACAGCATCGAGGCCTACGCGGGCATGCCGGACCTGTTCTTCACCTGGGTGCGCCGCGCCGACAAGGCGGTGCACTTCGAGTTTCTCGACAACAGCGTGCGGCTCGGCGAGCGGCCGCGCACGGTGGCGTTCGGTGACAACACCACGCTCAATGTGCTGGACATCAAGGGGCTGCTGGACATCGAGCGTTACCGCCGCGTCAATGTTGCGGCCACCGGTGCAGATTCGCTCTACCCGGACCGATCGTGGCTGGCAGCCGAGCGCAACAGCGGCTTTCTGCAGCGCTGCGTGGCCGGCTTCGAGACCGTGAACTTCGCCGAGCAGGCCACGGGGCGCATCTACCTGCGCCTGAAGGGCGGCCGGCCCGTGGCCACCGAGCGCGAGCTGCTGCGCCGGGCCGCTGCCGAGCCCGACGGCGGGGCCGGCCTGCGTGCCGTCGTGCCGGGCGCCTTCGACGAGACGCTGCCGCTGTTCGGCCGGTCCGAGCAGCTCAACGGGCTGACAGCGGGCGTGCCACGCTCTACGCTCGGTCAGTGGGGATGCACGCAGCGAGGAGAGAGCGAGTGCGCGTAGCAGTCATCGGTCAGCAGGAATTCGGCAAGGCGGTACTCGAGGCGCTGGCTGGCCGCGGCGATACGGTCGCGGGCGTGTTCTGCGCTCCCGAAAAGCCCGGCGACAAGGCCGATCCGCTGCGCGCGGCGGCCGAGCAGCGGCAGATTCCCGTACATCAGCTGCCCTCGCTCAAGAGCAATGCGGCGCTTCAGGCGCTGCGCGGCCTTAACGTGGAGCTGGGCATCATGGCCTACGTGCTGCAGTTCGTGCCGCAGGCCTTTGCCACCATGCCCGCCCACGGCATGATCCAGTACCACCCCTCCTTGCTGCCACGCTATCGCGGCCCGAGCTCGATCAACTGGCCCATCATCCGCGGCGAGGAGCGTACCGGGCTCACCATTTTCCGGCCCACCGATGGGCTGGACGAGGGGCCCATCATCCTGCAGAAGGAAGTAGCCATCGGTCCCGACGACACGCTCGGGACCGTGTACTTCGAGCGCCTGTTTCCCATGGGCATCGCCGCGCTGCAGGAAGCGGCGGAGCTGGTGGTGAGTGGCCGCGCCACGGAGCGAGCGCAGGATGAAGCGCAGGCCAGTTACCTGGGCTGGTGCCGGAGCGCCGAGGCGCGTATCAACTGGCACGGCCATGTCGATCTGCTCTACAACCTCATTCGCGGTTGCAATCCTGTGCCGGGCGCCTGGACCCTCTTCAAGGGCAGGACGCTGCAGCTGTTCGATGCGCGCAAACACCTTGCGCGCACCTTTGCGCAGTCCAAGGGCGGCCCGGGCACGATCACGGCGATCACGGCGCAGGGTGTGCTGGTGGCGGCCCAGGGCGGCCAGATCGAGCTGCAGCGCGTGCGGTACGACGGCGGCAAGAAGATTCCTGCGGTGGAGTTCTGCGCCGCGGCCGGCGTTCAGGAGGGCGCGCTGCTGGGCGACTGAGGCGTCCGCCTCAGCCGGTGTGGATCCATACGGCCTTGGGCTCGGTGAAATTCTCGATGGCGAGCTCGCCGTGCTCGCGGCCGAACCCTGAATCGCGTGAGCCTCCCCAAGGCAGGCGCACGTCGGTGGGGCCGAAGGTGTTCACCCACACCGTTCCGGCCTTCAGGCGCCGGACAAAGCGGTGGACACGGCCCATGTCGGCGCTCCAGACCCCCGCCGCAAGGCTGTAAGCAGTGCCGTTGGCCAGGCTGATGGCCTGCTCCTCATCGCTGAAGCGGGTCACCGCCACGACCGGCCCGAAGATCTCCTCCTGAAATATGCGCATGCCGTGCTCGACGTCGGCAAACACGGTAGGGCTCACGAAAAAGCCGCGCTCCCCCACGCGCGTGCCGCCCGTAACCAGGCGCGCGCCCTCGCACCGTCCGACCTCGACGTAGTCGAGCACGCGCTTCATCTGCGCCGCCGAGACCAGCGGCCCCATGGCGGTCGCCGGATCGAGCGGATCCCCGACACGCACGGCCGTGGCACGCGCGATGAGCCGTTCCACCACCTCGTCATGAATCGAGTCGTGAACCAGCACTCTCGAGCCCGCCGAACAGACCTGGCCGCTGTTGAAGAAGATGCCGGCGGCAGCGGCTTTGACCGCGGCCTCGAGATCGGCGTCCGGAAAGATGATGTTGGCGGACTTGCCGCCGAGCTCGAGCGTCACGCGTTTGAGGTTGCCCGCGGCGCCGCGCAGTATCTGGCGACCCACGCCCGGTGAGCCCGTGAAGGTGACCTTGTCGACGTCGGTGTGACTCACCAGCGCCGCTCCTGCCGTGGCGCCGAGGCCGGTCACGACATTGAGTACGCCCGGGGGCAGGCCGGCCGCCAGGGCCAGCTCGCCCAGGCGCAGCGCCGTCAGGGACGTGAGTTCCGCGGGCTTGAGCACTACGGTGCAGCCACACGCCAGCGCGGGCGCGATCTTCCACATGCCGATCATGAGCGGGAAATTCCACGGCACGATGGCCGCCACGACGCCCAGGGGCTCGCGCACGGTGTAGGTGAGGGCGTCGGCGCGCGCGGGGATGACCTGGCCGTTGATCTTGTCGGCCAGACCGGCGTAATAGGTCAGGGTGTCGAGCACGGCCGGCAGATCCTGCCGCCTGATGGCGGCGACGGGCTTGCCCGCATCCAGGCTCTCGAGCTCAACGAGCTCCTCGGCGCTCTGCCGGATCCGCTCGGCGAAGCGCAACAGCAGCGCACCGCGCTCACGGGCGCGCATCCGGCCCCACGGGCCCTCGAACGCCGCCCGGGCCGAGCGCACCGCGAGCTCCACATCGGCGGCATCGCCGGCGGCAATATGACCCAGGACGCGCTCCGTGGCGGGATCCACGGTCTCCAGATAACGGCCCGACGCCGCGGGCACGCGGCGGCCGGCGATCAGCAGCCCGTGCGTGAGGGCACGGGGCGGCGCTTCGGCGATCGGCGTTTTATATGCAACACTGTTCATATATAGAGGGGTGTCTGTAAAAGGCGATGCCGACTATGCGCCCTGGCAAGGCCTCTGAAAATATGAGATAAATGACTTATTACAATCATACGTGCCGTCACAACCGCATTCCGGTAGCCACGCTTGCTTAGGCATATTTCTACATATGTGGCTGCCGCGGCCATATTAAAAGGTCGCCTGACATGATTCGCATCGAAATCGAGATGGTGTGGCGCTTCCGGCGCGATGAGCATCCCCAGTCCATCCAGGTCATGCTCGATCTGCTCAACGAGATCCGCCTGACCGGCAAGATCACACAGGCCGCCACCCGAGCCGGCATGTCCTATCGACATGCGTGGAATCTGATCGAGAAGTGGTCGGCGTTCTTTCAGGCACCCCTGGTGGAGCGCAAGCAAGGGCGTGGCACCAGCCTCACCCCCTTCGGCGCCAAGCTGGTCTGGGCCGGCCAGAGGCTGCACGCGCGGCTTGGCCCTCAGCTTCAGAATCTCGCCCAGGAGCTGGAAACCGAGATCAGCGCATTCCTGCCGCACGCGCCCTCGACCATCCGGGTGCACGCGAGCCACGGCTTCGCGGTCTCGAAGCTGCGGGGCCTGCTCAGTCGCGACGCGCACATCGAGGTGGATCTGCGCTACGTCAGCAACCAGTACTCGCTCGCCTCACTGGCGCACGATGCCTGCGATCTGGCCGGCATGCATCTGCCGCAGGGGAAATTGCGCGAAAGCAGTATTGCGGCCAGCAAGGAGTGGCTCATTCCCGGTGTGCATCGGGTGATTTCCTTCGTCACACGCGAGATGGGGCTGATCGTCAAGCGCGGCAATCCGCTCGGCATCACCTCGCTCGAGCGGCTGCTCGACAGCTCGGTGCGCCTCGTCAACCGCGATCCCGACTCGGGCACGCGCCGGCTGTTCGAGCAGCTGCTCGGCGAGCACGGCCTCAATGGCACGCAGATCAGCGGCTACGAGCAGGTGGAATTCACGCACGCGGCGGTTGCCGCCTATGTGGCCAGCGACATGGCCGATGTGAGTTTCGGCGTGGAGGCGGCGGCGCGCCAGTTCGATCTCGATTTCGTGCGGCTCGTGACCGAGGACTACTTCTTCGTCTGCCGCAAGGAG
>DATDHV010000104.1:0-11487 GCA_036521395.1 Steroidobacteraceae bacterium | reverse complement strand
GCGGCGGTGGCGGTAGAACGAGGTGCCGCCATGCGCGCCGTCGCACAGGTAGTGCAGCACGGCCAGTTGCCTGGGATCGGTGGTGTCGATGTGGGGCATGCGCTGCAGGGCATTGAGCCGTGCCGGCGGCGTGGTGACGAGAGAGAAGTGGGCCAGCTCGCCCACCACCGGGCTGTCACCGAAGTCGAAGGCCTCGGCCATGAAGCGCCCGAGGAAGGCGCGCAGCGCGAAGCAGTAGATCGGGGGAATGGGGGCGCGCACACCGGGATAGAAGGTATCGGTGACACCCTC
This sequence comes from Steroidobacteraceae bacterium, assembly GCA_036521395.1. Taxonomy (GTDB): domain Bacteria; phylum Pseudomonadota; class Gammaproteobacteria; order Steroidobacterales; family Steroidobacteraceae; genus FEN-1191. Next base: position 11,196 of record DATDHV010000104.1, on the reverse strand, counting down.
GAATACCGAGTGCGCGGCGGCGTACTCGATCAATGCCGCCGGCTGGCGCAGAAAATTGTCGATCACGATCACAGGGGCGCCATCGGCGCCGATGCGGGCCAGCGCGGGCGCGAAGCGCGGATGCAGAGCCAGCTTGCCGTCCAGGCTCGCGGATTCGGCAGTCACGGCCGCTGCAGCCGCTTGAGCAGCGCCGCCCTGATGTGCGCTGCCAGCTCGGGGGTCATGGCGCCGAGCGCGCCGCGACGTTCGGCCGGCAGATGCGCCACGGGGTCGTCCCCGGTCTGGAACACATAGTGATCGAACACCGCGCGCCATGCCGCGCGCTGATTGGGCGGCAGATGCCGCAGCGTCAGGAAGCCATGCAGCAGGCAGTCATACGGCGAACCAAGCTGCACCGGCGCCGGGTCCCACCAGTAGTTGACCAGCACGTTGAAGCGCTCGAGCGATTTGACGTGGTGCCACCAAAAGTACGGGATGTACACCGCATCGCCCGGCCCGAGCTCGGCGGTCTGGGCCGCGGCCAGCGCCTGCCGGTAGCGCGGGTATCGCACCAGGTCGGGCTCATCCAGACTCACCATGCTGACCGGCTGGCCCGCGGGCGTGAAATGGATGGGCCCGACATACAGATTGCCGATCTGCTCGGGCGGGAAGAAAGTGAAGCGCCGGCGGCCGCCGACCACGCACGCAATGTTGTCCGAGATGTCGTAGTGCGTCGCCACGGTGACCGCATTGCCAATCCATATGCGCGGCACCGCCGACGGCTCGGCCAGGGCCATGGAGTTGAGTTCGGCAAAATGCGGCAGGCATTCGGGAATCGATGTCGACTGCATCGAGATCGCCGGAGCCTCGGCATCGTCGAGGTGGGCGAGCAGCCGCTCGAGCACGGCCGAAAACTTTTCGGGCCGGCGCTCGAAATTCAGCCCCTCCAGATCCTCGCTGTAGAAGAAGCGGCCGTTAATGGACGGTGCGCCGAGCAGCAGGTCGACGCTGCGACCGGCGTCGAAGCTCTTGATGTACTCGCACTGCGCCTGCGCGGACCGCCGGCCCGCCTGCACGGCCGGCCAGTCGGCAACCAGCCCCCGCAGGACCGCGGGGCGGTTTGCCGGTACGATCTCGTTCAGAAAGACGGCCCGGTCGGGGCAGGTCCATTCGTGCGCCGGTGCCATCGCTGCTGTCACGGATCGCTACCCCTCAGTCGATGAACGGCTCGACCTCCGTGCGCCGGCCACAGAGGAAGGCATCCGCCACCAGTTGCAAGGGAGCGAGGTCGACGTCGATCTCGCGATCGCGGACCAGGCGTGCGAAATGCGCATAGAGATTCGGATACTCCTCGCCCGGCGGGGTCGCGACGGGTCGTGCGTCGAGCTCGAGCACGCTGCCGCCGCGCAGCAGACCGAGTCGTCCGCCATCGGCATCGATCACTATGTCCCAGCAGGGCGCGCCGGTGTGCAGAAAATCCAGCTCGACGATCACCGGTGCCCCGGCAGTGTCGGCAAGCTGCAACCGCGCCGCGATCGGCGTTTCGCAGTTGACGGGATACGACAATTGGGCGTCTCCGAGACGCAGGCCGCCCGGCAGGAGGTGCGTCAGTATCGACAGCGCGTTGATGCCGGGATCGAAGACACCGAGGCCGCCGGCCTTCCAGATCCAGCCCTGCCCGGGATGCCAGACTCGCACATCCTCCTTCCACTCGACTTGGACACTGTGCACGCGGCGCCCGGCAAGCCACGCACGTGCCGGCTCGACCGCGCGGGCATGACGCGAATGCCAGGAGGCGAACAGCGTCACGCCCTGCCGGCGTGCGTGCTGCATGAGCTGCTGCACTTCGCTCACGGTCATGCCCGGGGGCTTTTCGAGCAGCACGTGCCGCCCCCGCTCCAGCGCCAGGCGGGCGGTGCCGAAGCGCGTCTGCGGAGTGGTGCACACCGCGACGGCCGCGACCTCGGGCACGGCCTGCAGCAGCGCCTCGAGGCTCGTGTAGCAGGGCACTCCGTCGAGGCGGCTGTGCGGGCTGGCCACGGCGCTGAGTTCGAAAGCATCGCTCGCCGCAAGCGCCGGCACGTGCTGATCGCGCGCGATCTTGCCCAGCCCTGCGATCGCGACCTTGGATGCCCTGGATGCCATGAGCAGCTAGCGGGTGGACACCGCCGGCGTACGCCGTGCCGCCGAAGCCAGCTCGCGCTTGCGCATGATGTCCAGCGCCTCCTGGATCAACCGCCGCATGGCCTCGCCCGCCGCCGCAGGCTTGCCGGCGAGGATCGCATCGGCAACGCGCTTGTGCTCGGCCACGCTGGCCAGCCGCACGCCCTTGTAACGGTTGGTCATGCGGATGCTGAAACGCAGCGCAGTGGAACTGAACCCGGTGAGCTGCGCGTAGAAGCGGTTGCGGCTCGCGCGCAGCACGGCGACGTGAAAGGCGATGTCCGATTCGAGCGGATCGTCATCGCCCCGATCGGCGGCCTGCATGCGCTCGATGGCATCGCTGACCGCGCTCTTTTCCTCGGGTCCCGCCACGCGCGCCGCGAGTGTCGCAGCTCCGGGCTCCACGGCCAGGCGCATCTCGGTGAACTCGATGAGCAGTGCGGGTGAGTACTTGCGCTCGAGCAGCCATCCGAGCACGTCGGGATCGAGCAGGTTCCACCGCTCCTCGGGCTGCACCCACGTGCCACGCCGCGGCCGCGCGCCGAGCAGTCCCTTGGCGGTGAGCATCTTCACCGCCTCGCGCAGCACCGGCCGGCTCGCGTCGTATTCCCGGCACAGCTCGGCTTCTATCGGGATGGGATTGTCGGCCGAGTACACGCCGGTGACGATGGCGATACCGATGTGATTGGCGATGCTGTAGGTCAGATTCTGGCCGCGAACGCGGGTATTCATGACAGGTACTCCGGCTCAGGCAAGCCTTGAACGCCAGTACGGTACAGGAACACGGCCCCGGCGTGCGGCTCGGCCTGCAGCCGCGCCTCATCCAGACCCTCGCGTGCACTGGTTACGCACAGCAGATCCAGATCGGGACCGCCGAAGCACACGCAGGTGGGCTGGCAGGCCGGCACCTGGATGGTCCGATCGATCCGGCCCTCGGGCGTGTAGCGCACGACACAGCCCGCGCCCCAGTGCGCGCTCCAGAGGCAGCCATCGACATCGACCGCGGCGCCGTCGGGCAGGGCGCCTTCCGGCGTGCGTGCGAACACCCGGGCCGGCCCGAGGCGCCCCTCGGGCTCGACGAGGTCGTAGACGAAGATGGTGCGGGTGGGCGAATCGGCGAAGTACATGTGCCGACCGTCGGGACTGGTGCACAAGCCGTTCGAGATGCGTATGCCGCGCACGTGACAGCGAGCCTCGCCGCCGCGATCTACCGAGTACAGGCAGCCGCTGGCCGTGCAGTGCTCGTCCTCCACCATGGTGCCGCTCCAGAAGCGCCCGCGACGGTCCACACGGCCATCGTTGAATCGTATGCCGGGGACGATGGCATCGGGTCGGGCCAGCCAGTCGATCGTGCCCTGCCCAGGCTCGTACAGCCCGATGCCGCCGGCGAAGGCGGCAATGAGCCGCTCGCTGCCGGCGACGAAGCCGAACGAGCCGATGCGGTCCGGAGCCCGGAGGACACTCGGTGCCGCATCGGCGAAGTCGTGGCGATAGAGCTCGCGCCCCGGGATGTCCGTCCACCACAGCAGCCCACGGCGCGAATCCCACAGGATGCACTCGCCGACGATGTTGCGGGCGTTGAGGATCTCGACCGGTTTGATGGCCTCCACGGCTATTCCCTACCACCACGTCGCATAGAGCGCGATCAGAATGCCGGTCACGGCGAGCGCTGCCAGGTTGAAGCCGGCGCTGGTGGAATAGTCGATGCCCTTGAGTTCTACCCGCAGCGCCGGCTCGCGCCGCGTCTGCAGCAGGGAGAGCACCACGGCTAACCCTAAACATGCCAGGAACACCACGCCCACCCGGTTCATGAACGGCAGCGAGGGCCATGCGAACTTGAGCACGAAGGACAGCACGGCCGAGGCGATGGCAGCCACCAGCGCCGCGGTCGCGGTGCAGCGCGCCCAGAACATGCCGAGCAGGAAGATCACGCAGATGCCGGGGGTGAAGAAGCCGGTGAACTCCTGGATGTACTGGAATGCCTGGTCGAAGCTGCCGAGCAGCGGCCGGGCCGAGAGGATGGCGATGATCAGTGCGACCACTGCCGTGATGCGGCCCACGCGGACCAGGTGCTGCTGCGAGGTTTGCGGGCGCAACGGGCGGTACACGTCCATGGTGAAGATGGTGGCGATTGAATTGATCTTCGAGCCCATGGAGGCGACGATCGCCGCGATCAGCGCTGCGAACACGAGCCCCAGTATCCCGGTGGGCAGCATGGACATCAGGCGGGGGTAGGCTTCGTCGGGCCGGGCGAGATTCGGCGCCAGTGCGGCGGCCGCGATTCCCGGCAGCACGATGATCACGGGCATCAGCAGCTTCAGGAACGCGGCCAGCACGATGCCCTTCTGCGCTTCGCGTATGTCCTTGGCGCCGAGCGCGCGCTGGATGATGTACTGGTTGAAGCCCCAGTAGGAGACGTTCATGACCCACATGCCGCCCAGCAGCACCGACAGGCCCGGGAGGTCTTTGTAGTTGGGATTGCTCGGCGGAAGGATCATGACGAATTTTTCCGGAAAGCGCGCCGTCAGCTCGTGGAAGCCGGCGAGCACTCCGGCGTTGCCCGAGATCCGGTTCAACGCGATATAGCTGATGATGAGACCGCCGAGCAGCAGCAGCGAGACCTGCACGACGTCGGTGCGCGCCACCGCCTTGAGGCCGCCGTAGAGAGCGTAAGCGCCTGCGAACGCCCCGAGCCCGATCAATGCCGCCTGCACCCCCACGCCCGTGACCGTGTGCACGGCCGTGGCCCCGAGCCACAGAATAGCCGTCAGGTTGACGAACACATAGACGCCGAGCCAGAAAATCGCCATGACGGTGCGGACCTTGCCGCTGAAACGCCGCTCGAGGAATTCCGGCATGGTGTAGATGCCGTTCTTGAGGAAAATGGGCAGGAAATACTTGCCGACGATGATCAGCGTCAGGGCGGCCATCCATTCATAGGAAGCGATGCCCAGCCCGATCACGTAACCCGATCCGGACATGCCGATGATCTGCTCGGCCGAGATATTCGCGGCGATCAGTGAACTGCCGATGGCCCACCAAGGCAGCGCCCGGCTTGCCAGGAAATAGTCCTGGGCGTCCTTCTTGTGGCTGCCCTTCTCGCGCGATACCCACTGTGCGAGCACGAAGATGGATACGGCGTAGACGGCGATGACGGCAATGTCGATGGGCGATAGCGTCACTGAGTTCCCCGTACGGTGGCGGCGTGATCGGACTGCGGCGGTGGCCGGTGCTGCGCCCGCGCCTGGCCGAGTGCCGCCACCAGAGCCCGCGCGCGCCGTTCGATGTCGGGCAGGCCGTATTCGGGGCGGAAGAGCTCGGAGCCGAAGCCGAAACCCGCCGCGCCCGCGGCGACCCAGGCCGGAATATCGGCCGCGCCTATGCCACCGACCGGAAAGATGCCGACCTCGGTGGGCAGCACGGCGCGCAGTGCCACCAGGTGCGCCGGCCCATAGCTGACGGCCGGAAACAGCTTCAGGTGCCGGGCGCCGGCGCGGATGGCAGTGAGGGCCTCGGTAGCGGTGGCGAATCCCGGCATGACCTGCATGCCCAGCCGCAGTGCCTCGCCGATGACGGCAGGCTCGCAGTTGGGTGCCACGATCAGTCGCGCACCTGCCGCGTGCGCGCGGCGCACCTGCTCAGCATCGAGTACCGTACCGGCGCCGACCAGGCAGTCGAAATGTGCGTCCGCCGCCAGCGCCGCGAGCGCGCTGATGCTCGCCAGAGGGTCGGGCGAGTTCAGCGGCACCTCGATGACACGAATGCCGGCCGCGTGCAATGACGTGGCGATGCCATTCACGCGCTCGGGTACCACACCGCGCAGTATCGCGACCAGCACGCGTGCATCACCGGGCAGTTCAGTGAGCTGCATGCTTCACCGGCCGCGCCGTGAGCTGCGAGTGCAGGTGCGCCAGGCCGACCAGCGAGGCCCGCGTACCTTCGAGCTGCGTGGCGGCGCAATCGTGTGCGGCGAGTGCGCGCGCGTACAGCGCCATGAGGTCGCCGGCGCCGATCAGGTGCACGGTGCCGGCGCTGAGCGCATCGCGTAGCCCGCCGAGCGCCCCGCCGACGTCGCTGGCGATCAAGAGGCCGGAGAGATAGGCGGCCGCGTCCTGCGGGGCGAGCTCACCGCTCAGGCGCCGCGCCCGACATTCGAACAGCCGGTGCAGGAGTTGTGCCTCGGGAAAGCGGTTGAATTGCATCAGTCCCTGCTCGAAGGCGCCGGCCAGGCCGGCTGGGCCCGCGTGATCGCCGACCAGAATACTGTGATCGCGCAGCAGCCCGTACAGCTCGCCGGCCGGCGCGCTGAGGAACTCGGACACGGCGCCATCCTGCAGAACGACCCATTTGGTGTGCGTGCCCGGCAGGCACAGCAGGTGGCGGCCGCGGCGCAGCGCGCAATCGCAGGCCAGTGCGCCGAGAATCTGCGTCTCCTCGCCGCGCAGAAAATCGGGCGCGTCGAAGCGGTTGCGGCACGAGAGGCCGGGGACCACGTACACGGCGCCGCCCGGCGACACGCAGCGCCCGGCGATCGCCTCGGGTCTGACCGGACACGCAACATACGGGGCCTCGATCCATCCGATGCTCGAGCCGACCATGCCGCACAGCACGGCGGGCAGGGGACCGTGACGTTGCCGCCAGGGCGCCAGGAGCTCCTCCAATATGCTCGCGAAGCGGCCGCCGGCAGCGGCCGCGCCGGGCCCGTCGGCGCTCTCGAGCACCGTGCCGTCAGGCTCGCACAGGAACAGACGCAGGTGGCTCGTGCCCCAATCGCCCGCCGCAAAGCTCGCTGCCGCCATCAATGCGATTCCCGCTCCACGACGCTGCCGCTCGCCCCCGTCAGGAAATCGAGATCGCAACCCTGATCGGCCTGGGTGACGTGCTGTATGTAGAGTTGATAGTAGCCGCGCGACCAGCGGGGCGGTGGGCGGTTGCTGCGCCAGGTCTCAGCGCGCGCCGCCAGCTCAGCGGGCTCGACCAGCAGATCGAGCCGGCGATTGGCGCCATCGAACTCGATGACATCGCCGTTGCGCACCATGGCCAGCGGTCCGCCGGCCTCGGCCTCGGGCGCCACGTGCAGCACCACGGTCCCGAACGCGGTACCGCTCATGCGTGCGTCGGAGATGCGCAGCATGTCACGCACGCCCTGCGCGAGCAGCTTGCGCGGCAGCGGCATGTTGCCCACCTCCGGCATGCCGGGATAGCCTCTGGGACCGCAGCCCTTGAGTATCAGCACCGAGCTGGCATCGACCTCCAGGTCGGGGTCATCGATGCGCGCGCGCAGATCCTCGATGGATTCGAATACCACCGCGCGCCCGCGATGCTGGAACAGCGAGCGGCTCGCGGCGCTCGGCTTCATGATCGCCCCGCCCGGGCACAGATTGCCCTTCATGACCCAGATCCCGGCCACGGTATTGACCGGCTTCGCCAGCGTTCGAATGACTTCGCGGTTGAAGCACTCTGCGGTGGCGACGCTGTCGCCGATGCTCTGGCCCCAGACCGTCGGCGCATCGGTGTGCAGGCAGGGAGCGAGCTCCTTCATCACGGCGGGCAGGCCGCCGGCGTAGTGCAGGTCCTCCATGAGGTACCGTCCCGAGGGCTGCAGATCCACCAGCAGCGGAATGCCGGAAGTGAGCTGATCGAATTCCTTCAGCTCCAGCGGCACGCCGAGACGGCCGGCGATCGCGAGCAGATGCAACACGGCGTTGGTGGATCCACCGATGGCGCCGAGCACGCGGATGGCATTCTCGAACGCCGGGCGGGTGAGTATGGTCGAGAGCCGTCGGTCCTCGCGTGCCATCTGCACGATGAGCCGGCCGCTTTCGTGGGCAATGCGGCGGCGCCGCGCATCCACCGCTGGCGCGGTCGAATTGAAGGGCAGGGCGATACCCATGGCGTCCATCAGGCACGCCATGGTCGAGGCGCTGCCCATGGTCATGCACGTGCCAGGCGTGCGTGACATGCCGGATTCGGCGGACATGAAATCCTCGAGCGACATGCCGCCGCCCCGCACCGCCTCGCTGAATTTCCACACGTCCGTGCCCGAGCCGATGTCGCAGCCGCGGAACTTGCCGTTGAGCATGGGGCCGCTCGAGACCACGAGCGTCGGCAGGTCCACGCTGGCGGCTCCCATGAGCTGACCCGGCGTGGTCTTGTCGCAGCCGCCCAGCAGCACCACGGCATCGATGGGATTGCCGCGGATGGACTCCTCGACCTCCATCGCCAGCAGGTTCCGGAACAGCATGGCGGTGGGGCGCATCTGCGTCTCGCCGAGCGACATGGCCGGAAACTCGAGCGGCAGGCCGCCCGCCTCCCAGACGCCGCGCTTGACGTGCTCGGCCACGTCGCGCAAGCCGCCGTTGCAGGGCGTGAGCTCGGACCAGGTGTTGCAGATGCCGATCACCGGACGGCCATCGAAGACGTCCAAGGGCAGTCCCTGACTCCTCATCCAGCTGCGGTGAATGAAGCCGTCGCGATCCTTGCGGCCGTAGTTGAGGCTGCTGCGCAGCGGCTTTTTATCCGTCGTCATGGCGCTTGCATTCCCGTCGTCCGCGAAGGCCGGGCTCGGCCCGCGGTCGCTTATTTTATATGATCAATATACCACGGCCGTGCGCACCGGCGTGAGGCATAACCCTTTCAGAATCGCAGTGTTAAGCGCTCCGCCGCATGAACGCCGAAGGCGCCCGCACGCCCGTGCGCTCCACGGGCGAGGGCTGCGCGGTCGACTCCGGCGCCGGGATTCGGGGACTCTTGATCTCATGTTTATGTTGGTGAATATTATAATATAAATGCGATATAATCCACTGGCTGCCGCCGGCGGGAAGGTGGGGGGACCGTCGTGGTGCAAATCGATGATCTGCGGGACAAGACGGTACTGATCACGGGGGCCAGCACCGGCATCGGAGCGGCGGTGGCCCGGGCTTTCGCGCTGCAGGGCGCGCGCGTAGCCGTGCATTGGAATTCGAACCGCGCGGCTGCCGAGGCGCTCATCGCGGACATACTCGCCGCCGGCGGCACGGCGCTGATGATCCAGGGCGATCTCACGCGCGCGGGAACGTCCCGGCGCGTGGTCGAGGAAGGCGCGAGCGCGCTGGGGGGCCTGGACGTGCTGATCAACAATGCCGGCTCGCTCGTGGCCCGGCGAGGAATCCTCGATGCGGACGATGCCTGGATCGATGCGGTGTTCGATCTCAATGCCAGGGCGGTCATCGGCACGTGCCAGGCCGCAGTGCCGTTCATGATCGGCCGCGGCGGCGGCGCCATCATCAACGTCGGCTCGATCGCCGGGATCGATGGCGGCGGCTCCGGCGCCGGCATCTATGCGGCGGCCAAGGCGTTCGTGCACAACCTGACGCGTCATCTGGCACGCGAGTTCGCATCGCGAAACATCCGCGTCAATACCGTCTCGCCCGGGGTGATCGATACGCCGTTTCATGCGGCGACACCGCCCGAGCGGCTGGAGGCCATGCGCAGGTCGGTGCCCCTCGGACGGCTGGGCGCGCCGGCGGACTGCGTCGGCGCCTTTCTGTTTCTGGCCTCGGCGCAACTGAGCAGTTATGTCACGGGCCAGAACATCCACGTCAACGGTGGTCAGGTGATGCCATGAAGGGCGGCGCATGGCTGCCGCTGGCCGCGCTCGGCGTGCTGATGTGTGCGCCGGCGCTGGGCGCAGCCCGCATCGATCTGGATCAGGGCTGGCTGTTTCGCGTCGATCCGGACGAGGGCGGCGAATCGGCGGGTTGGAATGCCGCGATTCCCGCCCATACCGAGGCCGTCGATTTGCCGCACACGTGGAATGTGGGCCGGCTGCACGATTACCTCGGCGTGGCGTGGTACTTCCGCCGCCTGGATGCGCCGCCGCTCGAGTCCGGCGGCCACGTGCAATTGCATTTCGGTGCCACGTTCTACCGCGCGCGCGTCTGGCTCAACGGCGTGGAACTCGGCAGCCACGAGGGCGGCTTCACCGCCTATTCGTTCGACATCACCGCGCAGCTGCGCGCCACCAATGTGCTGGCCGTGCGCATCGACAATCGTCCCGGCCCCGCGACCATACCGGGCTACGGATCGCGCGGTGCCCCGCAGGCCTGGTACGACTGGTGGACGTACGGCGGCATGGTGCGCGATGTCTGGCTCACGAACAGTGGACCGGCGTGGATCGGCCGCCAGAGCATCCGCACCGAGAAAAACGGCCGACATTGGCTGGTTCGCGACCGGCTCTTCCTGCACAGTGCGCTAGCGGACGGGGCCGCGGCGCGGGTTCGCGTGACCGCCTACGGCCCCGACGGCGCCAAGGCCGCGAGCTACTCGCAGGCCGTCACGCTTGCATCGGGCAGCAGCGACGTCGCCGTCGCACTCGAGCTGGCCGCAGCGAAGCTGTGGGGGATCGATCATCCGAATCTGTATCGAATGGATGTCGAGCTCACCGACGCAGATGGCAAGCCACTGGATGAGAACACGGATACCTTTGGCCTGCGCACCCTCGAGATCCGCGATCGCCATCTGCTCCTCAACGGCGAGCGGGTTCGGCTCACGGGGCTCGCGCGACACGAAGATTCGCCGGCCGAGGGACTTGCCGAGACGGTGCCGACCATGCGCCGCGACTATGACGATCTCAAGGCGCTGCACACGACCCTGACCCGACCCGTGCACTATCCGCAGAATCCCTTCATTCTCGATTACGCCGACCGCCACGGGATGCTGCTCATTCCGGAGATCCCGGTGTGGCAATTCAGCGAGGCACAGCTCTCCGATCCCCACGTGCTCGCCCTGGCGCAGCAGCAGATGCGTGAAATGATCGAGCAGGCCGGTAACCATCCGAGCATCTTCGCCTGGAGCGTTGCGAACGAAAGCGCCATGGGCACCCCGGGCGGCATCGCCTACTTCCGCGCCATGCGCGAGATGATCCGCGGGCTCGATCCCGATCGCCCGGTCAGTTTCGCGGACGACAATCTGCCCAAGCTCCAGAGTGCGGAGCAATCGGCGGCCAACGACGCCGATTTTCTCATGATGAACCAGTATTTCGGCACCTGGCACGGCCCGGCATCCGCGCTCGAG
>DATDHV010000103.1:0-39629 GCA_036521395.1 Steroidobacteraceae bacterium | reverse complement strand
CACACACGCGGCGTCGCTGGATCAGGGTTGCCCCCATTGTCCAATATTCCCCACTGCTGCCTCCCGTAGGAGTCTGGGCCGTGTCTCAGTCCCAGTGTGGCTGGTCGTCCTCTCAGACCAGCTACGGATTGTCGCCTTGGTAGGCCGTTACCCTACCAACTAGCTAATCCGACTTCGGCTCATCCAATAGCGCGAGGTCTTGCGATCCCCCGCTTTCACCCTCAGGTCGTATGCGGCATTAGCCAACCTTTCGGTTGGTTGTTCCCCACTACTGGGTAGATTCCGAAGCGTTACTCACCCGTTCGCCGCTCGTCGCCAGGATTGCTCCCGCGTTACCGCTCGACTTGCATGTGTTAGGCACGCCGCCAGCGTTCAATCTGAGCCAGGATCAAACTCTTCACTTTAAGTTTTTTGAGCTCAAGTGATGAGTGAATCAAAAGCTCATTGCTGGACTTTTGGTCACTCGGTCAACGCATCCAAAGGACGTATCGACGCGAGTCCCCACACAAATTACCTGCCAAATTTTTAAAGAGCACCCGCGGCGCTGGGCCGAAGGAAGGGCCGGGAAGTATAGCCCTGCGGCTTTTCCCGTCAACATAACGAGAGCGCTAAGGATCCGCCGAGGCGAGAACCGCCCGGCGACCGGCTCGAGGGCGCGAATTATAGGGCCCAAAGCCGCGCTGTCAACGACTTGTCACAATTTATTTCAGTGCCGCTTAAAGGACTGTTTTGACAGCGGAATGGGCTGCGGCCGTCACGACCGCCGCTCGATGCGCAGGCGCGCGAAGCGGCGCGGTCCCACCTGCAGTGTGTGCACCGCGCCCACCGGCAATCGCGCCGCAGCATCCGACACCTTTTCCCCATCGATGCGCACCGCGCCCTCGGCGATCTTGCGCCGTGCTTCCGAGCCGCTGGCCACCAGGCGGGCGCCGAGCGCGAGCGCCGAGGTCAGGGCCACATCCTCGGCCCCGTCCTCGACATAGAACACCATCTCGGGCAGGTCGACCGGCAGCTCCTTGCGCGAGCGCGCCATGAACTCCGCCTGGGCGAGCTCGGCGGCCGCGGCACCGTGGAAACGCGCCGTGAGCTCGCCAGCAAGCTCGAACTTGACGTCACGCGGGTTGCGCCCCGCCCCCACGTCGCGCCTCAGGCGCGCGAGCTCCGCGAGCGGCCGGAAGCTCAGCAGCTCGAAGTAGCGCCACATGAGCTCATCGGAGACGGACATGAGCTTGCCGAACATGTCGGGAGCGGGATCGTTGATGGCGATGTAGTTGTTGAGGGACTTGGCCATCTTGTTGACCCCGTCCAGGCCCTCGAGCAGCGGCACCGTGATCACGACCTGGGGCTCCTGGCCGTACTGCTCCTGCAGCGCACGACCCACGAGCAGGTTGAACTTCTGGTCCGAGCCGCCGAGCTCGACGTCGCTGCGCATGGCCACCGAGTCGTACCCCTGGGCCAGCGGGTACAGGAACTCGTGGATGAAGATGGGCTGGCCGCTGCGATAGCGCTTGGAGAAGTCGTCGCGCTCGAGCATGCGCGCCACGGTGGACTTGGCCGCGAGCTTGACGAACTCGGCGGCGCTGAGCGCCGAGAGCCAGCGCGAGTTGAAGTCCACGCGCGTGCGTTCCGGATCGAGGATCTTGAACACCTGCTGCTGATAGGTCCTGGCGTTGTCCTGGATCTCCTCGGCCGAGAGCGGCGGGCGCGTGACGTTGCGCCCGGTCGGATCGCCGATGAGGCCGGTGAAATCCCCGATCAGGAAGGTCACCTCATGGCCGAACTGCTGGAACGCGCGCATCTTGTTGAGCAGCACGGTGTGGCCCAGGTGCAGGTCGGGCGCGGTGGGATCGAAACCGGCCTTGACCTTGAGCGCCGCGCCGCGCCGCAGCTTCTTCTCGAGTTCGGCGGGCACCAGCACCTCGTGGGCACCGCGCGCGAGCTCGGCCATCTGTGCCGTCAGGTTCTCTGGATCCGTAGCCATGCCAGACGCCGCCGCTTATGTCCGATGAATGAGGCCGCCCGGGCGCGGCCCCGCCACTGTAGCAGGATGTGCGCGCCGCGCCGTTGACCGGCAGCTCGAGCCCGGGGTAGGGTCGGATCAGACCAACAAGGGGAAGCCCCGGGCCCATGTCTCTCGCGCTCGACGCAGTCTCGCATTCCATGCTCCGTCCTTTGCGTCTCGCTCAGGCGGTAGCGTGTCTGTGCGTGGCCGTGGCCACGCTCGATGCGGCCCATCAGGCCATCACGCCGGCCGTGCGACTGGGCCAGCCGCTGTTCCCGACGTTGTCCCGGCCGGTCTCGCAGGCGAGCCTCCCGGGCATGGACAATCTCGAGGCCCTGGCGGCCCCCGACCTGGCCGTCATCGATGTGATCGTGCAACGCAACGACACGCTCGATCATATATTCCGCCGCCTGCAGATCAGCCTGAGCGACCTGGCAGACATCCGCGCGCTCGCGGGTGTGCGCGCCATGCTCGACCGGCTCAATCCCGGCGAGCACCTGAAGTTTCTGCAGCGCGACGGCGTCCTGCTCGGGCTCGAGCGCCATGTGTCGCTGACGCAGCAGCTCGAGGTCCGACGCACGGGCCAGGGCTTCGAGGCCACGGTGCTGGCCACGCCCGTGCAGGCCACCACTGCGCTGGCCCATGCGGTCATCAGCTCCTCGCTGTTCGAGTCGGCCAATGCCGCGGGACTGTCGGATGCGGCCGTGCTCGAGCTGGGCCGGATCTTCGGCTCGGACATCGACTTCGTGCTCGGGCTGCGTGCGGGCGATGAGCTCACGGTGGAATACCAGCGCCTGAGCCAGGACGGCCGGTACGTCAAGGACGGCGACATACTCGCGGCGCGCTTCGTCAACCAGGGGCGGCCTTACGTGGCCGTGCGCTACGTGAGCCCCGACGGCTCGGTGGGCTACTACTCGCCCGAGGGCCGCAGCATGCAGCAGGCCTTCCTGCGCGCGCCGCTCGAGTTTCGCCGCATCAGCTCGCGCTTCTCGCTCGCGCGCCTGCACCCCATCCTGAACACCATCCGCGCCCATCGCGGCACCGACTACGCCGCCCCCATGGGCACGCCGGTGTATGCCGCCGGCGCCGGCCGGCTGGTATTCCGCGGCGTCAAGGGCGGCTATGGCAATGAGATCGAGATCGATCATGGCAACGGCATCGTGACGGTGTACGGCCATCTGTCGCGCTTCGCGGCCCCCAGGGCCGGCGCGCATGTGGAGCAGGGCGAGACCATCGGCTATGTGGGCATGACCGGCCTGGCCACCGGCCCCCACCTGCACTTCGAATTCCACGTCAACGGCCGCTTCGTCGATCCGCAGAGGGTCAAGCTGCCCGATGCGCGCCCCATCGACGCAGCCCTGCGCACGGACTTCGAACGCCGCAGCGCACCGCTGCTGGCGGTGCTCAACGGCAGCGCCACGTCCAAGTCCCGCCCGTGACGCTCTATCTCGGACTGATGTCCGGCACCAGCATGGACGGCATCGATGCGGCGCTGCTCGACATCGGGCCCGAGCGCATGCAGCTTCGCCACGCCCGCGCGCGTCTCTGGCCGGCGGCACTGCAGTCGCGGCTGCGCCGCGCGGCCGAGGACTCCGAGCACGTCGGTCTGAGCGAATTCGGCCGGCTGGATACCGCAGTCGCGCTGGAGTTCGCCCAGGCCGCCACCGAGCTCCTCGAGAATGCGCGCATTCCGGCCGCCGCCGTGCGCGCCATCGGCAGCCATGGCCAGACCGTGCTGCACCGCCCTCGCGGAGAATGGCCCTTCACGCTGCAGATCGGGGATCCGAACATCATCGCCGAGCGGCTGGGCATCGATGTCGTGGGTGATTTCCGCCGGCGCGACCTGGCCGCCGGCGGCGAGGGCGCACCGCTGATGCCGGCCTTCCATGCCGCGGCTTTCGGCCGTGCCGGCGAGGCCCGCGCCGTGGTCAACATCGGCGGCATCGCCAACGTCACGCTGCTGGCCGCGGACGGCGGCGTGCTGGGTTTCGATACCGGGCCGGGTAACTGCCTGCTCGATGCCTGGGCCCGCACTCATCTGGGGCAGTCTTTCGATGCCAACGGCGACTGGGCAGGGCGCGGCCGCGTGAATGAAGCCCTGCTCGAGCGCCTGCTCGCCGACCCGTACTTCGCGCGCCCACCCCCCAAGAGTACCGGCCGCGAGACCTTCAGTGATGAGTGGCTGAATCAAGCCCTGAACGGGCGCACGCTCGCTCCCATGGACGTGCAGGCCACCCTCGCGCAGCTCACGGCGGCGACGATAGCTACTGCACTGCAACATGACGGCGCGACACTGAGCAGCCTCTATGTCTGTGGCGGCGGCACCTTCAATGGCGACCTGCGCACCCGCCTCCAGGCCGCCCTGCCCCGGGCAGCCGTGGCCAGCACGGCCGAGTGCGGCATCGCCCCGGAGCACGTGGAGGCGGCCGGCTTCGCCTGGCTGGCGCACCGCTACCTGAGCGGACTCGCCGGCAACGTGCCGACGGTGACCGGGGCGCGTCACGCCGTGCCACTGGGTGCGCTGTACCGCGGCAGAACGCCGTAACAACGCTGTAACCGGTTGCGCGGCTACAATGCTCCCCAGGGCGCCGGCGGCATCGGGCACGGCGCAACATCCCAATGCCGCTCATACTTAAATAGTCCTGCACCCCTAGTTCTCTACCCCGTGGACCAAGCCGTACAGCCGGTGCTGCGCTCGCCGCAGCATTTCATCAACCGCGAGATCTCCTCGCTGGAATTCAATCAGCGGGTGCTGGCGCAGAGCCTGGATCCGCGGGTGCCGCTGCTCGAGCGGCTGAACTTCCTGTGCATCTCCTCGAGCAATCTGGACGAGTTCTTCGAGATCCGCGTGGCGGGCCTGAAGCAATTGCTCGAGCTCGGCTCGGCGCAGGTGGGCTCGGACGGCCTGGGGCTGGCCGAGCAGCTCGCCGCCATCCACGAGCGCGCCAAGGACCTGGTGCGCGACCAGTACGCCTGCCTGAACGACGTGCTGCTGCCGGCGCTGCGCGAGAGCGGCATCGACGTGCTCGATTCCGATCAATGGGATGAAGCGACACGCGCCTGGGTCGAGCAGCATTTCTGCGCCGAGGTGGAACCGGTGCTCAGCCCCCTGGGGCTGGACCCGGCACGGCCGTTCCCGCGCATCCAGAACAAGAGCCTCAATTTCATCGTGCGCCTCTCGGGCAAGGACGCCTATGGCCGCGACAGCGAGCTCGCCATCGTGCAGGCCCCGCGTTCGCTGCCGCGCATCGTGCCCCTGCCCGCCGAGGGCACGCGCCGGCGCTACGTGGCGCTCTCGACCATCGTCGAGGCCATGGTCGAGCACCTGTTCGAGGGCGTGCAGGTGCTCGGCTGTTACCAGTTCCGTCTGACGCGCAACAGCGATCTGTTCGTCGACGACGAGGAGGTCGACGACCTGCGCCGGGCGCTCGAGGGCGAGCTCGCGCAGCGCCGCTACGGCGCGGCCGTGCGGCTCGAGACGGCCGCCGACTGCCCCCCGGACATGGTCGAGTTCCTGCTGCACGAGTTCGCGCTCACGCCACTCGACTGCTACCAGGTACCCGGGCCGGTGAACCTGAACCGCTTCTCGGCCATCTACGATCTGGCGCAACGCGCGGATCTGAAGTACCCGCCGTTCACGCCCGGCCTGCCGCCGCGCCTGATCGGCGCCACCGACCTGTTTGCCGTCATCCGCCAGCGCGATCTGCTGCTGCATCACCCGTATCGCAGCTTCGGCCCCGTCATGGACCTGCTGCGCCAGGCCGCCGGCGACCCGGGCGTGCTCGCGATCAAGCAGACCCTGTACCGCACCGGCGATCATTCCGCCATCGTCGATGCGCTGCTGGCAGCGGCGCTCGCCGGCAAGGACGTCACGGTCATCATCGAGCTGCGCGCGCGCTTCGACGAGGAGGCCAACATCGAGCTTTCCACGCGGCTGCAGGAAGCCGGCGCGCACGTGATGTACGGCGTGGTGGGCTACAAGACCCACGCCAAGATGACCCTGATCGTGCGGCGCGAGGCCGACGGTATCCGTCGCTACTGCCATCTCGGCACCGGCAACTACCACCCGCGCACCGCGCGCCTGTACACCGACTACGGTCTGCTGACCTGCGATGAGGACATGGCCACCGACGTGCACGAGATCTTCCTGCAGCTCACCAGTCTCACGCGCACCTCCAAGCTGCGCCGGCTGCTGCAATCGCCGTTCAATCTGCACGAGTCGCTGCAGGCGCTGATCGAGCGTGAGAGCGCGCACGCACGCGCCGGCCGGGGCGCGCGCATCATCGTCAAGCTCAACGCGCTGGTGGATCCGCAGATCATCGAGACCCTGTACGCGGCCTCCGGCAGTGGCGTGCGCATCGATCTGATCGTGCGCGGAGTGTGCGCACTGCGGCCGGGCGTGCCGGGCGTGTCCGAGAACATCACCGTGCGGTCGGTGGTCGGGCGCTTTCTCGAGCACTCGCGCGTGTACTGGTTCGAGAACGCGGGCGAGCACGAGCTCTACCTCGCGAGCGCCGACTGGATGGAGCGCAATTTCTTCCGCCGTGTCGAGATTGCCTTTCCGGTGCTGCGCAAGGACCTGCGCGAGCGCATCTTCATGGATCTCGAGACCTACCTCAGCGACAACACCAACGCCTGGGAGCTGCGCGCGGACGCCAGTTTTGCGCGCGTGAGCGCCGGCAATGCCTCGGCCTCGGACGCGCAGGCGCTGCTGCTCGAGCGCTATTCCGGCGCCCCCGGAGCGCAGTCGCCCTGAGGCCGCTCCGCTTCGCTCAGCTCTCGCGCCCGCCCGAGAACACGCGCAGCCGCAGGCCCTCGGGCCGCAGAAACTCGATCTCGCACTGCAGATCGGCCACCGTGAGCGGATGCTCGTTGAGCCAGCGCGGTGGAAAGCGCAGCTCGAGCGTACGAGCGCGCGCGGCCAGCTCGATGGCCGGCAGCGCCACGGGGCTGCGCCCGCGGTGCAACAGCACCGCCACGCGCAGCAGCACGATCAGAAAGATGGCGAGCCGGTCCCACGGCGGGATCAGGTCCTCGAGCCGCTCGAGCGTGAGCTTGCGGCGGTGGGCGCCGACCAGGCGGGCCACGAGCTGCTGCTCCTCGCGCGCAAAGCCGGGCATGTCGGCGTTCTCGATGAGGTAGGCGCCGTGGCGATGGTAGCCATTGTGGGCCACATCGAGCCCGATCTCGTGCAGCCGCGCGGCCCACTTGAGACTGAGCTCGGCCAGCGGATCCTCCAGTCCCCACGCGCTCTTGACCTGGGCGAGGAACGCCGTGGCCGTGGCCTCCACGCGCGCGGCCTGCTCGCCGTCCACGTGGTAGCGGCGCTCCATCGAGCCGACGCTGCGCTCGCGCGCATCCGAGCGTGTCATGCGGCCGACCATGTCGTAGAGCAGCCCGTCGCGCAGCGCGCCCTCGACGAAGCGCATCTGGGCGATGCCGAGGGCCGTGATGATCTCGGCCAGGATCACGGTGCCGCCCGGGAACACCGGCCGGCGCTCTTCCGAGACGGCATCGAGTTCCAACTCGCGCAGGCTGCCGCTCTCGGCCAGCCGTTGCAGCAGCTTCTCCAGCCCCTCGGGCGTGATGCTGTTGGCCGCGGCATCGATCTCGCGGATGCTGTCGGCGATCACGCGGATAGTGCCCGAGCTGCCCACGGCACGCTCCCAACCGCGGCGCTGGAACGCGGCCTGGATGGGCTCGAGCTCGAGGCGCGCCGCGAGCCGCGCACGTTCGATGCGCTTGGCCGATAGCCGGCCGTCACCGAAGTAACGCTGGCTCAGCGACACGCAGCCCATCTGCAGGCTCTCGAGTTCGAGGGGATCGTAGCGCTCGCCGATGATCATCTCGGTGCTGCCGCCGCCGATGTCGACCACCAGGCGTCGGCCCGACTCGTTTGGCAGGTTGTGTGCTACGCCCGAATAGATCAGGCGCGCCTCCTCCATGCCCGAGACGATCTCGATCGGGAATCCCAGGGCATCGCGCGCGCGCTCGAGGAAGGCCTGCTTGCGGCGCGCGATGCGCAGTGCGTTGGTGCCCACGACGCGCACATTGGCCGCGTGCATGTCGCGCAGCCGCTGGCCGAAGCGCTGCAGGCAGGCCACGGCGCGCGCCGCCACATCCTTGTCCAGGCGCCCGTCCTCGCCCACGCCGGCGGCCAGGCGCACCATCTCGCGCAGCCGGTCGATGACCACGAGCTGGCCGTGCGAGTAGCGCGCGACCACCATGTGGAAGCTGTTGGAGCCGAGGTCGACGGCCGCGATGACGTCGGACATGGCGGGCGCGGCCGCGGGGTCAGGCCGCCGGGAGGGCGGCGATCAGGCGGTAAAAGAGGACCCGCATCCGCAGGTGGTCTGGGCGTTCGGATTGCGGATCACGAACTGCGCGCCATCCAGGCCTTCGCGGTAATCGATCTCGGCACCGCCGAGATACTGGAAGCTCATGGGGTCGATCAGCAGCTTGACGCCCTGGTTCTCGACGCACGTGTCCCCGTCCTGAATGGCCTCGTCGAACTCGAAACCGTACTGCAGGCCCGAGCAGCCCCCGCCTTGTACGAACACGCGCAGCATGAGGTTGGGATTGCCCTCCCCGGCGATCAGCGAGCTGACCTTGCGCGCTGCGGCATCGGTGAAAATCAACGGTGCGGCATCGCCGTCCACGGGGCGCGGGGCGAGCCCCTCGGCGGCGCTTTCGGCGGTGTTTTCAATGGCTTCGGCGGTGGCAGATTCAGTCATGACCCGAGTGTAGGCTCGGGGGCCCGGGGCGTCAAAGTAACGACATAACGCCCCGGCTCAGTCCTCGGGCGAGAACAGTGTCGTGAGCATGGCGGTCATGGCCATGACCGCCGCGATCAGCAGGTACTCGGCCACGATCGAGCGCTGCAGTGCGCCACGCGACGCCGACGTCGTCTCCAGGGCCGGCGTGAGGCGCCAGCGGTTCAGCGCCGCCAAGCCCATGAGCACCAGGAACACGCACAGTTTGCCGATCAGCAGCAGGCCATAGGGCCGGCGCAGCACCGCCACGCTCGGGATCAATACGAATGCCAGTCCCAGGCCCGCGAGTGCGATGAGCGGCACGAGCCAGCCGGCCAGCGCCGAGAACCGGCGCAGCAGCGCTGCGGCGTGCGCCAGGGTCTCGTGCCGAAGCGCGAGCCAGAGCGGTGCCAGCGCTCCGAACCAGAACGCCACGATCAGCAGGTGCACCATGAGCAGGGGTGCCAGCAGCGCACGCGCGCGATTAACGCTGGTGTGGCCCGTGAGTACGAGGGCGCCGGCCGCGAGCACCGCGCCGAGCACCACCGCGACCACCCACGAAGCGGCGCCCGCGTCGCGTTGCGGGTGCGCCGCAAGCCCCGCAAGAATGAGCGCCAGGCCGAGAAGCTGCACCAGGTGGGCGGCGCCGGCGCTCGAGTGCCACGCCAGGCGCAGCAGCGAAGGGTCGGTGAGGCCACCGAAATCGCCCGCCATCTGCGCCGCGGCGAGCGATGGCAGCACCAGCACGAGCACCATGCCGCAGGCCGCCGCGAGCATCCCCAAGCGGCAGATGCGAGTGTGCGTGGCCGGCACATCGCGGGTGAACAGCACCAGGAAGAGGCCCGTGCCGGCGGCCTGGAACAGGCTCAGGAAGGCGAGCGCGCGCCCGGCGACGGCGCTCCAGTCCGGATTCATGGACGCCGGCCTACGGCTTGGCCACCGTGAAGTGCAAGCTCCCGGACACCACGTGGCTGTCGGCGCTGATCACGCGGTAGCGCAGCTCGTACACGCCCGGCGCGAGCGGCGGCGCGGGCACGCTGAACTGCGCGCTGGCCGTCGTGGGCAGCGGCGCGATGCGCTGCGGATGGGCCTCGCCCTGCTTCTGCACACTCAGGGCCGTCAGATGCGCGGGTTCGGAAAACTTCAGCGTGAACTGTGCCGGCGGCGAGGCCACGGTGCTGCCGTCTGCGGGCACCGCCTGCTGCAGATGCGCGTGCGCCAGAGCGGCGAGCGGCCACAACAGCAGAACACCGATGAACAGGATGATCGACTTCATGAGGGCGCCTCCGCGGTGTTGCGGGGAATGAGCTTACCCGTGATCTCCGCGCCGAGCGCCATCTCGATGACGCTGTAGTGCACGTTGCCGAGCACGCGCGCCTTGGCGCCGAGCATCACGCGCTCGCTGCCGAAGATGTCGCCGTTGACGCGGCCGTTGACCACCACGCTGGTGGCCTCCACCGAGCCCTCGATGACGCCATGCTCGCTCACCGAAAGGGTGCTGGCCGCCGCGTGCGCGGCGCGTACATTGCCGTTGATGCGCCCATCCACGTGCAAGCCGCCGCTGAACTCCAGGTCGCCCTGCACGCTGGCGCCCTTGCCGATCAGCGTGTCCACCTGGGGAGTTTCGTCGTTGGCTCGTCGCTTGAACATGCGTTTCCCGTGGCGGCCTTCAGCTCGGGTCGACATTCCAGACGAAGGTCTGGCGGTAGGGTGCCACGCCTTTGCGTGCCGGTCTAACTTCGATGGTGAGGCGATCGGGCTTGAAGTCCTCGGGCAGCGTCACGGGCTGCTCGATCGCGGCAAAGTAGCGGAAATTGAACGGCAGCTCGTTCTTGCCGCCGGTCAGTGCTGCCAGATCGGCGCTGGCCGCGCCACCGTCGCGCGTGCCGTCGAAGGCGATCACGATGGTGCCATTGACGGCCTCCTCGGGCCGGCGCAGCCGGCTCAAGGTGAAGTGCAGGGTGTAGTGACCTTCGCCCGGCTGCGGGGTGATGCGAAACTGCTGCACCCGCACCGCATCGTCGACGGCCTGGCCCGGCTGCACCAGCAGGCCGCGATAGAACTCGGTCTCCTGCTGCTCGCGCGCCACCTGGGCCTGGAGCTGGCCGATGGTGCGCTCGACCTCAGAGCGCTCGCGCGCCTCGCCCACCCGCCTCTCCTCGGCTGCCGCGAGCTGTACACGCAGTTCGTGCTGTTTGCTCTCGAGAGCGTCGATCTGCTGCATGAGGCCGTCGCGCTGGGCGGCTGCCTGGAGGGCGTCGTAGCCGGCCTTGTAGCGGCCGAGCTCGAACATGACATAGAGCGCCAGACCGGAGAGCAGCAGCAGTATGGCCAGCGTGATCCAGCGGCGCGCGGGGGCGTAGGTGCGAACCACCAGCTTGCCGGGGATCTCCATGCACGCTACGGATCAGGGAGCCGCAGAGAGCTCTGAGTCGCTCGGCTCCGCGCGCACGCGCCACCACGACGGATACGGGGGCAACCCGTCCGGGAACGCCGCGACGCCGAGCTCGTGGAGCGCCCGCGTGTACACGGCGCGCTTGAAGTAGATGACCTCGCGGATGGGCTGCCAGTAGTCCACCCAGCGCCAGCGGTCGAACTCCGGCTCGGCCGTGACGTCAAAGCGGAAGGCCGGCTCGGCATGGCGCAGCCGCAGCAGGAACCAGCGCTGCTTCTGCCCCAGGCACAGCGGGTGTACGTTGCGGCGAAGATAACGCTGCGGCAGGCGGTAGCGCAGCCAGTGCTGCGTGCGCCCGACGATCTGCACATCGCCGGCCCGCAGCCCGATCTCCTCGTTCAGCTCCCGGTACAGCGACTCCTCGGCGCTCTCGCCATGGCGCATGCCCCCCTGGGGAAACTGCCAACCGCGCCCGCCGGCCCGGCGCGCCAGGAAGAGCTGGCCGTCGTCGGACATGAGCACCATGCCGACATTGGCACGAAAGCCGTCTCGATCGATCAGGTCGCTCATGGCGTTGTTTTACCAGTGCCGGCCGCCCAAGCCAATCGGCGTGCCTCCGGACTGAGACGCCATCCGGTAGGCTTGCGGATATGTTACCTCGACGCTACGGGTGGGGCCTGGCGGCCCTCGGCTTGCTGGCCGCGACGGCCTTCTGCGCCACACTGCTGATCGGCTCGGCGGATCTACCGCCGGGCCGTGCACTGCACGGCTTGTTCGGCGGCGGCGATGATCTCAGCCGCCTGATCGTGCGCACCGTGCGCCTGCCGCGCGCCACCGCCGCATTCGCGGTCGGGGGTCTGCTGGCACTCGCCGGGGTGCTGCTGCAGGCCCTGTTCCGCAACCCTCTGGCTGATCCGCTGATACTCGGCGTCTCGGGCGGCGCCGCCGTCGGGGCGCTCGCGGGCATGCTGGCGGGAGCCGGCTTCGTGGCTCTGCACTGGTATGCGACCGCGGGCGGCGCACTCGTCGGGTTCATCGTGCTGCTGCTCGGCCGGGGCGGGGGCGCGACGCGGCTGCTGCTCTGTGGGGTGGTATTCGCGAGCGCCTGTGGTGCGCTGATCACGGTCATGCTGACCATGGCCGACAGCGGACATCTGCGCGGCATGGTGTTCTGGCTGGCCGGGGACCTGAGCTGGGCGCAGCACCCGGCCCTCGAGCTGCTCGCCGCGGCCCTCGCCCTGCTGGCCGCGGCCGTGGGTGGGCGCTGGCTCAATGTGCTCGGCGCGGGCGAGGTGCGCAGCGCCACGGTCGGGATGAGCACCAGCGGGGCGCGCCTGGTGGTGTTCATCATCAGCGCGGGCCTGACCGCGCTGGCCGTGATCGGCGGCGGCATGATCGGCTTCGTCGGCCTGGTCGCGCCCCACCTGGTGCGGCTGGGCTTTCGCACCAGCGATCATCGCGTGGTGGCGCCGGCAGCGGCGCTCAGCGGCGGGGTGCTGCTGTGTCTGGCGGACCTGCTGAGCCGAACGCTGGCCGCGCCGCGCGAATTACCCGTGGGCGCCATCATGGCCCTGGTCGGAGCGCCGGTGTTCATCGTGCTCATGCGCCGGCAGGCGCGCTGAAGGGTCTCCCGCGCGTCCGGCGCGCGGTCTTAGACGCGTTGTGACTCGCTGTCGCGCCGTCCCTGCACGTACGCGCGGCCCTGGCGCATGAGCGCCGTGAAGCGCTCCGGGTCGCCGGCGAGCACCGCGCTGCGCACGGCATCCACGGCCCGCGCCAGCGCATCGAGCGACTCGGCGCCAAAGTCATTCAAGCGCTGGATCTCGTAGTAGAGCTCCGGGCTTTCCTGCGCCACCGCGCTGGCGATGTCAAACTGCGCATCGAACGTGGTGCTCGAGAGGCGCACGAGCCGCGGGGCGGCCTCGCCGCTCTCGGCCAGAGCCGTGAAGAAGGCAATGTTCAGCGCATGCGAGAGGCCCAGCACGTAGGCGATCAGCCGATCGTGCTCGTCCAGGCCCATGACCACCTGCTCGGCCATGGTGGGCGCGAACAGCGCGCGCGCCAGACTCAGCGCCCCGGCATGTCCCAGATCGATGAAGATCACGTGGCGCCCCGACAGCAGCTCGGTGTCCGGGCCGAACATGGGATGCAGCGAGGTCACCGCCACCCCGGCCGCGCACAGCGCCGAGAGCCCGGCACGCAGCGGGGACTTGAGCGATCCGAGATCGAACACCGTTCCAGAGGGCCGGCGCGCAGCCAGTTCGCTGAGGATGGTGTCGGTGGCCCCGAGCGGTGCGGCCACGACGATGAGGTCGTGGGTCAGCGGGGATTCGTGCCAGTCGACCACGCGCTCGAAGCCCGCGCCTGCCGCCCTCGGGTCCGCGATTTCGACTTCGAAGCCCTGGGAACCCAGGAACTGAACGAACCAGGCCCCCATCTTGCCGGCACCGCCGATCACCAGCGCCCGCCGCCCGCTGCCCGAGGCCTGCGCGGCCACGCGCGCGCGCTCCTGCGTGGTCAGCGAGGAGCGGATCAGCAGCCGCATGACCGTCTCGGCAACCTCGGGCGAGATGCCGAGCTGCTCGGCACGGGTGCGCGCGCCAAGCAGTACCTCGCGCTCGCGCCGGTAGTCGCGCGTCGGGCTGCCGGTGGCGCGCTTGACCTGCGCGATCTGCCGGCTGGTGGACTGCCGCGCGGCAATGATCTGCAGCAGCTGCTGATCCAGTACGTCCAGCTGTGCTCGCAGCTCCTCGAGATTCATGGCCCGGCCTTTGGCTCGTTGAATGCGCCTTTGTATAGGTAGACTCCCGCCCACCGCAAGCGCGCTACCATGTCCCGCATGAGCTTTCACGAGGAATACCTGCCCGAGCCGCTGCCGGCCGAGCCGCTCGAGCTGGTGGCCGAGTGGCTTGCGCAGGCCACGCGCGACGCGGTGCAGCCCAACCCCAATGCCATGGTGCTCGCGACCGCCGATCAGCACGGCCAGCCCTCGGCGCGCGTGGTGTTGTGCAAGGAGATCCGACCGCAGCCCGGTTACCTCTCGTTCTTCAGCAACTACGAATCGCGCAAGGGCACCGATCTGGCCGCCAATCCGCACGCCGCGGCGGTCATGCATTGGGACGCCCTGCGACGCCAGGTGCGCGTCGAGGGCCCGGTCGTGCCCTGTAGCGCCGCGGAAAGCGATGCCTATTTCGCCACGCGCACCTGGCAGAGCCGCATCGGTGCCTGGGCCAGCCAGCAGAGCACGCCCGTGCCCTCGCGCACGGCGCTGGCCGGCGCGGTGGAACGCGCCGCGCGGCGCTTCGGCGTGCCCTCGCCTCTGCAGTGCGGGCCCACGGCGGCCGACCCCGGGGTGCACATCCCGCGGCCGCCGCACTGGGGCGGCTATCACCTGTGGGCCGAGGCAGTGGAGCTGTGGGTCGAGGGCGCGGCGCGGCTGCACGACCGCGCCCGCTGGACACGCACGCTCGAACCCGCAGCCGCCGGCTTCGATGCCGGCCGCTGGCAGGCCGTACGCCTGCAGCCGTGAGCGCGCACGCGAGCGCGCCGTGGGGCGCGGCGGTGGACGTGGCAGCGGGCGCTGCGCTCAGCACGCAGGGCCTGACCATCGCAGCCGGCGCGCGCGTACTGGTGCAGGAGCTGTCGCTGGCGGTGCAGCCCGGCGAGTTCCTGGCCGTGCTCGGGCGCAACGGCTGCGGCAAGAGCCTGACCCTGCATGCGCTCGCCGGCCTGAGCGCGCCGCGCGCTGGGCGCGTGCTGCTGCACGGGCGCGATCTGCGCACGCTGTCACGGCGCGATGTCGCGCGCACGCTCGGTCTGCTGCCCCAGGATCGCGAGGAATGTCTGGCCCTCACCGCGCTCGAATCGGTGCTGATCGGCCGCCACCCGCACCTGCAATTCTGGCAGCGCGAGGGTGCGCAGGATCTGGCGATCGCGCACGCGGCGCTGGCGCGCTTCGGGCTCGCCGACTGCGCCGCGCGCCTCATCACTACGCTCTCGGGCGGGGAGCAGCGCCGCGCAGCCATGGCGGCGCTGCTGGCGCAGGCGCCGCAGATCTACCTGCTCGATGAGCCGAGCAATCATCTGGACCCGCACCACCAGATCGAGATCCTGACGCTGTTCCGCGGCCTGTGCGCGGCGGGCGCGAGCATCATCGCGACACTGCACGATGCCACGCTGGCCGAGCGTTTCGCCGACCGGGCGCTGCTGCTGCACGGCGACGGCCGTCATCGGCTCGGGCCGGCCGCCGAGGTGCTGAGCCCCGAGAGCCTCTCGGCGCTGTACCTGACCCCGATGCAGGCCTTCGGCACGGCGCCGCGCCGCGCGTTCATTCCGGCCTAAGGCTCGCTGCGCTGCAGGGCCGCGAGCACCTCGGCGTGCAGCGCCGGGTTGGCCGCGAGCACCGAGGTGGTGGCAAGTCCGATGGCCGCGCCCTCCAGGTCGGTCACGATGCCGCCGGCCTCACGCACGATGACCGTGAGCGCGGCGATGTCCAGGATGTTCACGTCCGACTCGAGCACGGCATCGAGCGCGCCGCGCGCGAGCAGGTGGTAGTGCAGGAAATCACCGTAGCCACGCAACCGGTTGAGGCGCCGGACCAGCGCCCCGAACCGCGTCCAGCGCAGCGGCGAGGACGCGAGCGTGGTGAGATTGCCGGTGGAGAGAATGGCGCCTTCCGGCGCGCCCACGGCGCTCACGTGCACGGGTTTGCCGTCGAGAAAGGCGCCGGCGCCCTCTTCGGCCCAGGCCAGTTCGCCGTAGCTGGCGGCGCTCGAGACCCCGAGCACCAGTCGCCCCTCGCGCAGCAGTGCGATCTGCGTGGAGAAGAACGGGCACTCGCGTACGAAGCTCTTGGTGCCGTCGATCGGATCGACCAGCCAGATGTTGTGGGCCTCCATGCGCTGCCGGCCGGTCTCCTCGCCGTAGAAGCCGTAGCTGGGAAAGCGCGCGCACAGCACACCGCGGATCGCCTCCTCGGCGCGCACGTCGGCCTCGGTGACCGGCGATTTATCGGCCTTGAGCGTGACCGTGAGATTGCGCTGATACATCGCCTCGATCACGTCGGCGGCGGCCAGCGCGGCATCCAGAGCTGCTTGCAGTTCGCGCGAGACCATGAACGACTATAGCCTCCCGCGCGCGTTGACATCCATCGACACCCACGCCTAGAGTTGTGCATCGTCAGGTGCTCGGGAAGTCGGTGACGCGCGGCCTTTGCGCCATTCCGACGCTGCCCCCGCAACGGTAAGCGATTAGATACTGCGTGCTCGATACCACTGCGCCTTTGAGAGCGTGGGAAGGTGACGCAGCAGATCCCGTCAACGGGATCCCGATCGCAAGCCCGGAGACCGGCCTGTCGAGCAGTACCCGGAGACGCGGTGGGCGTCGGGCATGCGGGTCTCCCCGCCGCGCCGGCATTCCTCGCTTCCGAGGGCGTTCAGTATCGAGCGCCATGCGGGCGTGCATGGAAAGGCCACACGACTATGTTCCTTCTACGATCGGGCGCTGCGCGCGCCGTGCTGTGCCGTGCATTGGGCTTGGCATTGCCGCTGCTGTGGGCGGCGGCTCGCGGCGCCGAGCTGCCGGCCGCGGGCGGTGTTGGCGGCGCCGAGGCGCTCGATCCGGTGGTGGTGACCGCAACGCGCACGCCGCAGCCACTGGATCGCACCGGCAGCGCGATGTCGGTGATCAGCGGGGCGGATCTGCAGACGCAGCAGACGCTGTTCATCAGCGACGCGCTGTCGCAGACCCCGGGCCTGAGCGTGACGCGCAATGGCGGCCCCGGCCAGACCACCAGCCTGTATCTGCGCGGGGCCGAAGCGGGCGAGTCGCTGATTATGATCGACGGCGTGCGCATCAACGATCCGAGCGCGCCCGACGGCGAGGCCGTGCTCGGCGATCTGTTGACCAGTAACATCGATCGCATCGAGATCCTGCGCGGTCCGCAGTCGACGCTGTACGGCAGCGACGCCATCGGCGGCGTGGTCAACGTGCTGACACGACGCGGCGGATCACAGCCCTTCCAGGGCACGCTCGAAGCCGGGGGCGGCAGCTACGGCACCGAGCGGCTCAACGGCGCCGCATACGGCACGGCCGGCCCGCTCGACTACGGCGGCGCGATCAACTACTACGACACGCGCGGCATCTCTGCCGCCTGCGCATGCGACGGCAACAGCGAGCCCGACGGCTACCGCAACTTCGGCGCCACTGCCAATCTGCGCTTCCATGCCGGGGAGGCGCTAAGCTTCGATGTGCGCGGCTTCTACCTCAAAGCCCACACCGACATCGATGGCAATCCGCCGCCGGATTTCAGCTTTCAGGACGATCCGGAATTCGGCCGCAATGAGCTGCTGGCCGGCTATGCCGCCGCCAACCTCGCGCTGCTCGATGGTCGCGTGACACAGCGCCTCGCCGTGATCGGCAGCGACAGCAACCGCCGCTTCTTCGGCGTGTTCGCCGATGCGCCGCCCTACAGCTTCACGCCGGCGCAGAACTTCTTCGCCCAGGGCGGCGCCACGCGCGCGGAATACCAGGGCGTGATCGAGGCCGGCGCCGCCAATGAGCTGACCTACGGCGCCGAGACACAGCTCAGTACCATCCGCAGCGGCAGCATCTTCGATGCGACTGCGATCCCGACCACCGGGCGTGATCGCCTGAGCGGCTACTACGGTCAATGGCAGAGCACGCTGGCGCGGCGGCTCACCTTGACCGGCGGCCTGCGCTACGACGATGACCGTGAGTTCGGCGGCCACGACTCCTACAAGCTCGCGCTCGCCTGGCAGGTTGCCGACGCCACCGTGCTGCGCGCGGACTACGGCAACGGCTTCAAGGCCCCGACGCTGTACCAGGAATTCTCGAGCTATTCCGATCCGCTCGGCGCGCTGCAGCCGGAGAAGGCCACGGGCTGGGAGGCGGGGCTCGACCATGACCTGCTGCAAAAGCGCGTGCGCATCGCGGTGACTTATTTCAGCCGCAACGAGCATGACCTGATCGATTTCGATGATTGCTTCAGCAGCGATGCCGGCTGCCTGCTGCGGCCGTTTGGCTACTACTTCAACATCGACCGCGCCCGCGTGCATGGCGTCGAGACCGCCCTGACCGCGCACCCGGCTCGGGGCTGGAGCGCGTGGCTGAATTACACCAACCTGACCGCGATCGATGAGCTCACCGGCCTGGACCTGGCGCGCCGGCCGCACATCACGGCCAACGCCGGTCTGAGCTGGTCGAACGCGAGCGGCAGCTCCGTCGGCGCCAGTTATGGTTACATTGGCGCGCGCTTCGATGATGCCGGCAATGCCACGCCGCTGGCGGCGGGCGAGAACGTGAGCCTGTTTGCGAGCTACGGGCTCGGCGGCGGCGTGCAGGTCTTTGCGCGCCTCGACAATCTGTTCCACAACCGCAGCGAGCCCGCCGCCGGCTACGGCCACCTGGGCGAAGCGATACATGCGGGCGTTAGGCTGTCGTTGTAAAGTAGGGGCATGGGGAATCGACTCTCACGCATCGTCACGCGCACCGGCGATGACGGCAGCACCGGCCTGGGTGATGGCAGCCGCGTGCGCAAGGACACCGCGCGCATCGAGGCCATGGGTAGCGTGGATGAACTCAACTGCACGCTCGGCGTGCTGCTCTCGAACGAGCTGCACGATGAGCCGGCCTCGGCCTGCCTGACCGAGGTGCAGCACGACCTGTTCGATCTGGGCGGGGAGCTGTCCATTCCCGGCAGCGCGATCCTCGGCGAGGAGCGCGTGGCGTGGCTCGATGCACAGCTCGAGGACTTCAACCGCGCGCTGCCGCCGCTCAAGGAGTTCGTGCTGCCCGGGGGCGGCACCTCCGCTTCCGCCAGCCACATCGCCCGGGCCGTGTGCCGGCGCGCCGAGCGCTACTGCTGGACGCTGGCCCGCGCCGAGCCGGTCTCGCCGGCGGCGCTGCGCTATCTCAACCGCCTGTCCGATCTGCTGTTCGTGCTGGCGCGGCGCTTCGCGCGCGCGGAGCGCGGCAGCGAGCTGCTATGGGACCGCGCGCGTCAGGGTGAGGCGGGCGGCGAGGAATCCGGCTCGAACCCGTGACCTGGGCCGCCCGCGGCCGTGGCTCGCGCCGGCGGATCGCTCAGACCAGCGACGCACGCAGGCGCGCCCAATCGAAGGCCGGCCCGGGATCGCTCTTGCGCTCCGGAGCGATATCGCTGTGCCCCACCACGCGCTGGGCGCTCAGGCTCGGATAGGCTGCACAAAGCGCGCGGATGAGCTGCGCGAGCGTGGCGTACTGCCCGTCCCCGTACGGCACGGTATCGGTGCCCTCGAGCTCGATGCCGATAGAGAAGTCGTTGCAGGCCTCACGCGCACCGAAGCGCGAGCGTCCGGCGTGCCAGGCGCGCTCGCCGAAGGGCACGTACTGCGTGGGTTCGCCGCCGCGGCGCACGACCACGTGCGCCGATACGCGCAGCGCGGCGATCTCAGCGAAGCTCGGGTGCGCATCGGCCGGCAGGTTGCCGCAGAACAGCCGGTCGATCCACGGGCCACCGAATTCGCCGGCCGGCAGGCTGATGCCATGCACGACGATGAGCTCGGGCAGCAGGCCCGGCGGACGGGCATCGGCATGCGGGGACAGCACCTGCCGTGCCGCGAGCAGCAGCCCGGTGGTCGTATCGATGCGCAGCGTGGTGCTCATGCCAGGGGCGCATGATGCCAAAATGCGCCCATGAGCACAGCCGCACGAGTCATCCCTGCTCCGGGACGCGCCGCGTCATGCGTCTGACGCGCTGCTTCGTGGACGTGCCCCTGGCCGGCGCCGCCACGCTCGAGCTGCCCGCGGGCCCCTCGGCGCACATCGCCAAGGTGCTGCGCCTGCGCCCGGGCGCCGCACTCACATTGTTCGACGGCCGCGGCGGGGAGTACGAGGCGCAGATCCTCGCGCCCGATGGCGGGGGCGTACGCGTGCGCGTCGGTGCGCACCATGCGCTCGAGCGCGAAGCGCCGGTGGCCGTCACGCTGCTGCAGTGCCTGGCGCGCGGGGAGCGCATGGACTGGATCGTGCAGAAGGCCACCGAGCTCGGCGCAGCGGCCATCGTGCCGGTCGCCAGCGAGCGCTGCGTCGTGCGTCTGGATGAGGCCGGCGCGCAGCGCCGGGCGCTGCACTGGCAGGCCGTGGCCGTCGCTGCCTGCGAGCAATGCGGGCGCAATCGACTGCCGCAGCTCCCGCCCGCGCTGTCCTTCGAGCGCGCCTGCGTGCTGGGGTCGCAGGCAGAAGCCCGGCTGCTGTTCGAACCGGCGGCGAGCGCGACGCTCTGGGACGCCCTCACGGCCCTGCGCGCCGGGCCGGTGTCGGGGCTGCGGCTGCTGATCGGTCCCGAGGGCGGCCTGAGCGAGGAGGAAGTAGCGATGGCCGAGCGGCACGGCTTCCGCGCCTGCCGCCTCGGGCCGCGCATTCTGCGTGCTGAAACCGCGCCGCTCGCCGCGCTGGCGGCGATTCAGACGCTGCTCGGGGACTTCGGCGAGCGCGACTGCGCGACGAACTGAGTAAAGCCGCTCACGAATTCGCGCAGCTGCGCACGCAGCTGCTCATCCTCGAGCACCCCGGCCCCATCGAATGCGGTACCGGCGCGCGCCAGCGCCAGCCGGCCGCCGAACCACGGCTGCATGCGCAGCGTGCGCAACACCGGCAGCCAGGCGGTCTGCGACTGCACGGTGCCGTACGCGCCGGTCGAGGCGCCCAGGAGGGCAATCGGCCGTCCGCCGAATACCCGCGCACTGTCGGCCGGCGGCCGCGACAGCCAGTCCACCGCGTTCTTGAGCACGCCCGGCACGGAGTTGTTGTACTCGGGAGTTGCGAGCAGCAGCGCATCGGCGGCCACTATTGTCTCCTTGAGCGCCGACACTGCCGCCGGCATCCCCTCGGCCTCAAGGTCGTAGTTATAGAGAGGAATCGCATCCAGGGCGACGATCTCGAGCACCGTGCCGGCGGGCATGAGCGTCGCGGCTGCACGCAGCAGAGCGGTATTGAACGAGCCGCGACGCAGGCTGCCCGAGATGCCGATGACGCGCATGTTCCCTCCCTCTCGAAGCACCGATCCGCTCATGCTGCCGGTTGCAGCAGTGCGGCCATGGCCTCGCACTGCGGCTGCGATAGCTCGAAGTCGAAGATCGCGAGATCCTGCCGCATGTGCGCGGCCGAGCGCGTTCCTGTCAGCGGCACGATGCCGATCTGCGTCAGGTAGCGGAACAGGATCTGCGCCGCGGTGCGCCCATGATGGCGCGCCAGGCCCCTGACGGTCTCGTGCGACAGCAGCTGGGGATTGGCGGTCAGCGTCCAGAAGCTCTGGTAGACGATGTGCCGCTCTCGGCAGTACGCGCGCAGGGCCTGGTCGTAGCCGGTCTCGGCGTGAAAACGATTCTGCAGCACGGCGGGCTGTATGCGCGCCCGGCCGCACAGTGCCTCGAGCTGCGCGAGATGGTAGCAATTGCTGATGCCGAGCTGCCGCACGCGACCCCCATGCACGAGCGATTCCATCGCATGCCATACCTCGGCGGTCTGGTGACCGTCCTCGAGCGGGGCATGCAGCAGCAGGCAATCCAGGTAGTCGGTGCGCAGGTTCGCCAGCGAGGCGGCGCTGGACTGCTCGACCTGCAGGGCCAGAGGCGCGCGGGCATCGTACGGAATCTGCCGCGGCTCATGGCCGGACGGCGGCGTGAATTTGGTCTGCAGATAGAGCTGGGCCCGGCTCAGGCGCGCACCCAGGCAGGCGGCGATGCCGGCCCCCACGCCGGCCTCGTTGTAGTGCTTGGGTTGGCAGGCGGTATCGATGCCGCGAAAGCCGGCTTCTATCGCCAGGCGCACCAAGCGTTCGGTGTCGTCTTGCTTCCAGGCCGTACCGTAGAGGATATCGATGGACGGGGATGCGGGCACGCCGGGAAACTATCACTCATCGCTTCGGCATTTCCACCGGCACGATGCGCAGCGGCAACAATTGCGTGCGCCGCAGGACCGACAGCTCCAACGGTTCGCCTATGGCCCAGCGGCTCAGGAACCGGTGCAGCGCATCCACGCTCGCGATGGTCTGGGACTGCGCCGCGACGAGGATGTCGCCCACGCGAAGGTCAGAATCCGCCGCCGGGGTGCGCGGCTCGCGCGCCACCACCTCGAGCGCATGCTCGCTCGGCAGCCCGAGCGCGCGCACCAGGCGCCGGTCGAGCCGGCGCGTGCGGCCGGCTATGCCGAGATAGGCGCGGCGCACGCGGCCGTGCGTGAGCACCTCCGCTATCACCCAATCGGCGGTGGCCGCCGGTACGGCGAAGCCGATGCCCTGGGCAGCAGCGATAATGGCGGTGTTGATGCCCACCACGCGCGCGCGCGCATCGACCAGCGGGCCGCCCGAATTGCCCGGATTCAGCGGCGCCGTGTGCTGGACGATACCTTCGATGAGCCGGCCGTCGCTGGCGCGCAGCGTGCGGCCATGAGCACTGAGCACACCGGCGGACACCGTGGCCTCGAAACCGAATGGATTGCCGATCGCCACCACGAGCTGACCCACCCGCAGGCGCTGCGAGGGCAGGAGCGCCGCGAAGGGCAGCCCCGACCCTTCCGCGCGCAATACCGCGAGGTCGGTTGAGGCGTCCTCGGCGATGAGCTGCGCCTTCAGGCTGTCGCCATCGATCAGCGTCAGCTGAACGTGCGCGGCGCCCTGCACGACGTGTTGATTGGTCAGCAGATAGCCGTCGGGCGTTACGATCACGCCCGAGCCGGCTCCCGAGGGGACGATGCCGCCGCGACGCTCGCGTCCCACATTCACACTCACGACGGCCGCGCCGGCTCGCTCGACCACATTGATGACGGTGCTCGAATAGGCATCGAGAGCCGCGAGTTCGGTCGCGTCCGCGCTCTCGCGCGGCGCGTCCCCCGCAGCAGCGCCCGGGTCGATCGCGGCACCCGAATCTATCGCGGCGCCCGCCGTGCGCTCCATGTCCATGGGTGCGCCATGGGGCCGGGAGCGTCGGAATTCAAGACACGGCAGCGAAGGCGGGGCCCTGGTCCGCTCGGGCGAGGAATGCTACGGTGAGCGCGAAGCACAACCGCAGGCACAGGGGGCAAGACGTGGGCATATCCTTGCGCAGGGCCCGGGCGGCGGATGCCGGCGCGGTAGGTGAGATCTGCTACCGCGCCTTCAGGGCCATTGCCGAGTCCCACGGCTACCGGCCCGATATACCAAGCCCGGAAGTGGCCACGGACCTGCTGGCCCGCTTCATCGGCCATGCCGGTTTTTGGACCTCCGTGGCCGAGATCGACGGCAGGATCCTGGGCAGCAACGTTCTCGATGAGCGCAATCCGATCAGTGGCGTGGGGCCGATCACGATCGATCCGGCGCTGCAGAACGAGGGCGCCGGCCGCGCGCTCATGCAGGCGGTCATGCGGCGCTCGGATGAACGCGGCTTCGTCGGCGTGCGGCTGGTGCAGGCGGGCTATCACTGCCGCTCCCTGGCTCTCTATCTCAAGCTCGGGTTCCAGGCGCGCGAGCAGTTGGCGTGCCTCCAGGGGCCCCGGATCGGCAACGCCCTCACCGCTCATGTCGTGCGCCCCGCGAGCGTATCCGACCTGCCCGCCTGCAATCGGCTCTGCCTTCGCGTGCATGGGCATGACCGGGGCGGCGAGCTCGCCGACGCGGTGACGGAAGGGGTCGCGCGCGTCGTGGAGCGCGCCGGGCGCATCACGGGCTACGCCACGCCAATCGCATTTTTCGGCCATGCGGTTGCGGAAACGAACGAGGACCTGATGGCACTCATCGGCACCGCGGAATCATTCCCGGGGCCGGGCTTTCTCGTCCCGACGCGCAACGCAGAGCTGATACGTTGGTGCCTCGAGCAGCGCCTGCGCATCGTGCAGACCATGACCCTGATGTCCATCGGCCTCTACAACCAGCCCGATGGCGCCTGGCTGCCATCGGTGACGTATTGAGCCAGCGCACCTCGTCGGGCGCTGTCGGGCCGCTGCAGGCCCTAGCCTGCGTCCCGCTCCGGCATCACCGAGGTTTCCTCGGCGATCATGAGTTCGAGCCGCTCCAGATCGGGCACCAGCGGCGTCTCATTGAGCATGCGCACCTGGCACAGCACCGGCGAGCGCTCGGGGAAGCTGCGCGAGTGATCGGGCCGCACCACATCGTTGCTGACGCGCACGAGCTGTGGAAATCCCTGCGACACGATGCCGAAGTAGCCGGCGTCGACGCGGCCGCCGAGTGCATGGAACACGACCACGCGCGAGCGTCCGGCGGTGGGCGGCATGGCCAGGCCGCAGGCGCACTCGAACGAGACCAACGGCAGCGAGCGCGCATTCCAGTTCACCACCCCGAGATACCAGGGCGGCGCGCCCTCCATGGGCGAGGGAATCTGGTAGCCGACGACCTCGGCCACGCAGGCGCGCGGTACCAGCAGGCGCGCATCCGCCAGCGGGATCAGCAGGCTGTAGACCTCGGCGATGCGCTCGCTCATCGGCTGGAACCGGCTGCCACGGCGCCAGCGCGGCGCTGCGCCACCAGCGGCGCGATCGCATCGAGCAGCTGGCTCTCCTGGTAGGGCTTGCCGAGATAATCGTCGACCCCGAGCTCGATGGCGCGCGCACGGTGCTTCTCGCCCACACGCGAGGTGATCATGA
This sequence comes from Steroidobacteraceae bacterium, assembly GCA_036521395.1. GTDB lineage: Bacteria > Pseudomonadota > Gammaproteobacteria > Steroidobacterales > Steroidobacteraceae > FEN-1191. The sequence goes on along the minus strand of DATDHV010000103.1, from coordinate 14,845 downwards.
TCATGGGGATGTCGCGCAGGCGCGGGTCGGCGCGTACGTGCGCGGCCAGCTCGTAGCCGTCCATGCGCGGCATCTCGATGTCCAGCAGGATGATGTCGGGAACGTGCTCGGCCAGCAGCGCCACCGCATCCATGCCGTCGCGCGCGGTCAGCACCCGCATGCCGTTGCGCTCCAGCAGGCGCTGCGTGACGCGTCGCACGGTGATGGAATCGTCAACCACCAGCGCGAAGGTGCGCCGGTCGGCCTTGTCGCGCGTGACGGTGGGAGCCGCGCGGCCGCGCCATTCGGCACGCACCAGCGCGCCGATGTCGAGGATGACGACGATGCGGCCATCGCCCAGCACGGTGGCGCCGGAGATGCCGCGGATGCTCGAGATCTGCGGCCCGACCGGCTTGACCACGATCTCGCGGCTGCCGATGAGCTCATCGGCCACGAGCCCGGTGGAGTGCTCGCCCGCGCGCACCAGCACCACGGGAATCGTAACGTCCTGCTCGGGCAGCGGCGAGGGCTCCATGCCCACATACAGCGCCAGCGGCTGCAGGCGGTACTTCAGGCCGTTGTGGCTGAAGCTCGCACCCTCGGCGCGCAGATGCGCCTCCACCTCGGCGCGCGGGATGCGCACCACGCCCTCGACCGTGGGCAGGGGCAGCGCGTAGAACTCATCGCCCGTGCGCACCACGAGCGCGTGGCTGATGGCGAGCGTGAAGGGCAGCCGGATGGTGAAGCGCGAGCCGCGACCCGGTGTGCTCTCCATGTGCAGCGCGCCACCGAGCTTCTTGATCTCGACCGCAACCACGTCCATGCCCACGCCGCGCCCGGCCTGCTGTGTGAGCTCGCTGGCGGTCGAGAAGCCGGGCTCGAGCACGAGCTGCATGACGTCCTCGTCCGAGAGCTCATGGTCGGAGCGGATCAGCCCGAGCTCGCGCCCCTTGTCGCGGATGGCACGCAGGTTCATGCCCGCGCCGTCGTCATTGACCTCGACGATGACCTCCGCACCTTCACGCCGCAGATTCAGATGAATGTGCCCGGTCTCCTCCTTGCCCGCGGCGCGCCGCGCTTCGGGTGCTTCGATACCGTGCACCACGGCGTTGCGCAGCATGTGCTCGAACGGCGGCAGCATGCGCTCGAGCACCTGGCGGTCGAGCTCGCCGGAAGCGCCCTCGACCACCAGCTCGGCGCGCTTGCCGGTGTCGGCCGCGCTCTGCCGCACGATGCGCGCGAGCCGCGGCACGTGACGCTGCAGCGACACCATGCGCGTGCGCATGAGACCGTTCTGCAGCTCGGTGACCGTGCGCGACTGCTGTTGCAGCAGGTTCTGCGCCTCACCGATCAGCGTCTCGAGCAGGCCCTGGATGCTGCCGACGTCGTTGGCCGACTCGGCCAGCGCGCGCGAGAACTGCTGGATCGCCGAATAGCGATCGAGCTCGAGCGGATCGAAGTCCTGGCGGTGCGCCGTCTCGTTCTCGTGCCGGTGCAGAATCTGCGCCTCGGTCTCGATCTCGAGCTTGCGCAGTTGCTCCTTGAGACGCGTGACCGTACGCGAGAGCTCCCCGAGGTTGAATTCGATGGATCCGAGTTGCTGCTCGAGGCGTGCCCGCGCAATGCTGACTTCGCCGGCATTGTTGAGCAGCTGATCGAGCAGCTCGGCGCTGACGCGCGCCATATCGCCGCGGTCGGCAGCCGCGACCGGCTCGCGCCCGGGCGGCAGCGGTGCCGCCGGCGCCGGCTGCTCGGCGACCGGCGCAATCGCCGGGGGCGCCGCTGCCAGCATGGGCGATGGCGTGGTGACAGGCGGCGGCGCAACCTCGGGCGGCGGCGCTGCGCCCTCGGATTCAGGCGCCGTGGCGGGCTCGACCGGCAGCAACGCCTCGAGCGAGGCGGGCGCAGAGTCGGCCGCATGCAGTACCTCGAGCAATCCGGTCGCCTCGGTGGACGGGATCTCGAAGGACTCGGCCGGCGGCATGAAATGGATGGCCGTATCGTCGAAGATGCTGTCGCCGAGTCCCGGCGCCGCTGCCGGTGCAGGCTCCGGCGGGGCGAGCGGCCGTGGACGCATCGCGGTTTCGAACTCCTCGGCGACCGCCGGACGGGACTGGGCCGACTGGATGCGCTCGATCAAATCCGGTGCGCTGGCGGCGGGCCGACCCGCAGCGATGGCATCGCGCATCTTCGACAGCTCATCGAGCGCCTGCTGCGCGAGGTTGCGTGCGGCCTGATCGGCGCTCGCCATGCCGCTCTCGATACGTGTGATCAGGCTCTCGAGCTCATGCGAGAGCTCGCCCATGGCCACGACACCGGCCATGCGGGCGCCGCCCTTGAGCGTGTGCAGCGGCCGGCGTAAGGCGGCGGCCTGCGAACTGTCGTGCGGTGAGGCGTTCCACGCCGCCAGCGCCGCCTCCGCCTCCTCCAGCAGCTCCACCGCCTCTTCGCTGAAAACCGCCGCGATCTCGGGATCGAAGTCGGCTGCCGGCGCCTCGTCGGCCGGGTAGGCCGGCGGCGGCGGCGGCGGCGGCGGCGGCGATAGCGTTTCGTCCGGCATCATTGCGGAGGTATCCGGCAATACCGGCAACTGCAGGCTCACGCTGCTCATGCGGGAAATGTCGGTGGCCTCGCTGATGCGGCGGTCCAGATCCAGCTCGGCACGGGCGATGCGCGCGCGCAGCGTGTCGTGTACGACGTAGAAGAAGCCGGTCTCCTCGTCGAGGTGCCCGGCGACGGTCGCCATGGCCGTCATGCAGTCCGAGAGCAGGGCCAGGTCGGCGTTATCCAACCCGACGCCGCTGTCGTAGGCCTTGCGCAGCCAATGATTGATGGGCTCGGCCAGGCGCATGCCATGACGCGCCTCCGCCATGGTGGAGCTGCCCAGCAGCGTATGGCACGCGCGATAGATGTCCTCGGGCAGCACGTGCACCCCGCCGACCTTGAGCTCACGCGCGATCCAGGCGCGCACCGCGGCCACATGACTCGCGGTCTCGCGGGCATAGATTTCCCTCAGCGCCGGATCGCCCTGTGGCGCGGCGCTCGCGGCAGGCGGAGCTGCGCTGCTTGCGGCCTCGATCCCGGGTTCGGCCGGCATGGACGTCTCGGCTGAGGGCGGCGGTGGCGCCGGCGGGGATAGCGGTACCGCGCTGCCGTCCCCTTCCGCAGTGCGCGCGGCGCCCGCCGCCGCTGACGGTGCGGTAAACGACGCGGCAGACGGCCCGGCCAGCGGGGCGGCTTCGCGCGCGAACTCGGCGGCGGCGGAGTCCCGCCCGCTGGCAAGCGCGTGTGCGCGTGCCGCGAGCCGCGTGACGTCGGTGCGGCCGCCGTGGCCGGACTCGAGGTCCGCCACCAGGGTGGGCAACACGGCCACGGCCGAGCGCAGCGTCTCGAGTACCGCGGGGGAGCGCTGCTGCGTGCCGTCGAGCAGACGATTGAGCAGGTTCTCGATGGCCCAGGCGAATTCGCTCAGCGCACGCGCATTGACCATGCGGCCACTGCCCTTGAGCGTGTGGAACGAGCGCCGCACCGTCAGCAGCGGCTCCGCCTCGAGCGGATTGTGGTCCCAGATCGGAAACTGCGCTCGGATACGGGTGACTTCTTCGCTCGCCTCGTCGATGAACAGCCGGATCAATTCCGGATCGGGCGAGGTGCGAGCGAGCGCCGCGCTGCTCTCGGCGGCAGCCTCGAGCACCGGCGGTTCCTGAGGCTCGGTGCGGCGCAGCTGCTGGCCCTCCGCGCTCGCTGGGGGCCGGGAGATGAGCAGCGTGCGTGCATAGGTGCCGGCGTTCAGCGGCGGCACGGTCGGGAGCACCGGCTCGGGCGTGCGGGCCAATGTATCCAGACAGGTGCGCGCATTGTCGAGCATGTACCAGGGGTCGCTGCGGCCGGCCTGCAGCGTCTCGATGTAGTACTCCAGGCTCACGATGGCATCGGCCAGGCGGTCCAGGTAGCCGGGTGCCAGTGCCACGCCCCCGGGCTGCATTACGCGCTTGAGGTGCTGGGTGATGTCCTCGATGATTTCGACTGCGCGGACCTTGCCGAGCATGAGCAGACCGGCCTTGATGCCGCGCATGAGGTCCGGCCAGCTGTCGAAGCCCGCGGCATCGAGCGTGCCGCCGACGTTTTGCGCCACGTATTCCTTGATGCGCGCGAGATTGACCACGCACTCGCGCAGCACGGCACTCTGGACCTGGTGGAAGTCCTGGTCCTGCCCCTCCTCGGCCTCGCCGCCCTCGGCGCTCTTCTTGCGCGGCAGGATCAGTCCGACGAGCTGATCGTCGAGATGATCCTCGACATTGATGAGGCCGGCGGCCACCTGCACCAGCGCACTCTCGCTGACCTCCTCCTTGCCGGCCGCGATGAGCTCCAGCCGCCGCGTCGCCTCCTGTACGCGCGTGCGCAGCTCGCCCAGGCCGAGCACGCCGAGGGTGTCGCCGATTTTCTTGAGCAGTCCGACCTGCGGCGCGAGCTCCTCGGGCTGGCCGCCACCGCGGCGCACGAAGATGTCCAGCACGTCCTTGACCTTGGACAGATCCTCGCGGATCGCCGCCGCCACGGTATGCATGAGCTTGATCGAGGGCGCCGAGAGATTCTCGCGCTCCTGTTCGATCGATTCATCGACCGGCAACAGCTCGGCGAGCCGGAACGAGGCGCGCACGGCCGCCACGCGCGGGCCGCCGCTGGTCGCGCGGGCGACGTAGTAGAGCAGATTGTTCAGCAGCTCGACCGGCGGGCTCTGCGCATAGCGCGCCTCGCCCCACTCGAACAGCCGCTTCATTTCGCGATCGGCCAGCCCGAGCAGACGCTTGAGGGAGATGCTGCTCTCGACCCCGTTCTCGCGCAGCGCCTCGATCAACGCGCCGACCACCCACCAGAGCTGGAACACCGCCTGCTGGGTCGCCACCTGCTCGAGCCGCGCGGCCACGGCGGTGAGTATCTCGAGGTTCTGCTCCGGCCGCTCGCCACGGATCCAGCCAATGAGGCCGGTCTGGAAGCGCGCGCGCAGCCGCCGCGCCCATTGCGAGGCGCTCAGCGGCGGCTCGCCCGGCGCCGGTGCCGCCGGCTGCGCCTGGCGGTCGGACTTGAGATTGAGCAGCAGCAGCGTGCCCTCCGACAGCAGGGCGCTGCCGCGCACGGCGCGCAGGTCGTTGAGCAGCGGCAGCAGCACCAGTGCCAGATCGCGGCCGCCGCCGATCACACGCTCGAGGTAGCCCGGTAGCTGCACCATGGCCCGCATCAGCGCATCGAGCGCCTCGGCCTGGTTCCTGCGCTCCTGCCCGAGCTCGATCAGGTAGCGCGAGACCTGCTCCATTTCCTCGGCCAGCAGCGCCGCGCCATAGATCTCGAGCACGCGCAGCGCGCCCTGCACCTGGTGCATTTCGTAGCGCACGCGCTCGAGCATGGCGGCATTGTCCGGCTGCTCCACGTGCGCCTCGAGCGCGACCCGACCCTCGGCGAGGGCGACGCCGATCTCGCGCGCGACCGTCTGCAGGGTTTGCGACGCCAGCTCAGTCATGCGCGATCACGAGCCGCCGAGAGCCTTGATCCTGGCCCCCGAAAACGCGCCGGATGCCGCCCCGGCGGTGCCCGCGGGACCCGGAGCCGATGGCCCCGGCGCCGTGGTCGTCGGCGCGGGGTTGGAGCCGCCCAGGCTCGCGCTCAGACCGCTCGTGGCCGCGGTGATGCTGCCGAGGGCACCGCGGTGCATTCCGGTGGTATCGGTGCTGCCGGGCAGGCGGAAACCGGTGATCGACTTGCGCAGCGCGGCTGAGAGGTCGGCCAGCTTGACGATGGCCTGAGAGGTCGCGCTGGTCGAATCGGCCGACTGCGCGCTGATCTCGCGCAGCACCTGCATGTTGCGCGCGATGTTCTGCGCGGCCGAGGACTGTCCGCGGGCGCTGGCCGAGATGTTCTGCACCAGGCTCGCGATCTGGTTGGAGACCTGCTCGATCTCCTGCAGCGCCGCGCCGGCGTTCTCGGCCAGCAAGGCTCCGCCCACCACGTCGGTGGTGCTGCGCTCCATCGACACCACGGCCTCGTTGGTGTCGCTCTGAATGGTGCGCACCAGGACTTCGATCTGCTTGGTGGCGTTGGCCGCCCGCTCGGCCAGCCTCTGGACTTCATCGGCCACGACCGCAAAGCCGCGGCCGGCCTCCCCGGCCATGGAGGCCTGGATCGAGGCATTGAGCGCCAGAATATTGGTCTGCTCGGCAATGTCGCTGATGAGCTCGACGATGTTGCCGATCTCCTGCGAGCTCTCGCCTAGCCGCTTGATGCGCTTGCTGGTGTCCTGGATGGTCTCGCGGATGGTATTCATGCCGTCGATGGTGCGCCGCACGGCATCGCCGCCCTTGTGTGCGACGTCGACCGAATGACGCGCTACGTCGGCAGCGCGCTCGGCGTTGCCCGACACTTCCTCGATGGAGGAGGCCACGGCGCCGATCGACTCGGTGGCCGCGCCGACCTGCTTGGCCTGGGCGCTGCTGGCGCGCGCGAGATGCGAGGCCAGCGCCTGGGTCTGGCGCGCCGCACCGTCGAGCTGTATGCCGGACTGGCTGATCGTGGCCACGAGCTTGCGCAGCGCCTCGACCGCGTAGTTGACCGAATCGGCGATGGCGCCGGTGATGTCCTCGGTCACGGTGGCCTGCACCGTGAGGTCGCCCTCGGCCAGATTGGACATCTCATCGAGCAGTCGCATGATCGCCTGCTGATTGCGGTCGCTCTCGATGCGCTGCACGTCGGCCCGGCGCTGTGCCTGCAGCGCGGCGATTCCCGCACGCCGCAGGTAGGCGAACAGCAGCAGCAGCGGCGCCAGCGCGACCAGTCCCGCCACGGCCGCCGGCCAGACCGGCAGGTGCTGCAACGGCAGCACGATGGCCCCGGCCACGGCGATCAGGATCAACGCCGCGGTGGCGAACGCCAGACCCTGGGCCCGGGCGGCTCCGGTGGCAGCCTGGGCGCTCATGCGCTCGCCCCCGTGAACAGTGGATCCTCGAGCAGCGCGCGCAGGCCGATGACGGGCCATTGCTCCTGGCCGCGGCGGAACGAGCCGGCGATGTAGCGCTCGCAGTGGATGATGGTGGAGGGCACCTCGGCGGTAAACTCGGCGTCGGCGAAGCGCCGGAACCCAAGTACCTCATCGACCAGCAGCCCGGCGGGGATGTCGCGGTGATTGACGACGATGACGCGGGTGTTGCGCGAGGCCGGCGTCGGTCCATTGCCGAGGTAGGCGCGCAGATCGATGATGGGCAGGAGCTGGCCGCGGACGTTGGCCAGTCCGAGGATCCAGCTCTTGGCGCCCGGCACGCGCGTGAGCGGCGAGGGTACGCCGAGAACCTCGCGCGCCTCCTCGCGCGCCACCAGATACAGCTCGCCCGCCATGCGCAGGGCGACACCGACCCATTCGCCCGACTGCGTGGCATCGGGAGCACTGCTGGCGGTGACGGCGCGGCCGCGGCGTTCGAGCTCGGCCAGGAGCTCGAACGGCCTGTCGCGCAGACTCTTGAGCGCTACGCTCTCCTGCATGTCAGGCGGCAAGTGTGGCCTGTGCCTTCTCGACCAGCTGGTCGGGCGACACCGGCTTGATCAAATAGTCCACCGCGCCCTGGCGCATGCCCCAGGCGCGATCGGCTTCCTGCCCCTTGGAGGTCACCATCACGATGGGGATGGTGCGCGTGTCCGGATCATTCAGCAGCGTGCGCGTAGCCTGATAGCCGTTGATGCCTGGCATCACGATATCCATGAAGATCAGGTCCGGCCGCATCTGGCGCGCGAGCTTGATGCCCTCCGCGCCGTCGACCGCGACGGCGGTACGATAGCCGTGGCGCTCGAGCGCCTTCTGCATCACGTGCACCTCCGTAGGTGAGTCGTCGATGATAAGAATCAATGCCATCGCTTCATCTCCCGATGTGCGACTCGATCGCGCTCAGAAGCTCATCCTTGGTGAATGGCTTGGTCAGATAGTGCTCGGAGCCGACGATGCGACCGCGCGCACGATCGAACAGCCCGTCCTTGGACGACAGCATGATGACCGGTATTGAGCGAAACACCTTGTTATGCTTGATCAGGGCGCAGGTCTGGTAGCCGTCCAGCCGCGGCATCATGATGTCGACGAATACGATGTCGGGCTGATGGTCGGCGATCTTGGCCAGCGCGTCGAAGCCGTCGACCGCCGTGAAAACCTCGCAGCCCTCCTTGGCAAGCAGCGTCTCCGCAGTGCGGCGGATGGTCTTGCTGTCGTCGATGACTAGGACCTTGAGGCCCTTGAGAGTCGGGTTGCCGCCCGGCGCGATACCGCCGCGCTCTTCCGCTGTCGATTCCATGCTCCAGGACCTCCGGGTGCCAGATATGCAGGACCTGCGGCCCCGGCAGGCACCACGCCGAACTTAAGCAAATGCGCTCCGCGTTTTAACATATCGGCACACCCCCGGCTACGCCGTGTCCGTCACGTTTTTGAGAGCCCGGCGCCGCTGCTCGGAACATAATCACACCCTGACTGCCGGCGCCGTCCCGGCCGCGCTCGAGCGGGGCCGGCGGTAAACGCGCCGGGGGGAATCTGCGGGCAATCTCGAGGAGGGAGGATGGGCACGAACGTGCGGCTGGCGGTGGTCATGGACCCGATTGGTCACATCAAATACGCCAAGGACACCACGCTCGCCCTGCTGCTGGCGGCACAGGCGCGCGGCTGGTCGCTGCACTACCTGGAGCAGGCCGACCTGCGGCTGCGCGACGGGGTCGCCGAAGGCCGTGCCCGGGGACTGCGCGTGCGGGCCGATCCGCAGGACTGGTATACGCTCGAGGAGCCGGCCGTGGAGCCCCTGGGGGGCTTCGACGTGATCCTGATGCGCAAGGATCCGCCGTTCGACACCGAATTCATCTACACCAGCTACATACTCGAGCGCGCAGAGCTCGCCGGCGCGCTGGTCGTGAATCGGGCGCGAGGCCTGCGCGACATCAACGAGAAGGTCTACACGGCCTGGTTTCCGCAGTGTTGTGCGCCGACCCTGGTCACGCGCGATGGGGCGGAAATGGCGCGCTTCGCGGGCGAGCACGGCAGCATCGTGTGCAAGCCGCTGCACAGCATGGGGGGTCACTCGATCTTCGTGCTGCAGCCGGGAGACAAGAACGCCCCGGTCGTGTTCGAGACCCTGACGCAGGACGGCAGCCGCTTCGCCATCGTGCAGAAATACCTGCCCGACATCGTGCAGGGCGGGGATGCGCGCGTGCTGCTCGTGGACGGCGAGCCGGTGCCCTACGCGCTCGCGCGCATCCCGAGCGCGCACGATCACCGCGGCAATCTCGCCGCCGGAGCCCAGGGCGTCGGCCGGCCGCTCAACGAGCGCGACCGCTGGCTGTGCGCGCAGATCGGGCCGGCCATGCGCACCGCCGGCATGCTGTTCGTCGGCCTGGACGTCATCGGTGGCTTTGTCACCGAAATCAACGTTACCAGTCCTACCGCCGTACGCGAGCTCGATTGCCAGTTCAAACTCGACATCGGCGGTATGCTCATGGACGCGATCGAGCGCGCCCTGGCGCGCCGCCCGCGCTCGCCGGTGCGCTGAACGAGAACTGCGCGCACGGCGGGAACCGGCCGGCGCGGCTATACTTTTAGCGTGGCTGTATCCCTGGAGCTCGATGACGGCAGCACGGCCCCGCCGCGGCGCGAGGGCAGCGCGCCGGTGCGCGAGCGGCTCACGGCCATGCTGCTGCTCACGGCACTGCTGCACGCCATCATCCTGCTGGGCGTGAGCTTCAGCACGGGCGCGCATGGCGGTCGCAGTCCCACGCCGGAGCTCGACGTGCTGCTGGTGACCGATGAGGTGCCGCAGACGCGCACCAACGAACATGCCGCCTATCTCGCGCAGCGCACGCAGGTCGGCGCCGGCAACACCGACCGGCTGCGCGTGGCCAGCCCGGCCAGCCGCGGCGCGCTGTCCGCGCCGCGCAGCGCCGATTCGGGCGCCGACCCCGAGGATTCCCGCTGGCAGCGCGAGGCGATGCAGCCGGTGCTCGCCAGCAGCGCGCCGAGCGCTGACGTCCGCTACATCGGCACGGTCAGCCCGAGCAGCGCCGGCGCGCAGTTGTCGCTGCCGGTCGGCGACACCGAAGGCGATCCACGCAGCGGGCGCGGCGATGCCGTCGAGCTCATGCTCAAGGGCAGGCCCGATGCCAGGCACTGGGTCACACCCGACACGCGCGCTTCGAACCTCGCGCCGTATCTGGCGGCCTGGAAGCGCAAGGTCGAGCGGGTGGGCACATTGAATTTCCCGGCGGCGGCCCGCAATGCCGGCCTTTCCGGCAGCCCGGTGGTCGAGGTGCAGATCGGCGCCAACGGCAAGCTGCTCGAGGCCAGTGTGCGGCGCAGCAGCGGCCATGGCTCGCTGGATCAGGCCGCCATGAGCATCCTCGAGCTCGCCAGTCCGTTCGATCCCTTCCCGCCGGAGCTGGCGGCGGAGTACGCGCGATTGCGATTTGCGTATCAGTGGGACTTCGTCGCCGGCGCGCTGCAGACCGGGGCTGTGACTGCGTCGTCAGATACGGCAACCGGACCTTGAGACACCAGGTAGCTGACCGCATACTCGAATACATGGGCAATTCCAGTTCACTGGCCAATCACCTGCTCATTGCCATGCCCTCGCTCGGCGACGGCCACTTCTCCCAGACCGTGGCGCTGGTGTGCGAGCACAGCGATCGCGGCGCGCTCGGAATCGTGCTGAACAAACCCCTCGGGATGACGCTCGGCGACGTCATGGCGCAGATGAAGCTCGAGACCGCCGACATCGGCATCAGCGAGCAACCGGTGCTGCGCGGCGGGCCGGTGCACACCGACCGCGGCTTCGTGCTGCATCGGCCGGGCGGCGACTGGGACTCCACGCACCGCATTTCCGACCACGTGCAGGTCACCACCTCGCGCGACGTGCTGGCGGCGATCGCCCGCGGCGCGGGGCCGCAGGATGCCTTCGTCGCCCTCGGCTATGCCGGCTGGGATGCCGGGCAGCTCGAGCGGGAGATGCTCGACAACGCCTGGCTGAGCCTGCCGGTGGACGAGCGCATCGTGTTCGATCTGCCGTTCGAGGACCGCTGGCAGGCTGCCTGGCAGCTTCTCGGCGTCGACAGCTCCCGCGTCAGCTTCGTCGCGGGTCATGCCTGAGCGCCAGGCGCGGGTCGTCCTAGCCTTCGATTTCGGACTGCGTCGCATCGGCATCGCATCCGGCGACAGCATCAGCGGCACGGCCGCGCCGCACGGCGCCGTCACCGTGGGCGCTCACGGCCCCGACTGGGCGCTGATCGACCGCGCCATCCACGACTTCAAGCCCAACCTGCTGGTGGTCGGCAGCCCGCAGAATGCCGACGGCAGCGCCGGCACCCTGAGCGCGGCCGCCGATCGCTTCGCCGACGCCCTGGCGCAGCGCTCGCGGCTGCCGGTGCGGCGTACCGATGAATATGCCTCCTCGCTCGAGGCCGCCGAGGAGCTTCGCAGCCAGCGCGCCAGCGGCCAGCGCCGGCGGCGCGTGCAACGCGCCGACATCGACAGCGCCGCAGCCGCTATCATTCTCGAACGGTGGTTGAACCGGGAGCGAGCGGCACATGGAGGCGATGAAACCGGCGATGATTGAGCAGCGGCGCCCGGACGGCTCGCTGCGCCACCTCATCACCCTCGAGGGCCTCGGCCGACCGCAGATCGAGGCGCTGCTCGAGCGCGCGCAGCGCTACGTGTGCGCGGTCGGGGAGCGCCCACCCTCCAGCGCGCGCCTCAAGGGCGTGACGATTGCCAATCTGTTCACCGAGCCCTCCACGCGCACGCGCGTCTCCTTCGAGCTGGCCGGGCGGCGGCTCGGCGCCGAGGTCGTGAACCTCGAGGTGCAACTCTCCTCGCGCGCCAAGGGCGAGACCATGCTCGATACCATCTTCACGCTGCAGTCGCTGCACTTCGACGTATTCGTGATTCGCGATGCCGAGCCGGGGGTGCTCGCGCACGTGGCCGCCCACGTGGCCCCGCACGTGAGCGTGCTGTCGGCCGGCGAGGCACATCTGTCGCATCCCACGCAGGGGCTGCTCGATGCGCTGACCATCCGGCAGTACAAGGGACGCATCAGCGATCAGATCATCGCCATCGTGGGCGACATCCGCCATTCGCGCGTCGCGCGCTCGGCCTACCAGGCCCTGCGCACGCTCGGCGCCCGCGAACTGCGCATCGTCGGGCCGGCCCTGCTCATGCCCGAGGCGCACGAATTCGTCGGCTGCCCGCGCTTCGACAGCCTCGAGGAGGGGCTGGCCGGGGCCGATGTGGTCATGATGCTGCGTGTGCAGCGCGAGCGCATCGCCCAAACCGAGATTCCGGACGGCGATCTTTACTTCGCGCGCTACGGACTCACGGCCGAGCGGTTGGGGCGCGCCGCTCCCGGCGCCATCGTCATGCATCCGCAGCCCATGAACCGCGGCATCGAGATCGATTCCAGCGTCGCCGACGGTCCGCAATCGGTGATCCGGGCCCAGGTCAGCAACGGCGTGGCCGTGCGCATGGCCGTGCTCGAGGCGGTGGCCGGCGGGATGAGCGCTTGAGTCCGCCGTCCGGGCGGATCCACCGCGGCACCATCGCGCTCGAGGACGCGCGCGTACTGACGCACGAGCATTTCGGGGGCGAGCAGCACGTGCTGCGCCTGGAATCGCCACGCTGCGCGGCGCGCGCCACGCCCGGCAGCTTCGTGCACCTGCGCTGCGACGAGGAACTGCCCATGCGCCGGCCGCTCTCGATCATGCGCGCGGCCGCCGCAGCCGGCTGGATCGATCTGCTGTACAAGGTCACGGGCGCCGGCACGCGCGCGCTCGCACGGGCGCGTCCCGGACAGACGCTGAGCGTGCTGGGACCCATAGGCGTGGGATTCACGCCGCATGCGCAGCGTCCCCGCGCGCTTGCCATCGGTGGCGGTGTGGGCATCCCGCCGATGCTGTTCCTGGCCGAACGCCTCATGGAGGCCGCACGCTCAGGCGCGGGAGCCGGCGCGGCCGCCTGGAAGCCGCTCGTGCTCATGGGCTCGGAGGCGCCGTTTCCCTTCCGCGTGCGCCCCTCGACCATTCTGCTACCGGGCATGCCGGCCGAGGCCATCGGCTGCATGCCCCTGCTCGATGAGTGGGGGGTGCCCTCGAGGCTGGCGACGCTGTCGGGATTTCCGGGCTGCTTCGACGGCTACGTGACCGAGCTCGCGCGCACCTGGCTTGCGAGCCTCGAGAGTGCGCAACTGGCCGAAACCGAGATCTTCGCCTGCGGACCCACACCCATGCTCGCCGCCACGGCCCGCCTGGCGCGCGAGTTTGCGCTGCCGTGCCAGGTCGCGCTCGAGGAGTTCATGGCCTGCGGTGTGGGCGGCTGCGCCGGCTGTGCCGTGGCCGTGCAGGGCGGCGCGGGCACGGCGATGAAACGCGTCTGCGTGGACGGCCCGGTATTCGACGCCGCAGCGGTGTTCCCGCCCTGAGTGGGGGTCTGGGCCGGCACCGCGGGTGCACAATCGCCGGCGCGGCAGCGCCGTCCGCGCTCAGCCGAAGTTGATCTTGGCCTCGAGATTACTGCGCGAATCGGCGTGCGCGAGCGCCTCCTCAAGCGTGACGCGGCCGTCCTTGTAGAGCTTGTGGAGGGCGGCATCGAAGCTCACGACGCCGCTCTCGGCGCTGCGCACGATGGACTCCTTGATGCCCGTGACATCGCCGCGCTTGACCAGCTCGGAGATGTGCGGCGTGTTGAGCATGATCTCCACGGCCGCCAGGCGCTTGCCGTCGATTCCCATGACCAGCCGCTGCGCCAGGATGGCACGCAGATACTGCGACAGGTCCAGGGTGACCTGCTTGTGCTGGTCGAGCGGAAACATATTGATGATGCGGTCGAGCGTCTCGGCGCAGTTGTTGGCGTGCAGGGTCGCGAGCACCAGGTGGCCGGTGCCGGAGAGGTTGATGGCCGCCTGCATGCTCTCGCGGTCGCGGATCTCGCCGATCAGGATCACGTCGGGAGCGGCACGCATGACCCCGCGCAGCGCGCGCTCGTAGCTCTTGGTGTCGAGACCGACTTCGCGCTGATTGATGATCGAGCGCTTGTTGCTGTGCAGAAACTCGATCGGGTCCTCGATGGTAACCACGTGGTCAGACGCGGTCTCATTGCGATGATTGATCATCGCCGCCAGCGTGGTGGACTTGCCCGAGCCCGTGGAGCCGACCACCAGCACCAGGCCGCGCTTGGCCATGGCCAGGTCAATGAGCGACTCGGGCAGCCCGAGCGAGTCGAGCCGCGGCATGTCGGCCGTGATGTAGCGCAGCACCATGGCCGGATAGCCGCGCTGCAGGAAGATGTTGACGCGGAAGCGCCCGAGTCCGGGCTCGGAGATCGCAAAGTCGATCTCGAGCTCGCGCTGGAAGTAGACGATCTGTTCGGGCGTCATGAGGCCGAAGCAGATGGAGCGTACGGCCGCGGGCGGCAACACCTGCTTGTTGATCGGGTAGATCTGCCCCTCGATCTTGATCTTGATCGGCGCGTTCGAGGTGAAGAACAGGTCCGAGGCCTTGCGCTCCACCATGAGCTTGAACAGCGGTTTGGTGTTCAGCGACGGCTGGGTGTCGGTGGTGCCGGTGGTGCCGGTGATCTCGAGCGGATCTGCTGCCATGGCGGGCCTAGAAGCTCTTGCCTTGGGCCTCATCGGCAATCGACAGATCGCCATCGGTCTCGATCGGCTTGTTTTCGCGCTTGCTCTCGAGCTTCACGCGCAGTCGCAACTCGTTCTTCGAATCCGCGTTGCGCAACGCGTCCTCGTAGGAAATCATGCCCTGCTCGAACAGATCGAACAGCGCCTGGTCGAAGGTCTTCATGCCGACGCGCGTG
>DATDHV010000102.1:0-19571 GCA_036521395.1 Steroidobacteraceae bacterium | reverse complement strand
TTCGCTTCACTGATCAGCCGTCCGATGCGCGACGGGGTCGCCGACCTGGCAGGTTTCAGCTCGAACGAGCTGCGCATTCTGATGGCGCTGTCGGATGAAGGCGAAGCAGCCGGCCACGATCTGGCCGAATTGATGGGCATGCAGGCGATGAATGTCAGCCGCGCCCTCGCCTCGCTGCACGCCATGAATCTGGTCGAGCCGGCAAAAAATTCCGGTAATCGGCGCCGCAAGCCGTACCGCATCAGCGCCCGCGGCGCGAAGACATACGTCGCGATGAAACCCAATATCGCGCAGATCGCCCGCTTTCTATTCGGCATGCTGACGACCCGTGAGCGCACCGCCCTCGGCCGCATGCTGGCACAGCTGGATGAGCGGGTCCTGCAATGGCAGCCTAGTGAACGGCGCCCGCACGTGCCGCGGGCCTGAAGCGCGGGCTCGCGCGGCCGGCCCTGGCCCGTGACGGCGCCGAGGCTCAAGGGCCGGCCAGCACTGCGCCGAAGCGCGGGTGGGCGAAGTGCATGGGCACGTCCTGGCGATGCGGCCAGGTGCGCCGGATCTCGCCCGCCGGCAGCAGCGCATCCGGCCCCAGCGGGTTCTCCGGATAGGTCCGCGTGGCGGGCTGCAGATGTGCCACCGTTCTCGACCAACCGCGCTCGTAGTCCGCCTGCCATTGCATCATGTAGTCGAGGCGCCTGATCTTCCACACCCCGCCCTCGCGGACGTAGTCGTTCTCGTAGATGCCGGCCTCGTAGAACTGCAACGGCAGACCCTCGGGTTTGTAGTCGCGGGTTTCGTGGCTGCCTCCCATGAGCAACCCCCGGAACCGGCCCTTGGCGCTCTGCCGGTCGGGCGCGACGGTGATGATGTCCTGCATCTGGAAATGATCGAGCAGGAAGCCATAGACCGGGCCATTCACACCACGGGTGAAAAAGTTCTGGAACCAGGTGCCGTAGAGCCGGCGAACGCCCTCGTGACCGCGGTACTCACCCGAGAGGAATACGACCGCACCGTCCCGCGCGAATAACTGCACCACGTCCTCGGCGCGGTTGAAATCGATGTAGTAGCCGTAGGCCCAGTGCAGGCGGCGAATGGCATTGACGTCCTCGAGCTCGCCGACGCGATGCTCCAGGGCCGCCAGCCGCGCCTCGGGATCAGACATTTCCGGCCCCCATGATTTCGTCTGAAACTCAAGCTAACAAATGTTAGCGAACAAAGCGAGCGGGAAGGCCTGGGGCACTGCAGGATCAGAACATGCCGTTGGAATTGGCCGACTTTGCTGGCACCGGCTGCGCCACGTCCCAGTGCTCGACGACCTTGCAGTGTTCGACCCGCAGAATGTCGACCACGGCGAGGCCCGGGTCCCCGGCGGTGAATATGCCGTGGGAATGGACTGCGACCAGATCGCCTTCGGCAATGATGCGCTTGATCGAATATTTGATGTCCGGGTGCTGCGCGAAGAAGGGCTCGAGAAAATCGATCGCCGCCTTGCGTCCCGACTGCGCCAGCGGATTGTGCTGGATGTATCCCGGATCAACCCAGGTCTCGAACGCCGCGCGCACCTGCTTGTCGACGTAAAGGGTCGTCAGGAAGCGCGTGACCACCTGCTTGGGCGTGAGTCGGCACGACGCGGCGCCGGCAGGCTCGGGGGTCAGTACCAGGGTCGCGGCCAGCAGCATCGGCAGAAGTCGCAGGTACATATTTTTCTCCCTTCGAATCAGTGTTTTACACTAACAATTGTTAGCTTGTTATGATAGGAAACGAGCCAGCAGGAGAACGCAATGACCGACATCGCCGCCCTCGAGGGCCGGATCCAGAAACTCGAACACGAGCTCGGGATCCAGCAGGACATTCATCAGATCCGCCGCATTCAATACACCTACGGCTATTTCATAGACAAGTCGCAGTACAACGAGGTGGTCGATCTGTTCTCGGACCAGGGCGACGTCTGGTTCCTCGGCGGGATCTACAAGGGCAAGGCCGGGGTCAGGCGTCTGTACATCGAGCGCTTCCAGACGCAGTTCACCCAGGGTCACAACGGGCCGCGTTACGGCTGGCTGCTCGAGCACCCGCAGCTGCAGATGGTCATCGATGTCGCCCCCGATCGTGCGACGGCCAAGTTGCGCGGCCGCTCGATGATGCAGGCCGGGCTGCACGAAACCGCCAAGGGGATGCAGCGTGCCTGGTTCGAGGGCGGTGTCTATGAGAACGACTACGTGCGGGAGAACGGTGTGTGGAAAATCAAGGCGCTGCGCTATTTTCCGTTCTGGCACGGCAGCTTTGACGAGGGCTGGGCAAAGACACCGATCGACTTCATTCCGATGGCAACCACGCTGTTTCCTAAAGATCCGCTTGGTCCCGACGCGCTGATCGATCCACCGCCGCGGCTATGGCCGGCGACCGACACCGTGGCGTTTCACTATCCGCATCCGGTGACCGGCAGCCCGATCGCGCTGGACAATTCGCGCGCGCGCGAAGGGTTCAAGAATGGCTGAAGGCGGTGCGGCGGATGAGCGAGTCGGCGCGCCGGCCACGAGTCGTGGCACGGGCCCCATCGATGCCGTGAGGACCACCATCGACTACCTGGTCCCGACCTCACGCATCAATCGCCGTTTCTGGGCCCCCGGCAAGGAATTGAACACCGGCGTCTACGCACCCTACGAGGTCTGGATCCGCAATGCGCGCCTGGCGGGGCCCTTCTCACTCGACGAGCACGGCTTTTGCCTCTCGCGGCAGGTCACAAAGATTACCGCATGGCAGCAAAACTACAGCGCCGACAGTCCCTACGCCTCCGAGGTGCGCGCGGCGGTCATGGGTCTAACCGGAGCCGATTTGGTCATCCCAATGGGCGGCATGATGCGCGATTCGGTCCAGACCAGCGACACGGTCCAGCCTCCGGCGGCCGAGGCGCACGTGGATTTCACGCGCCGTTCCGCGGAGCGCATCGCCGACAGGCTCTATCGCCGCGACCGGCCCGAGGGCGCGGGCTATCGCCGATTCCTGGCCTTCAGCTTCTGGCGCGCACTGTCCGCCCCGCCGCAGGATGCGCCTCTGGCACTGTGCGAAGGCCGCTCGGTGCGGGACGATGAGGGCACGCCTAACACCAAGATCGATGTGGACGAGATCCCGAAGGGCGATGCCATGTTCGCGCCCATCGAGGGCGAGCAGGACATGGCGGCGGCGACGATCTTTCACCATTCTCCGGACCACCGCTGGTGGTATTTCCCGGACATGACGCCCGATGAGGTGGTGCTCATCAAGTTCTACGATTCCGATCACGACACGGCATGGCGCTGCCCTCACACGGCCTTTCGCGATCGCAGCCGGCCCGAGGCCAAGCCTCGCCGCTCGATGGAGTTTCGCGGCATCGCCTACTTCTCGAACCACTGAGGGTGCGCGGCCGCCCGCGCGCGGGCCGGAATTTTCAGGCGTCTGCGGAAAGCGCCACAGGGACTGCGCAGTTCAACCAAACCAAAGCGCGATCGCACGCATCTCGATGCTCACCCGCGGTGCGGTCTGCGGGCCGCAATGCGGATTGTCGAACGCTACGTGCGGCACGCAGTGCGCCCGCGCCGGATCGCTGTCGTGGGTCTTGAAGACCAGTGCCTCATCGCGCCCCATATCGGAGTACCAATGCCAGCGATGCGACGGGTCGTGTGCGAATACCAGCCCCTCGAACGACCATTCCGGCTTGCCCGGCGTATCGAACACGGCATCGGCGAGTATCAGATCGCGGTTCGAGACGCTGCGCGCATGACACAGTGCAAGCGGCACGTCCTGCGGCGGCTCCGAGATGGCGCGCCACACGTTGTAATGCGCGAACCGCGCCAGCGTGCGGCCCGCGGGCGCGGCGCGCTGCGCAAATGCGGCAGCGGTCGCATCGCTGATGTCGACGTGCGCGAAGCGCGCCGGACGGGAATTGTCCAGGGCACCCGAGCTTGACGATCTTTCACTGAAACGGACGACACCGGGATTGTTGACCAGCACGAGTTCGGCCCCGGTGACGGCGCCGATGAGCTCGGCAATCTCGTCCCGGTAAATGGCCTCCACCGTCGCGCGGTCCGTGAAGTCGGTGACGGCACTGCGATGTTCGAGCAGCATGAAGCCGTCGGTATCGAGCGCAGCGTGCCGCACCCGCGCATCGCCGATCTCCATCTCCACCGGCGCGATTTCCAGCAGGTCCCGGCTGTGATCGTTCGCATAGTAGCGCGGCCGCGCGATCGCACGTCCGGCATAGGCGATGGCGGCGCGTGTCGGGCGCGCACTGCCGGCGCGCGCTGCGAGTCGATGTTGCGGCACGGAACCCATCGCTCAATTTTACGCCGGCGGCACAGGCGCTGCTGTCAGAGATTGAACCAGCGCTCCGCGTTGGTCTGCATCAGCTTGCGCTTCGCCTCCAGCGGTATGTCGAGCAGATCGTGCGTGCGCACCTCATCGGGCTCAAACTGATACGGATAATCCATCGCGTACATCACACGATCCACACCAAGCACCTGCTGCGCCAACCGGATCGCGGGCGCCCAGGCCACGCCGCTGGTGGTGATCAGCACGTTGGACTGTAGATAGCCGAGGATGGTCTTCTTGAGCGGCTGCTGGCGCGGATAGCGCTTCGAGCGAACTCCAGCCTGGTGCATGTAGTCGAGCCGGTAGACCCAATAGGGCAGCGCCTCGCCGGCGTGGCCGACCATGATCTGCAGCTGCGGATAGCGATCGAAGATGCCGGTGGTGATCAGACGCAGCAGGTGCATGCCTGTGTCCACGCCGAAGCCGAAGATCGCGCCGTCGAGCCCGGCCTCGAGAAATGGGCCGATCATCGCATCCGGGGGACTGGATGGATGGATGTACAGCGGCTGACCCGTATCCGCGAGCGCACGGAATATTGGATCGAATTTTGGATCGTCCAGATACTGGCCCTGGGTGTGGCTGTTGATCTGCACGCCCTTGAAGCCGAGCTGCTTCGCACCACGCACGATCTCGCGCGCCGACCACTCGGGGTCCTGTGGCGCGACCGTGGTCATGCCGATGTAACGCTCGCGATGAGCGGCGACGTGCTCGGCCAGGTAATCATTGGCCCGCTGGGCGATGCCCCTGGCCTCCGCGACATCGAGAATGGCCTGCGCTCCCGGAGCGGTCAACGCGAGAACGGCACGGTCGATTCCCGTCTCGTCCATGTGCCCGATGCGCTGCGACCCCAGGTCGAGCAGGCGCTCGAGCACTCGCGTCGCGCGCTCGGACGGGCTGCGCGCATAGAAACCCCAGAGCGACACCATGCCACGGTCCGCCGAGCCATCGCGGATCATGCGCAGATACGCATCGACCTGCTCGCGGGTTGCGAAGGCTTCCTCGGTGGCGATGCGCAGATAGCCGCGATCGCCGCCGGTCTTGAGCTCGTGAGTCACGATTTGGCCCCGACCGGCTCCAGCCTCCCGAGCGCCTCGAGTCGAGCGACCTCCTTGCCGTACGGCTTGATGCCGCGCGAGATCGCGAAGGCGGCCAGCGGCATCAGGATCGATGCCGTCAACACGAGAGTCTTGTGCAGATCAGCTTCCGAGCCGAACACGCGCTGCGTGATCGTGCCGATCAGTTGGCTGCCGACCGCCCCAAAGACGATGAACATGAAGAGGTACACGGCGGTGATCTGCCCACGCATCTCGTTCGGGGTGATGAGTTGGATCGCCGAGTTCTGCGGAATGGCCGAGGCAATGCCGCACATCGAGGCCAGGCCGGTGAAAATCACCGCCAGCTCGCCGTTGGGCATCAGCGGCACTGCAATCTGGAGCGGCGCGGCCACGGCGAACAGGATCGTCGAGGCACGCACATGCGCGTCCTTGTAGCGCTTACTGAGCCGCTCGACCAGCATGGTGCCGAGCGCAATGCCGATCAGCGATGAAACCAGGTACACCGGACCGAGCCAGGTGCCGATTCGGGCCTCGTTCCAGCCATAGGTTCTGATCATGAAGGGCGCGAGCCAGGGTTGCAGGCCGATGGCCTGCGTGGCGCTGAAGGCCAGTCCGATGAACAGCGGCAGGTAGATCGCGCGGCGCGCCCAGATCTCGCGCATGACCACCTTCACCGGCATGGCCTTGCCCTGCACGGCGGTGCCGCGCCGCGGCGGCTCCCGTGTCAACAGCAGTAGCCCGCTGATCAGCAGGCCCGGCGCACCGACCATCATCAGTACGAACTGCCAGCCATGCATGGTCAGTCCCATCCAGTGGCTGACCGGCCAGGTAGCGGCGAAGCTGATCAGCAGGCCGCCGAGAAAGATGCCGAGCGAACTGCCACCGATGAAACCCAGTTGCAGTATGCCGATGGCGCGCGGCAGCCGCTCCGGCGGGAAGTAGTCGGCCAGCATCGAATAGGCGCCCGGCGCATGGGCCGAACCGCCGGCACCGACCAGCATACGGCTGGTGAACAACTGCCAGAAGCTCTGAGCCAGACCGCCGAGCGCGGTGATACCGCCGATGGCCGCGATCCCGCAGGCTAGCACTATCTTGCGCGGATAGATGTCCACGAGTCGCGCCATCGGAATTCCGACCAGTACATAAAAGATGACGTTGGCCGGGCCGATCAGAAATCCAAGCCGCTCATCGCTCAGGTGCAGATCGACCTTGATCCGCTGCGACATCATGCCGAACGCCTGCGCATCGAAGAAATTGAGCATGGTGGCTAGAATGATGACCGCAAGCGCGTAGTAGGCCGCGGCGCGCGACGGCCAGGGTTTGCGTCCCGGCTGCGCTTCGACCACAGGTTCGATTGCACTCATGATCGCTTTGTTCCCCCGCTGGCCTGCTAGGCTTCGTGTGTGCCAGATACAATAGGAATTGCGGTGGCTTGTCCAGCCCCTCATCCTCGAGTGCGTGATGGCTGCCGGCCATCGGCCCGCATCCAGTGGACAAGAGGCCATGCAGAATCTGCCTGACAAGACTGCGTTCGTCACCGGCGGTGCGAGTGGCATCGGCCTCGGCATTGCCAAGGCGCTGCTGGGCGCCGGCATGCGCGTCGTCATCGCCGATGTTCGCGACGATCATCTGCGCGATGCGCAGGCCGAGCTCGGATCGCCGCAGCGCACCCTGACGCTCAAGCTCGACGTGACCGACCGCGCCGCGTTCGCGCGCGCGGCCGATGCAGCCGAAACGCGCTTCGGCAAGATTCATCTGCTCTGCAACAATGCCGGCGTAGCGGTCGTCGGGCCTACCGAGCTCGCGACGTTCGCCGACTGGGATTGGGTGATGGGTGTCAACCTCGGCGGAACCATCAACGGCATCGTCACCATCCTGCCGCGCATCCAGAAGCACGGCGATGGTGGCCATATCGTCAATACCGCCTCCATGTCGGGGCTGATGCCGCATCCGGGCGCCACCATCTATGGCACCTCCAAGGGCGCCGTCGTCAGCATGATCGAGTGCATGCGCGCCGAGCTCGAGCCGCAGCGCATCATCTGCTCGGCATTGTGCCCGGGCGCCGTGCAATCGAATATCGCCGACGCCGCCAGGACACGCCCACCGCCACTGGCGGAATCCGGCTATGGCGAGACCGACCGACGGCGCCAGCAGGCCGGCAATTTCTTCCATCTTTTTCAGACCAAGGAACAGGTCGGAGAACGCGTGCTGCGCGGCATCCTCAACGACGAGCTCTATATCATGACCCACAGCGAGTTCCGACAGGGCCTCGAGGATCGCGCCCGGGCGATGTGCGCGGCCGTGCCCGATCTGCCCGAGAACGAGGAATACAAGCGCACCTTCAGCGTGCTGTTTCGCAACCCCATCCACGCCGCGGAAGTCGCGCGCCAACGAGGGTCCAAGGCATGAAGGATTTTGCGGGCCGCACTGCCTTCGTGACCGGAGGAGCCCATGGCATCGGCATTGGCCTGGCGCGAACCTTGCTCGCCGAAGGCTGCAAGGTTGCCATCGCCGACATTCGCAAGGAATCCATCGAGCAGGCGTTGCGGGCTCTCGATAACCCGTCGGCCATGGGAGTGGAAGTCGACGTGTCCTCGCGCGAAGCCTTGAAGCGGGCGGCGGATCAGGTCGAGTCGCGGTTCGGTCCGGTGAGCCTGCTGTTCAACAATGCCGGCATCAATCTGTTCCAGAGCATCGAGGATTCGAGCTATGACGATTGGGACTGGGTCATGGGAGTCAATCTTCACGGGCCCATCAATGGCGTGATGACCTTCGTGCCGCGCATGATCGCGGCCGGCGCCGGCGGCTATGTGGTCAATACCGCCTCGATGGCCGCCCTGCTCGCCGCCGGCACGCCCGGCATCTACAACACCACCAAGTTCGCGGTGCGCGGCATGTCCGAATGCCTGCGTGCCAGTCTCTCGCGACACGGCATCGGAGTCTCGGTGCTGTGTCCCGGACTGGTGAAATCCTATATCTATGCCAGCGATGATATTCGGCCGGAGCGGCTCAAAGGCGGCGCAAAGCCGGTCGATCGCAACAACGTGCAGCGGCTTGCCGAGGTGCATGAGTTCGGCATGGAGCCGGACGTGGTCGCCGCGCGCGTGCTCGAGGCCATGCGCGAGAACCGTTTTCACATCTTCACGCACCCGGAGTTCAAGGACGAGTTACGGGAGGTGTTCGATGAGATTCTCGCGGATTTCCGCGACTATGCCCCCGATGCGGGATTCGAGCAGCGCACCGGGTTCGAGAAGACTCGCCGCGAAAGCTATCGGCGACAGCGTCGCGGCCTCAAGCCGTCGTAGCGGGACTGCGGCCGCGCGGCGCACGGCTGAGCGCGCACGGCGAGCGCCGCCACGCCGACGCCTCAGCGGGCGTGGCCCGTCCAGGTGCGCAGGCCCGGCGCCGTGCGGTCCTCGCCGGTCAGAGCCCTGACCACTGCCGGACGCGCGTTCATCCGCTCGCGCCAGTCCACCAGGCGCGGACAGCGCCTGGCGATCTCCATCTCCGGAAACATCCTCTCCACCATCATGCCGCACATGGAATAGAAATTGATGTCGGCCAGCGTATAGTCATTGCCCGCAAGCCAGGGCGCGCGGCCAAGCTGCCGCTCCACCTTGTCGACCGCGTACAGGATCTTCTCGGTGGCGTTGGCGAGATCCGACTCGCTGAAGCCCGAGCGCGCGACCTGCCACTTCTTGCGCTGGTCCGGCAGCGGCACCCGCTCCATCAGTTTCTCGAATTCGCCGCCCTCGATCTTGCGCGCGATGATGCCGACCATCCGATGCCAGCCGTGCATCGACACGTGATTCATGACGTGCTCGTCGACGAACTTGTTCCAGTAGCGCATGCGCGCCGCACCCGGCGCGTCGCGGGGACGCAGCGGCGTGTCGGGGAATACGTCCTCCAGATATTCGTTGATCACCGTGGTGTGGGTCACGATGAGGCCGTCATGGTCGAGCACGGGCACCTGTCCTTCCGGGTTGATGGCCAGGAACCAATCCGAATGCTGCTCGAACTTGTGCAGATCGACGTAGACGCTCTGGAAGGGCAGCCCCTTCTCGTACAGCGGCACGATGGATTTGAGCGAATTGGCGGCCGGTTCGGCGTGGTAGTACTTGAGAGTCATGGTGATCCTAGCGTGTGTGGTGAGTGCCGAGGATTCCGCCATCGACCGCGATGGCTTGCGCGGTAATGTGGCTGGCGCGGTCCGACAGCAGGAAACAGGCCAGCTCGGCCAATTCCTCGGCGGTGCCGATGTGCCCCATGGGCACGCCCTTGCCGAGCATGTCGCGGATCACTTGTGCCGGCGCCTTCGGATCGAGCTGCATCAACATCGGGGTCTCGATCAGACCGGGCAGCACGCAATTGACGCGCACCTGGTGCGGCGCGGCCTCGATTGCCGCCGCTCGCGCCAGCCCCAGCACGCCGTGCTTGGAGGCCACATAGGCGATGTTATTGGGCATGCCGCGCTCGCTGGCGAGGCTGCCGGTCACGAGGATGCTGCCGCATTTGCGCTCGATCATGGAGGGCAAGACGCTCTTGATCGCCCAGTAGACGCTGGTGAGGTTGGTACGGATCACCGCTTCGAAGACCTCGTCGTCATAGCTGCCGAGCGGCCCGAATCTGCCCCCCGTGGCGGCATTGGCAAACAGTCCCTCCACCGCTCCGAACTGCCCTCGCGCCTGCTCGATCGCCGCGCGCAGAGCCTCTCGATTCGAAACGTCCACCACGCCGTAAGCCGCTGCTCCGCCATCGGCCGCGATCGCGCGGGTGGCCTCGATGAGCTTCGCCTCGCGGCGCGCGAGCAGGGAAACTCTTGCGCCGCGGCGCGCCAGCAGCCTCGCCGTGGCGAGTCCGATTCCCGTGGAAGCGCCGGTAATCAGGACATGGCGGCCGCGAAATTCGTTCACGCCAGCATCTTCGGGCCGGTTTTCTTCGCTAACTCGATCTCCGCCGCCCGATCGCGCTTGATAGGCACATCGCGTCCCGCCTGCACCGCCGGCCTCGCACTTACCTGTTGCAGCCACCGCTGCAGATGGGAAAACTCGTCGATTGCCACCCCCGACCAGTCATGGCCCGACACCCAGGGCCAAAGCGCCATGTCCGCGATCGAGTAGTCGCCGGCGATGTGTTCATGCGCCGCGAGCTGGCGATCCATGATCGCAAACAACCGCGTGACCTCGCGCTGGTAGCGATCGATGGCCGGCTGGATCTTCTCCGGGAAATACCGCAGAAACACGTTGGCCTGGCCCATCATCGGCCCGATGGCCGACATCTGAAACATCAACCACTGCAGCACCCGGCTGCGGCCCTGCACGTCGTTTGGCAGGTACTTGCCGGTCTGCTCGGCGAGGTAGATCAGGATCGCACCCGACTCGAACAGCGCGAAGCCATCATCGACCAAGGTTGGAATGCGCCCGTTGGGATTGAGCTTCACGTACCAGTCCGCTTTCTGCTCGTTCTTGGAGAAGTCGATGAGGCGGACTTCATAGGGTAAGCCCATTTCCTCCAGCGCGATCGAGATTTTCCAACCGTTCGGGGTCGCTGCGGTGTAGAGGGTGTATCCCATCATGGCTCTCCAATTGACCCGTCGCAGCCGGCGGCAGGCGGGGGCAGGCGGGGTTCAGGTGATCGCATCGACGGCGGCGGCGACGGCCGGCGTACTGCCGCGGTTGGATGGCATGCGCAGGACCATAAGCACCGCGCCGCCAACCAGGCACCAAAGCGAAAGAAAGTAGAAGCTCGCTCCATAGCCGTGGCCGGCATCATAGCGCGCGCCGGCAATGTAGGGCGTCACCGCGCTCAAGGTGGTATTGATCGCCACGGCCAGCCCGGCGAGCGAGGCGAACGCGCGCGTGCCGAAATAGTTGCTGAGCGTTGCCATGAGGCACACCAGGCCGCCGCCGAAGCCGATGCCGAGGCAGCCGGCGAATATGAGCACACTGGCGTGAGCGCGCGCGTTCACGACCACAGCTAGACCGATGCCGAAGATGATCTGGAACAGCGCCCAGAGATAACGCGGATCGATGCGGTCGCCGCACAGTGCGACGATGAGCTTGGCGATGAGCCCGCTCACGGCCAGCAGCGAGATCGCCTGCCAGGCCTCCGAGGGCGAATGTCCCAGATCGCGCAGATGCACGAAACCATGGGCAAGGTAGAGCGTGTAACCGCAGCTCACCCCCAGCAGCGCCCCGACCATGACCCAGTACGCGGGGCTAGCGAGCGCCTGAGCATAGGTCCAATCGCGGCGGCTCTGGAAGCGCGTGCGCTGCGCCGCTTGCGGGCGCGAGCGCGCATCGGCTGCGCCCGCAGCAGCAGACGCCACGATCCCGGTGGCCCCCCCTTCTCCATCTGGCAATTGCCCCAGCTGCTCGGGCGATTCCTTGACGAAGAGCGCGGCCAGGGCGCAGGCGACAGCCGACAGTGCCGCGATGACCCACCAGCCGGCGCGCCAGTCGCCGCCCGCCATTCGCACGACGTGATCGAGCAGGCGCCCGGAGACGAAGCCGCCGACGGCGCCCGAAGAATAGAGAATCGAGAGCATCAGGCCCCGCCTGCGCACGAACCAGCGCGCCAGTCCCGCCTGTGCGGCCAGCGCAGCGCCCGTGGCGACACCGCCGCCGACCAGTAGTCCGAAGGCGAGGAGTGCGAAAGCGAATGAATTGACCAGCGTGCCCATCAACAGCGCGCCGCAGATCAGAAACACGCTCCCCAGCATGAGTGTGCGCCGCACCCCCAGACGATTGACCGACACGGCAACCAGCGGACCGGGCAGACCGGACATGACCATGTAGGCGCTGAACAGCAGGCCGAGCGCGCGGCGATCCAGGTGCAGCGCCGGCGCCATGAGGGCGTTGAGGCCGCTGGCGCCATAGGCCGGGATGCCGAGATTGAGAAACATGATGAGCCAGCAGGCGGCCAGCAGTTTCCATCCATAGAACCGCTGCGCCCGCAAGAGCTCAACCCCAGCGGGAGGATTCGGGTCCGGGGACGAACGCCTGCTCCGGGTGATCCGTCCGGGCCAGCGCCAGCGCCGCACGCACGGCCGGCCGAGCGCGCATTCGCCCGAGAAATTCCATGATGTGAGGCGTGCTGTTCTGGCCGACCAGTTCCGGAATCAATGCGGGCAGCGGGGCGAGCATGGCGAAGGCGTCGATGTCGGCGATGGAATATTCCGCCCCTGCGAGCCAGCGCGCGCCGGTGAGTGCCGTTTCGATCTGGCGCAACGGCGTTGCGAGCCGACGCCGCGCGGCCGCCACGGCACCGTCCTGATCGTCCTCGAGCACGGCAGCCCATGCCGCCCGCCGCTCCAGCGGCTCGATGGCGCCAAGCTGCGCGCGCAATGCGGATGACGGGCGGGCTCGCAGCACCGGCGAGAGGTAGCGCGCACAGCCGAGCGTCGACACCGGCCCGGCGACCGCCAGCGCAATCTTCTGGCCCCAGGCCATGACGCGATAACGATCGTATGCGGCTTGCGGCAGCAGCGCCGGACCCGCGACTGCTTCGGCGACATAGGTCAGCAGAAAGAATGAGCTCGCGATGACGGTGCCGCCGTCTACGAGCACCGGACCCTCGCGCTCGAGATGCAGCCCCGCTTCGCTGCTGATCGGAAAGCCGCTGCGAAACTGCTCAAAGCTCGTCGGATCGAAGTAGTGCGCAGTGTAGGGCTCGCCCTTCTCGGCCAGCGCGATCAGCGGCTTGAGGAAGAAGCCGTTGGGCTCCCAGTGATAGAGCTCAAGCACGGCCGTGTCGCTCGAGCATGCTCACGCGCGATGCCAGTTGCGTGCGCCCTTTCGCCCACGTCGCCCGGGTCGCCGGGCGCTCATAGATCTTGCGCAGCCATTCCATGATATGGGGCGTCTCGCGATCGTTGCAGCGCTCGGGCTGTGACAGCGGCAGCGCATAGCCGAGATTGAAACCGTTGATGTCGCCGAGCGTATAGATATCACCGCAGATGAAGGTGTGCCGGCTCAGATGCGCTTCGAGCACGCCGGTCGCGAACAATACTCTGCGCCTCGACTCGGTCAGCTCCTGCTCGGAGAACTCGTTGTAGATCGCCTTGCGCCAGGCGACGCGACGGGCCTCGAGCGGTATGCGATCGATCGCGGCCTTGAGTTCCGCGGGATCGCGTTGCCGCACCGCCGGGCCGACGAAAACGCTCCAGCCGATCATGCTCAGGGAAGGCGCGAAGTAGGCATCGAAGAAGCGCATCCACCAGCGCATGCGCCAGCGCAGGCGCGGATCGCTCGGGCGCAATGCCGGGCCGGGAAAGGCCTCGTCGATGTACTCCATCATGGGCGTGGATTCGGTCAGGACCAGATCGCCGTGCACCATCGCCGGGATGGTACCGTCCGGATTGATCCGCAGGTACTCGGGCTGATGCTGATCAAACTTCAGCAGATCGAGGTAGCGGCTTTCGTATTCCACGCCCTTCTCGGCCAACGCAAGCATGGGCTTGCCGGAGTTCGCGTTGGGCTCCCAGTGATAGAGCGTGACCATAACGATGAGCCTCCCCTGAATAGGGCGTCGTGACTCGACCCAAAGCGAACACCAAGCTGCCGGGCAGTGTACCGCCGCATGCGCACCGCTTGACATAGCCGCGGCCGGCCTGACAAATGGCCGCGTTAGGCGGAAACTACCGGACAGGGAATCCGGCGGGCGCGAAGCACGGAATTCCCCGGGGGTCGCAACATGACGCAGATTGTGTCGTTCTCTACGGCGGGGATAGAACCGCGTCGCAAACTAGCCTGTTGGAACGAATGCGCCAGCGAGAGTTTCTCGCCTTTGGTTTCTGATCCGGCCGATATCCATACATTCAATGGCTCGATCGCGCGCACTGCGATCGGCGGTCTGACTCTGGCCGATGTGTACTCGGACGCCCAGATCGTACGTCACTCGCGTGTGCACGTGACTCGCACGCGCAGCCCGCTGTTCTTCCTGCATCTGCAACTCGAGGGCGAAAGCATCAGCCGCCAGGACGGCCGCGAGGCGCATCTGATCGCCGGCGATTTCACGATCTGCGACAGTACGCGCCAGTACGAGATCATCTTCCCGGAGAGCAACCGCATGCTGGTGCTCGGCATCCCCGAGGCACAGTTGCGCCGACAGATCGCGAGTCCCGAATGCATGGTGTCGATTCCAATGCAGGCTTCGGGCGGCCTGCGCGGCCTGTTCTCGCTGTTCCTGCGAAACTACTGGGTGGAGTGCCGCCGTGACCTCGATGACTCGGCTGCCGGCCGCGTGACCACGGCGATCCTCGAGCTGCTCGGCGCGGCCTACGCCGAGCTGCCCTGCTCGCAGGCGCGCCGCTCATCGCTGGCCACCGCCCACCGCATCCGCATCATCAGCTACATCGAAGCACACTTGCAGGATCCGGATCTGTCGCCCACCAAGATTGCGGCTGCCTGCAAAATGACGCCCCGCTACCTTTATCACCTGTCATCGGGCCAGGACGAAACCATCGCGCGCTACATCCTGCGGCGCCGGCTCGAGGCCTGCGCGCGCGCGCTGCGCTGCGATTCACAGCGCGGCCGCACGGTCACGGCGATCGCGTTCGACCACGGCTTCAACAGCCCGACGCATTTCGGCCGCGTGTTCCGCGCAAAATTCGGCATGACGCCGCGCGAATATCGCGGACAGAGCGCGGCCCGGCGCTGAATCCCCGCTGGCGCCCCCGCACGCGAGCGCTCGCGGGCGCACGCCCGCTGGCATAAATGTGCCGCAGGCCGTTGCACGAGCGCTGCAGCGCCGCTCTAATGTCGCCGGTCCGGGAGCACCCGGGCTTACCGGAGACCTCAAGGAATGCGATTCGATGCACTCGGAGCCTGGGTAGCGGCCCACCCGCGCCTGGTGGTACTCGCCTGGGTCGCGGCTGTGGCACTCGGGGCCTGGGGCGCCGCAAAGCTGCCGCAGGCAGTGCTCGGGAGCACGGGGGGCATCGAAGGCAGCCCATCGGCGAGGGCTGCGCGGGTGCTGCGCACGGAGTTCGCCAATCCGTTCCTGGATCCGCTGGTGGTGGCGGTGTCCTCGCCGCGCCAGCGCGTCGGCATGGACCCTTACCTCGACTGGGTGCGCGTGACGGCCGCGGCCTTGACGGGGCTGCCGGCGGTACGGCGCGTGAGCAGCTTTGCCGACACGCGCGATGCGCACCTGCGCTCGGCCGACGGTCACCTGACCATGCTGCTGGTCGGCCTGCGCGCAGCTGACGCCGCCGGGCAGCAACGCGCGGTGCTGGCCGTGCGCGCGGCGCTCGCGCCGCCGCGCGCCGCGCTGCTGCGGCTCGACCCGACGGCGCAGATCGCCGTGACCGGCGGCCCCGCGGCCGGCGTGGACATCAATGCCTGGAGCGCCGCCGGCGGCGACCACGCCGAGAAGCGCGCCCTGCCGCTGACACTGGGCATACTGATCGTGGTCTTCGGCACCCTGATCGCCGCGGCGCTGCCGTTCCTGATGGGACTGGCGACCACGACCATCGCGCTCGGTGCCGCATTCGTACTGGCCACACTGATGCCCGTGTCCAATCTGCTCGGCAACGTGGTCACCATGATCGGGCTAGCGATCGGCATCGACTATTCGCTGCTGATGGTCACCCACTACCGGGAACGCGAGCCGCTGACCGATATCGCCGGCGCGGTGGCCGCTACCGTCGCCCAGGCGGGGCTGACCATTTCATGGTCGGGGCTGACGGTCATGATCGGTCTGCTCGGGCTCCTCTTCAGTCCCATCCTCGAGACGCGCTGTGTCGGCATAGGCGGTGCGCTGGTGGTGTGCGTGTCGGTGCTTGCGGCGCTGACGCTGTTGCCGGCGACGCTGGTGCTGCTCGGTCCCTACATCGAGCGCTGGGCGATCATTCCGGGACGCGCGCACCATGCCCGCGCGACCGCGCTGTGGAACAGGCTCGGAAGCGCCATCGTGCGTCACCCCGCGCCGATCCTGATCCTGTCCGGCGCGGCCGCGGTGGCGCTCGCGCTGCCGGTGCTGCAAGCGCGCAGCGGCTTCACCAACGAGCCATGGTTCCTGGCGCGCGGCATGGAGTCGCGCAGCGGTGCGCAGATGCTCAGTGCCATGCGCAGCGATAATGTCTCGCTGCAGATACACGTCATCGTGCGCGCCACCGACGGCCTGCCGGTGCTCGCCGTCCCGCACCTGCGCGCGCTGATCGATTACGCCGCTCGCCTGCAGCGCGACCCGCGCATCGCCGCGCTCGCCTCACCCGTCACACTGCACACCGCGCTCGGAATCAGCGAGTACACGGCGCTCTACCAGGATCTCGAGCGGGCCATGAGCGAGCACCCCTCGATCCGCGATTTTCTGATCAGCCGCGACCAGCGCGCGGCGCTGTTCGACCTCACGCCCGCCGACGGCCTGGCGGTTGTGCAGATCGAGCGGCTCGCGCGTGATCTGGGCACGATGGCACCGGCCGGGCCCTTCACGGTCATGATCGGCGGGGCGCCGGCCGAGCACATCGATTTCAACGACTACATGTGGCGCAGCTTTCCAAAGGTGTTCGGCTTCGTGATCGGCGCCACGCTGCTGCTGCTGTTCATCGCCTTTCGCTCCTACCTGCTGCCGCTGGAAGCGGTGTGCATGAATCTGCTGGCCGTCGCAGCCGGGTACGGCGCCGTGGTCGCCATTTTCCAGTTCGGCTGGTTCAATGCCCTGGTCGGGCTGGAGCATCCATTCGCAGCCATCCCGCTCGAGGTGCCGCTCATGGTTTTCTGCCTGAGCTTCGGCCTGTCCATGGACTATGAGCTGTTCCTGCTGTTCCGGATCCAGCAGGAGCACGCCCGCGAGGTGGATACGAATCGTGCAATCGTCGCGGGTCTGGCCGCGGTAGCACCGGTGATCACGGGGGCGGGACTGATCATGGCGGTCGTGTTCGGCGCTTTCGCCGGCGCCGAGCTGCCGGTGCTCAAGATGATCGGCGTGGGGCTGTGCGTCGCGGTACTGGTGGATGCAACGCTGATCCGCGCCTTCGTCGTGCCATCCGCGATGGCCCTGGCCGGCAGGTGGAACTGGTACCCGGGCGCACGGGGCCGCGCGCGGGGGGACGGGGGCTAACCGGTGCGGGGCGGCAGGAACCGCTGCTCGCGAAACCAGCGCACGGCGTCGGCAAAGGCCTCGCCCGGGGCGCGAGCGCGATAGCCGAGTTCGCGAACCGCTTTGTCGCTCGAGTAGAACATGCGCTTGCGCGCCATGCGCAGGCCCTCGACGGTGATGCGGGCGGGTCGAGCGCGCAGTCGCGAGAGCGCCTCGGCGGCGTAGGCGATGGGCAGCAGTGCGGTGCGTGGCAGCCGGATCCGCGGCGGGCTGCGGCCTTCGAGCCGTGCGATGTCGGTCAGGATCTCGCGCAGCGTCATGTCCCGGCCGCCGAGTATGTAGCGCTCACCGATGCGGCCGCGTTCGAAAGCCAGCAGGTGGCCTACCGCCACATCATCGACGTGCACAACGTTGAGTCCGGTATCGACGTAGGCCGGCATCCTGCCCGCGGCCGCATCCAGAACCATCCGGCCGGTCGGCGTGGGTTTCACATCGCCCGGTCCGATCGGGGTCGAGGGATTGACGATGACCACCGGCGCACCGCCGCGCGCCATCTCGCGCACCAGCTCCTCGGCCAGGAATTTCGAGCGCTTGTAGTGACCGATCATGTCGCCGAGGGCAACCGGCGTGTCCTCCCGGCCCGGTGTGCCGTCAGCGGGCAGACCGATCGTCGCCACGCTGCTGGTATAGACGCTGCGATGCACGCCGGTGGTGCGCGCGGCGTCGAGAATATTGCGCGTGCCCTCGACGTTGGTTCGATACAGCGCCGCGGGATCGCGGGTCCCGAGACGATAGTCCGCGGCCACGTGGAACAGCCCCTGACAATCCTCGAGCGCGCCTTCGAGCGAGGCGCGGTCGGCGAGATCGCCGATCACGACGTCCAGCGCCAGCCCCTGAAGATTGCGGCGGTCGGAGTTGCGGCGCGCCAGGGCTCGAACCTGCCAGCCCGCCTGCAGCAGCGCCCGCGCCACGGCCGAACCCACGAAGCCCGTGGCCCCGGTGACCAGGGCTCTCATGGGAGAGCGAACGTTGCCCAGGCGTCGGCGCCCGCCACCACAGCCAGCGAGCGACTGGCGGCGCGATAACGCCGGGCCAGCCTGATCAGCGCGGCCAGATCGGCGGGCGAGCGCGCCAGGCCGGCAAGCAGGCGCCAGGGCTGCACATGGCCGGCCACGTCGGCCGCGTCCATGATCGCCGCCGGTAGTGCATCCGCGGCACCGTCGATGATCACGCGCACCGCCAGGAACGGTAAGCGGCGCTCGCGGGCCGCCTGCGCGACCGCCAGGCTCTCCATGTCGACCGCCGCGGCACCTCTGGCTTGAAACAGCGCCGCCTTTTGCGCCACGGTTGCGACTACGTGCGGGCTGTAGAGCAGCCTGCCCCCGACCACGGGATGGTGTGACAGGAGTGCCGCTGCCAGGCGCTGGCGCCAGATCGGTGCCGTCTCGATCCCATCGCCGTCGGCACCCTCCGCCTCCACGACCAGGGCCGGCAGAAAGATGGTGCCGGCCTTGAGGGCTGGATCCAGACCCCCGGCGAACCCAAAGCTCGCAAGCGCGCTGGCGCCGGCATCGATGAGCGCGCGCGCACTGAGTGCGGCGGCGGCGGCGCCCATGCCACTTACGGCCAGAAGAGTCCCGTCGGCGAGCGGCGCGAGCGGCTCAGACCGTCGCGTGCCGGATCGCAGGTGACGCGCTTCGGCCGCCAGAGCGCAGACGATACCGACCCCGTTCGATGTCAATGAGCGACACCGGCAGCCGAGGCAGCGCCGGCGCGCGCGCAGTTGCGAAATGCGGCCAGGGCCCAGAACGGGAAATACGCACAGTAGCCGTGATACTTGAGATAGAAGACGCGCGGGAAGCCGGGCGCCGTGAAGTTCGGATCGCTCCACAGTCCGTCGGGTTGCTGCGAGCGCAGCAGGTAGGCGATGCCGCCGCGCACGCTGCCTCCATGCGCCTCACCGGCGGCCAGCAGCGCGAGCAGAGCCCAGGCGGTCTGATGCGGCGTGCTGGCAGTTCGCTCCGAGGCCCGGGGCTGCTTGGCGTAGGTATCGTTGCTCTCGCCCCAGCCGCCGTCAGGATTCTGCCGTGCCGCCAGCCAGCGCACTGCGCGCCGCACGGCCTCATCGCTCGA
>DATDHV010000101.1:0-7866 GCA_036521395.1 Steroidobacteraceae bacterium | reverse complement strand
GGCGAAATACCGCAGCGCCTGGTGGTGCTTGACCGCCCAGGCAATCTCCTCGCTGACATAAGGGGCGATCATCTGCGCGCCCCAGTAGCCGTGGTCGGCGCGCAGCAGGCAGCCATTGGCCACGTCGTGGAGCAGGCAGGCTAGGACCACCTTATCCTCGTGGCCGGCATCGAGTGCGCGCTTGGCGCTCGTGAGCAGATGACGGATCGTGATGTCCGTGAAGCGGTGCTTGAAGAAATCGAGCAGGCGCGGCCGCGGCGGCATTTTCGGCAGCGCCGGATTGTCCCCCATCATGAGCACGGTGCCCGGACGCAAGCGCGCGAGCAGTGCGAGTTCCGGATCGGGTTGGCCGGTGCCGACCCAGGACACCGGCGGGGGCAGAATCAGGCGCTCGAGCCCCGCCTGTGGATGCTGCGTGCCGTCCTCCACCCACCTTGCCATGATGATTCAACGGCTCCTGAAAAAACGCCCAGCGATCACGGTTTTAGGCCTCTGGCGACGTCAACCCGGAAGGCATTGCTGCGCTATGTCCTATAGCAACGATAGCGCATCTGGAATGAGTGGAGGCTGTGGTTGCAGTCGTATAATCGAGGTGGGGGCGCGATGTGGCATCCGTGCCGCCAGCGTCCCTGGAGGATGGATGAAAATCACCCGTGCCAGTGCTGCCGCAGCGGCAGTTTGCCTGCTCTCCGGTCTCTGGTTACAGCCGGCCCTCGCCCATCCTGGTGGGGGTGGGGGCGGCCACGTCGGAGGTCATGGCTTCGCTGGCCATGCCTTCGCCGGCCATGCCTTCGCCGGCCACGTGAGTGCCTCCCATTTTGCGACACAGCATTTTGCCGCGCGCGGCTTTGTCGGTGCCCGTTCGTTCGGCGGCGCCCGCGCCCCGGTCGCACATTGGTCTGGCCCCGCGGCCGGCGGTTTCCGCGGTCGCGCCTTCGGTCCGGGAGTCGGCGGCCACGGATTCTGGCGCGGCTCCTGGCACGGCGGCTACTGGGGCGGCCGGTTCTGGCCCGGCGTGTACTACCGCCCGAACTTCGCCTGGTTCCTGCCAGTTCTGCCGCTGTACTGCACGGCCTACTGGTGGGGCGGCGTTCCGTACTATTACTACAACGACATTTACTACGCCTGGAGTCCCACTGCCGACGGTTACGTAGCCAGCGAGCCGCCGCCGGCTGCGGATGGGAACGCCCCTGCGAGCGATGACGGCAACGGCCCGGCGGGCGCGGCCGCGGATTCC
Source organism: Steroidobacteraceae bacterium (assembly GCA_036521395.1). Lineage (GTDB taxonomy): Bacteria > Pseudomonadota > Gammaproteobacteria > Steroidobacterales > Steroidobacteraceae > FEN-1191. The sequence goes on along the minus strand of DATDHV010000101.1, from coordinate 6,629 downwards.
TCGGCAGCGCAGGGCGGAGCAGAACCCCCGGACGGCGCGGAGCCTCCGACTGGCGCGGAGCCTCCAAGCAGCGCCGCCCCGCCGAGCGGCGGTGACAACGTCTATGCCTATCCGGCCAATGGCCAGAGCGAGGCGCAGCAGGCCACCGATCGCATGCAGTGCGATCAGTGGGCCGCCTCGCAGAGCGGGGCCGGCAACGGCTCGCCCGACTTCCGCCGCGCGGTCATCGCCTGCTTCCAGGGGCGCGGCTACAGCGCGCAGTAAGCTCAGCTCTTGAGTCGGTAGCCGGTGCGGAAAATCCAGGCCACCAGCGTTAGACACAGCGCCAGGAAGATCAGCGTGATCGAGAGGCTCAGGCCGATGCTGACGTCCGAGCTGCCGTAGAAGCTCCAGCGGAAACCGCTGATCAGGTATACCAGCGGATTGAACAGCGTCACGGTGCGCCAGGCCGCCGGCAGCATATCGATCGAATAGAACGCGCCACCCAGGAAGGTCAGCGGCGTGACGATGAGCATGGGCACGAACTGCAGCTGTTCGAAGCCCTTGGCCCAGATCCCGATGATAAAGCCGAACAGGCTGAAGCTCGTGGCCGTGAGCACCAGAAAGGCAACCATCGTGGCCGGATGCAGTATGCGTATGGGCACGAACAGCGTCGAAGTGCCGAGGATGATGAGCCCGATCAGCATGGATTTGCTCACGGCGGCACCCACGAAGCCGATCACGATTTCCATGGCCGAGATCGGCGCCGACAGCACCTCGTAGATGGTGCCGGTGAAGCGGGGCAGGTAGATGCCGAAGGAGGCATTGGACAGGCTCTCGGTGAACAGCGTCAGCATGATCAGTCCGGGCACGATGAAGGCGCCGTAGCGCACGCCGTTGACCTGCGACATGCGTGAACCGATGGCCGAGCCGAACACCACGAAATACAGCGAGGTCGTGAGCACCGGCGTCACCACGCTCTGCCACACGGTGCGGCGGAAGCGCGCCATCTCGAAGCGGTAGATGGCGCCGACGCCGCGACGGTTGAATGCCGGCGCGCTCACGCCCGAGATTCCGCCCGCTCGCTGACCAGGCTGACGAAGATGTCCTCGAGCGTGCTCTGCTCGGTGTGCAGGTCGGTGAAGCCGATACCGAGCTCGTTCATGCGGCGCAGGAGCGCCGGTATGCCGACCGGTTCGCCGGCGGCATTGTTGAAGCGGTACTGCAGCTCGCGGCCGTCGGCCCCGAGGTTCAGCGACCAGCCGCGCAGCGCCGGCGGCACCTCGGTCATGGGCTCGAGCAGCTGCAGCGTGAGCTGTCTGGTGCCGAGTTTGCGCATCAACGTGGTCTTGTCGTCGACCACGATGAGCTCGCCCTTGCGGATCACGCCGATGCGATCGGCCATCTCCTCGGCCTCTTCGATGTAGTGCGTGGTCAGGATGATGGTCACGCCGCGCTCGCGCAGGGCGCGCACGAGCGACCACATGTCGCGGCGCAGCTCCACGTCCACACCCGCCGTGGGCTCGTCGAGGAACAGGATCTCCGGCTCGTGCGACAGTGCCTTGGCGATCATGACGCGCCGTTTCATGCCGCCCGAGAGCGTCATGATGAGGTCGCGCCGCCGGTCCCAGAGGGAGAGGTCGCGCAGCAGCTGCTCGATGAAGGCCGGGTTCGGCTCGCGCCCGAACAGGCCGCGGCTGTAGCGCACGGTGTTGCCTACCGATTCGAACATGTCGGTGGTGAGCTCCTGCGGCACCAGGCCGATGCGCGCGCGCGCCGCGCGGTAGTCGCGCACGATGTCGTGGCCGTCGGCCAGCACCCGGCCCTCGGTGAGCGTGACGATGCCGCAGACAATGTTGATCAGCGTGGTCTTGCCGGCCCCATTGGGACCGAGCAGCGCAAAGATCTCCCCGTGGCGGACCTCGAGGTTCACGTCCTTGAGCGCCTGCCGGCCCGAGGCGTAGGTCTTGGTCAGATGGGAGATCGACAGTGTCGAGGGCATGACCGGCGGCAGAATATCATGCACCGATGAAGCGATCAGTCCAGGCTCCGCTGCTGGTGCTCGCCGGCCTCACGGCGCTGTGGGCGCTATCGGTGCGCTCGGCTGACCGCGATGCGCTCCGGCACATCGTGCAGGACGAGTGTCTGCCGCACTGGCGCGAGGCGCACGATCCAGCTCCGTGTGCGCGCGTAGCGCTGCCGGACAGCCCGCAGGGCTACGCCGTGCTCGCGGACCGCAAGGGCGGTGCGCATTTCCTGCTGATTCCGACGCAGACCCTCACGGGCATCGAAGATCCGCTGCTGCTGCGCGCCGGCGCACCCAACTACTTCGCGGCCGCCTGGCAGGCGCGCGCCCGGCTCGGCGCGGTGCTCGGACAGGACCTGCCTCGCGATGCCGTCGGGCTCGCGATCAACTCGGCTCTAGCCCGGGGGCAGGATCAGTTCCACATCCACATCGAGTGCCTGCAGCCCCCGCTGCGCGCGGCGCTGCGGGCGGCGGCCGCCGGCCTCAGCGACCGCTGGGCGCCGCTGCGCCTGGGGGCATTTTCCTATCATGCGCGGCGGATCATGGGCGCGGAGCTGGATCGGTCCGATCCCATCGCAATGCTCGCGGCCGGCGTGCCCGGCGCAGCGGGGTCGATGGCAAGCTACACCTTGCTGGTTGCCGGCATGCAGTTCACGGCCGGTCCCGGGTTCGCCGTGCTCGCGGGCTCCACGGCGAGCGGGACGGCCGCCCCCGCCGAGCGGCTGCTGGACGGCACCTGCGCGCTCGACCGTTGAGGCGAGCGGCGGGCAAGCCAAACGCGGCGAGCGATTGCGGCGCGCTCAGCTCCAGTCGCCCCCGCCGTCGCCCGAAGAGCCTCCGGCGTCATCCCACGAGTCGCCGGGGTCCGGGCTCGCGCCCTCATCGAGCGGCTCGGGCGCCATCGCCGTACCGTCCGGAGCTGCGGCGCTCGTTCCGTGAGACTCGAAGGCATGTCGCACCAGTTCCTCGCCGGCCGCGATCCCGGCGCCCACCGCCAGTCCGCTGGCGATGCCGCCGACCAGACCCGATCCGCCCCCGACCACGTTGGGGAAGCCTCCCGGCGGGGGCATGGTGCCTGGCATGCCCGATGAGTTGGGTACCGCGCTCGGATAGGGCGCATAGGGCGCCAGCGGCGCCTGGCGGCGGCGCATCAGCAACCAGGCTATGACGATGACGGCCGCGACCACCAGCACCATGGCCCAGGGAAACGAGCGCGGAGCCGGTGTCCGGCCGACCTTGGGCGGCGCCACGCGCGTGACCGTCGCGCCCGGCAGCGGCGCACCGATCTGGTTGCGCAGATCGGCGACCTGTCGGGGATCTGCGAATGGCAGGCCGGGATTGAGCTGCTCGGCGGTCTTGAGCTCCACCCGCGCATCACCGATGTTCCTGAGGTCGGCGTCGAGCCGCGCCATCACGTAGTGCGCGAAGCCGCTCTGCGGGTGATTGGTCAGCACCACGGCCATCATCTGCTTGGCCTGGTCCAGGTGGCCGTCGCGCGCGGCGGCGTAGACCTGGCTCACGCTGGGTTCGTTCGGATTGGGTGCATCGTTCGGACCCGGCACCTCGTTGGCCGCCGGCCCTTCGCTTGCGGCCGGCGCTGGGGGGTTTGCAGCGGCCGCTTCGGAGGCGCTGGCCTGCGCCAGCAGCGGCCCGGCACCGGCCAGCGCGAGCAACCCGAGCAGGACAATGGCTATCTTCTGATGCATCGAACTCACTCCAGCGCACGCGCGCAAAGGATTAGGCACTGATTCCCGCAGCCGGTTCAACTGGCAGGCGCGCTGTGCTATAGGTGGTGGCGCACTGCAACTTCGATCAACACGCCGAAGGGGGTCATCATGAACCTGACACTGAGCGTAGGCCCAGTCGTCTCGCTGATTGCCGGCATCCTCATTCTAATTGTGCCGCGACTGTTGAACTACATCGTCGCGATTTATTTGATCCTGATCGGCCTGATCGGGCTGATGGCCACCCACGGGCATGTGGTCTGAGCCGCTACCCGCTTGACCTGCTCAGTGCTGCACGGCGCTGTAGCCGGCCTGCTCGAGCAGCGCGATGAGGCCGTCATGGCCCACGAGGTGCAGCGCGCCGACGATGACCAGGTAGTCCTGGTCCTCGTGCAGCAGCTGCGTGATCTTCGGCAGCCAGCGCCGGTTGCGGTCGGTGGTGAGCATGCGGAACAGCTCCGGATACTGCGCATAGCTCTGACCTAGCAGGCTCTCGAGCTTCGCGACATCGCCGCTGCGCCATGCGGCCACGACCGCGTCGGCGCCGTTGGTGGTGTCATCGGCATCGTCCAGGGTGTAGAGCAGGAAACGCCGCTGCTCGTCGTTGGTCAGGTGCGCAAAGAAGCCGAGCTGCTGATCCACGGTCTCGAGCGCGATGATGGGCTTCTGATCGGCCGCCGCGCGCTGCGCGAACTGCTCATCGACGCCCGCGCTCGCATCGAATCCCTGCTGCGTGAGTTCCTGCTGCTCCAGGGCCACGGCGGCAAACCAGGGTTGGAAGGTGCTGAACATATCCGGCTCCAGCCCCAGCGCCTTGACGTGCGCCACGAACCTGCCGTACGCCTCGGGCCCGAGCACCGCCGCCAGCGTCTGGCCTTCGGGCAGCATCTCGAGGCTCAGTCCCGACTCCATGAGCGAGTCCGCCGCCGCGTCGTTGAGATCCACTTCCATGACCAGCGCCTTGGCCTTGGCGTAGGCGCTGAGCGCCGCGGGCGGCAGATCGCTGTCGCTGGGTTTGAGCACGTGCACCGAGCCGAGCAGGTACACCGTGTTGTGCGCGCCTTTGACGCTCCAGAAGGTGTGAAGGTCGGCCGCATGAGCGCCGAGGTTCAGGCAACACGCGAGCAGCGCTACGACCCACCAGAGTCGCGGCGGGCGCCCGCCATGTGCAAACCTGATCACTGCGCGCGCGGCAGGTGCCCGCGCTTGGCCCAGAACGAGGCGCCCAGAGAGGAGCTGAGCGCGCGCCGGTAGCCGGCGGGATTACGGATCCAGGTGCCGGCGCCATAGCTGCGGTGCTGATCGGTGAGCTCGCCGGAGAGCACGAACAACTCCTCGCCTCCCGCGCAATCGGCCGTGGCCAGGACCGCGCCCGCACCCAGCCGCTCCATGCTCACGCGCTCGAACGGCTCGCCGCCGGCGTAGAGTTCCAGGCGCATGTGCCCATCGGTCTCGCCCGCCGTCCAGGTCGCGGTCACGGTGTCGATGACCACGCGCACGCGCTCCCCGGGCCCCATCTGCCGCAGCTTCACCAGGATGGTGCAGCCGTGAGCCGTGCGCGGTGCGTGACGGCTGCCGGGCGGATTGCGCACATAGGTGCCGGCCGGATAGTCGCCGAGCTCATCGGAGAACACACCCTCGAGCACGAGGAATTCCTCACCGGCTCCATGCTGGTGGCCGGGAAACTCGCTCGCTGGCGCATAGCGCACCACCGAGGTCGCCCGCGCGACCTCGCCGCCGATACGGTCGAGCATTCGACGCTCGACGCCGGCCTGGGGCGAGGCCAGCCACGGCAGCTCATGAGTCACGATGACCACGCGGCGTGAGAAATCGGCGCGCACCCGCTCATCAGCCTGTTCGGGCGTCCTCATGCCGTGGCCTTGCTCTTCTGCTGCGCCAGGAAGGCCTCGACGCGATCGACGGCCGCGTCGATCTGGCTCTGCGGACCGGTGAGCACGTGGCGGCTGCGCGCGGCGACCACGTTGGGGTCCGCGTCGGTCATTGACTCGAGCGTGTGCGACATGGCGACGATGGCGCTCTGGTGCTCGCTCAGTGCATCCACCGGCCGCGGCGCCACGCCGGCACTCGCGCCCGCACCCGCCGTGGAAGAGGCCACGCGCGCCGGCGCATCGGTGCGCGCACTGCCCGGCTGCAGCGCCGATTGCACACTGCCGGCCGCGGCCGTGCGCGCGCCGAGATCACCGAGTCCCCACTTGTTCTGCAGGTACTTCAGCAAGCTGGTGTGATCGAACAGATCGCTACACACCCCGCTGCCGGCAAAGGGTGAGATCAGCAGCGCTGGCACGCGCACGCCGTAGCGGTCGAAGCTGTATTCCTCATCGTGATGGTCGGGGGGCACGGCCGCCGGCGGCGGCACGTGGTCATAGAACCCGCCGTGCTCGTCGAACAGCACGACGAGCAGGGTCGAGCTCCACAGCGCATCGTTGGCGCGCAGCGCGTTGTAGACGCTCGCAACGAGCACGTCGGCTTCGATGATGTCATGCGGCGGGTGCGCATCGTTGGCGCCTGGCTGCAGGTAGGCCGGCTCGATGAACGCGAACGGTGGAAACTGCCGCTCCGGTCCTGCGGCATCCTGGAAGAAGGCCGTCATGTGATGGTGACGTGCGGCATTCTCGGGCGACCATTGATGCACGAACAGCAGCGACAGCGGCGTATCGCCGAAGTACACGCGCCAGTCCAGGCCGCGCTCGTTCAGGCGGTCGAACAGCGTCGGCTGGTCGTACCAGTGCAGGTTCAGGTTCATGATGCCGTGGGGCATCTTGACGCGTCCGAGGCTGGTGCCGCTGAGCGCAAACAGACGGTTGACCCAGGTCGGCCCCGGCACCGATGCATGCCAGCGCTCGCACACCGTGAACGCCTCGGCCAGCGCGTGCAGCGCC
>DATDHV010000100.1:0-3906 GCA_036521395.1 Steroidobacteraceae bacterium | reverse complement strand
CTACATCCTGGGCCTGCGGGCGAAGTTCTGAGGGCCTGGCGATCCGGTCAGCGTCTGTTCCATCGCTCTGTACTCTGTCCTATCCCCCAAGGAGCGATGGAACGGACGCGCCTCCGGGCGAGGCCGCAGGCAAAGCCGCCGGCGTGCGGCCGGAGGCGCCCCTGAACGCGGTGGCGATGGCTTGGCGCAATGGGGTGGGCTGATAGCGATCGTTATAGGGGCAGGGCCGTTTGGGCAGGCCGTCGGCGCGCGGCGAGCGCTGCTGCAGCCAGGAATATTCATCCACAAGACCCCAGGCCACCACGTACTTGAGCTGCGGATAGCTCAGCATCAATTCCAGATAGGCGAGCGCCTGAGCAGCGACCGATGCATCGCGCGTCGTGATATCGGCGGGCAGCGTGCCATCGTTGACGTCGAGTTCGGTGATGACCAGATCCAGGCCCAGCGCGGTGACATCATCGAGGAATGATCGCCATTCACGCTGCTGTACCGCGGGCCCGCTCGCCGCGCCGTCCTTACCGGCATCCAGATGGCTCTGCACGCCCAGCGCATCGATCGGCACGCCGCGTGCCCTGGCCTGCCGCAGCATGTCCAGCACGCCGTCGCGGTGGCGCGCGCTGTCGCGGTTCCAGCTCATGTAATCGTTATAGACCAGGCGCGCGCCCGGGGCCGCCGTGCGAGCCGCCTGGAACGCGATATCGATCAGACGCGGGCCGAGCCGCTCGGTGAAGACGCTGCGCCGCAGACCGCCGGTGTCCGGGTCGATGGTTTCGTTGATAACGTCCCACGCAAACACCACCTCGCGAAAGTGGGCGCACACGGTCGCGATGTGGGTCCGCAGCAGCCGTTCGGCCTCGGCGCCCGGCTGGGCACCGAATGCATAGTCGCGCAGCCACGCGGGAAAGCGCTCGGGGCGGTTCCACAGCAGCGTGTGGCCGCGGAAGAGCAGGCCGTTGTCGGCGGCGAATCGTGCAAGGGCGTCGCCGCCGCGGAAGTCGAAGCGGTTGGCGGCGGGCCGCAGCGCGATCCACTTGAGCTCATTCTCGGGCGTCATGATGCCGCACTGAGTCCGAAGCAGCGCGCGCACGCGCGCATCAGCGAACGATGGGTGGTCGGTGGCGGCGCCGCCCACGGCCGAACCGAAATGCAGCCCCTTGACGCGCGCCAGGCCCTCGAGCGAATCCGGCGGGCGCGAGGCGTGCGAATCACCCGCGTCTGCGGCGAGCGTGCGCATCGTGTGCAGCGACGCGCCGAGTGCCGCGGGTGCGAGCAGCGCGCCGGCCACGCCGCACGTCAGGCAGCGCCGGCGCGCATGAAAGTCAACGGAGCCTTGCTTTGACATGATTCCCGGCCTCGGCCTAGAATGATGATAGCGCTAACAGTTTGGGCGATGGTGTTAAGCTTGCAGCCCTGCTTGCCCGGCGCCGGCACCCGCGGTCGGCCATGCTACCAACGAAGAAGGGCAGCCGATGCTCAAGATTGTCGCCGCCAGAGTGATCGTGACCTGCCCGGGGCGCAACTTCGTGACCCTGCGCATCGAGACCTCCGATGGTGTGCACGGCCTGGGCGATGCCACGCTCAATGGACGCGAGCTGGCGGTAGCCAGCTACCTTGCTGACCACGTCGTGCCGTGCCTGATCGGACGCGACGCTCATCGAATCGAGGACCTGTGGCAATTTCTCTATCGGGGCGCGTACTGGCGGCGCGGCCCGGTGACCATGTCGGCGATCGCAGCGGTGGACATGGCGCTGTGGGACATCAAGGCCAAGGTGGCCGGCCTGCCGCTCTATCAGCTGCTCGGTGGGGCCGCCCGCGAACGCGTCCTGGTCTATGGCCACGCCAACGGCAAGACCATCACCGAGACCATCGAGCAGGCCCGCAGCTTCATCGCGCAGGGCTACCACGCGGTGCGGCTGCAATCGGGCGTCCCGGGTCTCAAGGCCGCCTACGGGGTGTCCAAGGACCGCTTGTTCTACGAGCCGGCCGATGCCGATCTGCCCACCGAGACCCTCTGGTCCACACCGGCGTACCTGCGCACCGTGCCGGAGCTGTTCGAAGCCGCTCGGGGGCAGCTCGGATGGGACGTGCACCTGCTGCACGACGTGCACCATAGGCTCAGGCCGATCGAAGCGGGGCGGCTGGGGCGGGATCTGGAGCCCTACCGGCCGTTCTGGCTCGAGGATGCCACGCCGGCCGAGAATCAGGCCGCGTTCCGCGTCATCCGCATGCACACCAGCACTCCTTTGGCTGTGGGCGAGGTGTTCAATTCCATCTGGGATTGCAAGGCGCTGATCGAGGAGCAGTTGATCGACTACATCCGCGCCACGGTGCTGCATGCCGGGGGCATCACGCACCTGCGCCGGATCGCGGCATTTGCGGAGCTGCACAACGTGCGTACCGGTTGCCACGGCGCTACCGATCTCTCGCCCGTGACCATGGCCGCGGCGCTGCATTTCGATCTGTCGGTGCCGAACTTCGGCATCCAGGAATATATGCGCCACACGGCCGAGACCGACGCCGTGTTTCCGCATCACTATCGCTTCGAGGGCGGTTACATGCACCCGGGTGAGGCCCCGGGCCTGGGTGTGGATCTCGATGAAGCCGCGGCGGCCAGGTACCCCTACCGGCGAGCCTATCTGCCGGTCAGCCGGCTCGAGGATGGCTCGATGTTCGACTGGTGAGCGGCGCGGTGCCCCCGGGCGAGGCCGCGCCCGCGGGCCGGATGCGCTGGGTGGTGTGCGGGCTGCTCTTTGCAGCGGTGGTGCTGAGCTACATCGACCGCCAGGTGCTCAGCGTGCTCAAGCCCACGCTCGCGCAGCGCTACGGCTGGAGCGAGACCGGTTACGGCGATGTGGTGTTCTGGTTCCAAGCCGCATATGGCGTGGGCTACATCGCCTTCGGCCGCTTCGTCGACCGCTTCGGTGCGCGCATCGGCTACACCGTGGCGGTGGCGCTATGGACCATCGGCCACGTGGCGCACACGCTCGTGACCTCCACCCGCGGCATGGCCCTGGTGCGCATTCCGCTCGCCCTGGGAGAATCGGGCACTTTTCCGGCAGCGCTCGCGGCCACGGCCGATTGGTTTCCGAGGCGCGAGCGCGCCTTCGCCATCGGACTGTTCAACGCCGGCGCCAATGTCGGTGCCATCCTGACGCCGCTGCTCGTGCCGCTGATCACGCTCATGTTCGGATGGCGCGCCGCATTCCTCGCCACGGGCGCGCTGACCGTGCTGTGGCTGGCAGCCTGGCTGTCGCTGTACCGGCGCCCGCGCGAGCAGCCGCGCATCACGCAGGCCGAACTGGCCTACATCGAGCAGGATCCGGTCGATGTGCGTCGCCCGGTGGCCTGGCGGCGATTGCTGGCCACGCGCGAGACCTGGGCCTACATGGTCGGCCGTTTCCTGATCGATCCGGTATGGTGGACGTTCCTCTTCTGGCTGCCGGATTTCTTCACCCGGCGCTTCGGCGTGGACCTGCGCGGCTACGGGCCGCCGCTGGTGGCCATCTACGTATTGGCGGACGTGGGCTCCATCGCCGGCGGCTGGAGCTCCTCGCGTCTGCTGGCGCGCGGGGTGGGGCTCAACGCCGCGCGCAAGCTCACTATGCTCGGCTGTGCCCTCGTGGTGCTGCCCGTGGCCGTCGCCGGCTACGCGCCGCAGTTATGGATGGCGGTCGCCGTGATCGCGCTGGCCTGCGCGGGACACCAGGGTTTTTCCGCCAATCTCTACGCGCTGCCCGCGGACCTGATGCCGCGCTGGGCGGTGGGGTCGGTGGTGGGGCTGGGAGGCGCTGCCGGCGCAGCCGGGGGCATGCTCATGGCCAAATTCGCCGGCTGGGTGCTGCAGACCCTGGGTAGCTACAAGCCCATCTTTCTGATCTCTGCAACCGCCTACCTGTTCGCGCTCCT
>DATDHV010000099.1:0-13758 GCA_036521395.1 Steroidobacteraceae bacterium | reverse complement strand
TTCGGCGGCCTCGACCTGCTGGTCAACAACGCCTCGAGCTTCTATCCCACGCCGCTGGGCAGCATTACGAGCGCGCAATGGGACGATCTGATCGGCACCAATCTGCGCGCACCGCTGTTTCTGGCTCAGGCCGCCGCGCACCCGCTGCGGCTGCGCCGCGGCGCGCTGATCAACATCGTGGATATTCATGGCCTGCGGCCCCTGCGCGATTACGCGGTCTACTGCACGGCCAAAGCCGGAATGATCATGCTCACGCGCTCGCTCGCGCGCGAGCTCGCGCCCGAGGTGCGCGTCAATGGCATCGCTCCCGGCGCCATTCTGTGGCCCGAGGCTGGCATGGACGAGGAGCGCAAGACCCGGATACTCGGCCAGATCCCCCTGCATCGCACCGGCTCACCCGAGGACATCGCCCGCGCCGTGCTGTTCTTCGCCGCCGATGCGCCCTTCGTGAGCGGCCAGATCCTGGCCGTGGACGGCGGCCGCAGCGTGGCGTGGTGAGGCCGGCGCCGCCGCGCGTCCGACCGGAGGCTGCGGCCGCGGCGGCTTGAAATACCGCGCGTAGCGGCCGGGCTGGCCTTCCAGCCACGGATGATACCCATTGCAGAACTCGATGCGCTCGGCGACCGACGGATGACTCGCGCGCCAGAACTCGTACAGCGCTCCCGGCGAGGGATACGACAGATCGTGCCGTACGAACTTCGCGAACGCCGTGGCACAGGCGTGGTTGTCATGGGTGATCTCCAGACCGAAGCGATCCGCCTCGTGCTCGAGGTGGCGCGAATAGGCCAGTAGCGCCGGCTGCAGCGCGAACAGCAGCACGCCCGATATCAGCAGCAGCAACGGCCACGAGGCCACATCGGACAGCTCGGTGACGCTCATGCGCGCGCCCAAGTGCCGCAGTATCCAGCCGCTGCTGCGATGGATGAGCCACAGTGCGGCCAGCAACAGCGCGGCCGTGGCGATCAGCAGGCGCCAGACGTGGCCGAGCACGTAGTGGCCCATCTCGTGCCCCATGACCACCAGCAGCTCATCGGGTGTGAACTGCCGGATGATGGTGTCCCAGAGCACGATGCGCTTGGTGTCACCGATGCCCGCGACATAGGCGTTGAGCTCATTGGTATCGACGCTCTTGTTTACTTCATAGACCTTGGCGCCGTCGATGCCGGCACGGTCCGCGAGCTCGAGAATCCGACTCTCCAGCGCCTTGTCCTGCATGGGCCCGAAATGGTTGAACAGCGGCGCGATCCAGATGGGCTGGATGAACGACACGCACAGCAGCAGCGGGACGCTCACGATCCACGTGTACAGCCACCAGCGCCGCGTCGCATGCCTGAGCAGCAGGTAGGGAATCCAGAGGAACAGCGCGCCCGCGCACAGCCCGAGTCCCAGACCGGTGAGCTGATCGTGCAGCCATTTGATCAGCGTCTGCGAGGACAGGCCATAGGCGTGCGGCCGCACAAAACCTGCGTAGTACTCGAGCGCGAAATCCGCGACGAAGACGGTGAGCCCGAACAGCACCACGTAGGCGACCAGCGTGCCATACCAGGACCTGCCGATCCGCCGGGCCCAGGCGCGCAGCCGCGCAGAGAAGCCGCTGAACAGTATCGCCGCCGGTACCAGGAAGCCCCACAGCGTGCTGATCAGCCACAGCACGTTGCCGCTGCGGTAGTAGCGTGTGGCGGCCGGCGATGGTACCGGGACCGGCACCGGCACGACGGCCTGTCCCTGGCGTAACGCCGCGCCCGCGCGATCGGCCTCGCCTGCCGCAGCCTGCAGCGGTGCCGCGGCTGGCAGCGACGCCGCAGCGGCCAGCGGCGCTGCTGCGAACCGCGGTGCCGACCGGGCCGGACGCAATACACGCACCAGGCACACAACGCACACCAGGCACAGCACGGCCACCAGAGCCATGGAATGCTTCACGGACCGGTCCCCGCGGCGTTGAGATCCAGGGAAGTGCGGATCATGGCGTGTTCGGAACGATCGAATGCGGCCCAGAGCGCGCCGATGCTCTGGCCGGACACCGGGTGCCTGAGCTGCGGGGCGAGCTCGGCGAGCGGCCCCAGCATGTACACGCGCCGCAGCAGATCCCGGCGCGGCAGCACGTAGCCTGGCCCCTCACCGATCTCCTGGCCGTAGAGCAGCAGATCCAGATCCATGGCCCGCGGCCCCCACTTGGAATCCTGCCGCCCGCGCCCACATGCCGCTTCGATCTCGTGCAGCGCGCGCAGCAGCTCCGGCACGGCCAGGCCGGTCGAGAATCCCGCCACGGCATTGATGAAATCGTCACCTTGGAATCCGAAGGCCGCATTGCGGTAGCAGGGGGAGAAGCGCACGTCGGGAAAGCGGGCCCTGAGCTCACGCGCCGCTGCCAGGAGCCGTGTCGCCGGATCGATGTTGCTGCCGAGGGCGATGAATACCTCGGTCATCGAGTGGCGGACGCCGGCGCCGCGCCTGCCAGGTCGGACCGGCGGCGCTCGATGCAGACCCCGACATCACGCGAGTCGCGGATGGCGCCGGGCTTGTTGACGCTGACCCGCACCCACTCGAGCTCGAATTCCGTGAGCAGCAGCAGCGCGAGCTGGTGCGCCAGCGTCTCCACGAGCTGAAATTGCGTGGTCGGTACGAAGGCCAGCACGCGCTTGGCGACGCGCTTGTAATCGATGGTCTCCTCGACGCGGTCCGCGCGCGCGGCACGGGCACAGTCGCAGGGCAGCTCCAGGTCGATCAGCAGCTTCTGCGGCGTACGCCGTTCCCAATCGATGAAGCCGATGATGCATTGGGTCTGCAGTCCCCGCAGGAAAATGCGGTCCTCGCGCTCGTGCTCGCTCATACGCGCAAGTCTACGCCGGGCGGGCGCAGCTCCGAGAGCGGCCAGCGCGCGCGCACCTCGATGGCGTGGCCGGCACGCTCGCCGGCCCGCAGCCGGTGCATACCGGCGACGGCGATCATGGCCGCATTGTCGGTGCAGAATTCCGGCCGCGGGTAGTACACCTGCACTCCCTGGGCGCCCGCCTCGCGGCGCAGCCGCTCGCGCAGCTCACGATTGGCGCCGACACCCCCGGCCACGACCAGCGCGCGATGGCCGGTGTGGTCGAGCGCACGCAGTGCCTTGGCACACAGGGTTGCAACGATGGCGTCCTGCACCGCGTACGCCACGTCGGCACGGCCCTGCTCGTCCAGCGGCGCTGCGCGCACCGTGTGCATGACCGCGGTCTTGAGGCCCGAGAAACTGAATTCGAACCCGGGCCGATCGAGCATGGGCCGTGGAAAGGCATGGATCGCAGGCCGGCCCAGCGCGGCGAGCCGGGCCAGCTCGGGTCCTCCGGGATAGGGCAGACCGAGCAGCTTGGCCGTCTTGTCGAAGGCTTCGCCGGCGGCATCGTCGCGCGTCTGGCCCAGGATGAGGTAGTCGCCGATACCGCGCACTTCGATCAGCATGGTGTGACCGCCCGAGACCAGCAGCGCCACGTGCGGCAACGGCGGCGGCGGAGTCTCGAGCAGCGCTGCGAGCAGATGGCCCTCCAGGTGGTGCACGCCGAGGGCCGGCACGTCCCAGCCGAAGGCCAGCGCGCGCGCGAGCGCCGCGCCGGTGAGCAGCGCGCCCACCAGTCCGGGGCCGGCGGTGTAGGCGACGCCCTGGATCTCGGCGGCAGCCGTGCCGGCCTCGGCCATCGCCGTGCGCAGCAGCGGCAGCAGGCGGCGCAGATGATCGCGTGAGGCGAGCTCGGGCACCACGCCGCCGAAGGCGCGGTGCAGATCGACCTGGCTCCACAGCTCGTGGGCGAGCAGTCCGCGCTGCTCATCGAGCACCGCGATCGCGCTCTCGTCGCATGAGGTCTCAATGGCGAGGATGCGCATTCGGGGTCGGCAGTGCGTGCGGCGCGGGCATTTTGCGTTTTCCGTTGAGTGTCATTAGAATCGCGGCCCGAAGTCGAGTGCCGGGCGGCAAAAAGTACTTCGCATTCAAGAGGTTAGGATTTCGATGCCGAGTGTCCGCGTGCGCGAGAATGAATATTTCGATGCCGCCTTGCGGCGCTTCAAGCGAGCGTGCGAGAAGGCCGGCGTGCTCGCCGAGCTGCGCCGGCGCGAATTCTACGAAAAGCCGACGCAGGAGCGGAAAAGAAAAAAGGCTGCGGCGGTCAAGCGCCACATGAAACGCGTGTCGCGCGATTTCGTGCGCCCGGCGCGCTGAAGTCCACCGCGGCGCGCGGCCGCAATCCCCCCATGAGCCTCAAGCAGCGCGTGCAGGACGATATGAAGGCGGCGATGCGGTCCGGAGAGAAGGATCGCCTGGGCACCGTGCGCTTGATCCTGGCCGCCATCAAGCAGCGCGAGATCGACGAGCGCATCATGCTCGACGACGCGCAGGTGATTGCGGTGCTCGAGAAGATGGGCAAGCAGCGTCGCGAATCGATCGCGCAGTTCGAGGCCGGAGGCCGCTCCGACCTGGTGGCGAAGGAACATGCCGAGCTCGTCGTGATCAACGCCTACATGCCCGCGGCGCTATCGGCCGCCGAGCTTGACGCGCTCATCGACGCGGCCATCGCCGAGACAGGCGCGGCCACGATCAAGGACATGGGCAAGGTCATGGGCCTCATCAAGAGCAGGGCACAGGGTCGCGCCGACATGGCGGCGGTCGGCTCACGCATCAAGGCGCGCCTGTCGCCCTCGTGAGCTGAGCCGGCGCGCCATGTCCGGCCGCATCCCCAGGCACTTCATCGACGAGCTGATCGCGCGCGCCGATATCGTCGAGATCATCGGTAGCCGCGTCGCGCTCAAGAAGGCCGGGCGCGAATACAAGGCGTGCTGCCCATTCCACGACGAGAAGACCCCTTCCTTCTGGGTCAGCCCGGACAAGCAGTTCTACCATTGCTTCGGTTGCGGTGCGCACGGCACCGCGCTCGGGTTCCTCATGCAGTACGACCAGCTGCCATTCCCCGAGGCGGTCGAGGACCTGGCCACGCGCCTTGGACTGACGGTGCCGCACGAGGGCGCGGGGGCGGCCGGGGCGGCCGCCGGCGGCGCGCCGGCCGATGAGCTGGCGCCGCTGTACGCGCTGCTCGGACGCGTGGCCGAATTCTATGCGGCGAATCTGCAAGCGAGCGCGCGGGCGCTGCGCTACGCCGGCGCGCGCGGGCTCGAGTCGGCCACGATCCAGCGCTTTCAGATCGGCTACGCGCCGGATGCGTGGGATGAGGTGCTCAGGCGCTTCGGCGAGCGCGCCGAGCAGCGCCAAGGGCTCATCGCCACCGGCCTGATCATCGAGCGCACGAGCGGCACGGAGGGCTACTACGACCGCTTCCGCGACCGCCTCATGTTTCCGATACGCGATACGCGCGGGCGCGTGATCGCCTTCGGCGGCCGCGTGCTCGAGCAGGGCGAGCCCAAATATCTCAACTCGCCCGAGACCGCGCTGTTTCACAAGGGCAAGGAACTCTACGGCCTGTACGAGTCGCGCCTGGCGCGCCAGAGTCTCAAGCGCCTGCTCGTGGTCGAGGGCTACATGGATACCGTGCGGCTGCACCAGGCCTCCCTGACCTATGCGGTCGCAACGCTCGGCACGGCGACCACGCCCGAGCACCTGCGCCGCGCCTTTCGCCTGGTCAGCGAGCTGGTGTTCTGCTTCGACGGCGATCGCGCCGGGCGCTCCGCGGCATGGCGCGCGCTGCACAACGTGCTGCCCGAGGCGCGCGAAGGGCGCGAGATCCGTTTCCTGTTCCTGCCCGACGGACAGGATCCGGACTCGCTCGTGGGCAGTGAAGGCGGCGAGGCTTTCGAGGCGCGGCTGCGCAGCGCGCTGCCACTGTCCGAATACCTCGTCGCGCACCTGGGCGAGGAAGCGGAGCTCAGTCACGCCGACGGCAAAGCTCGCTTCGTGGCACTGGCGCGCCCGCTGATCGACAAGCTCACCCCGGGGGTGTATCGCGAGCTCGTGCTCGATCGCATCGCGCAGGCGTTGGGTTGTTCGGCAGCGCGGCTGCAGCAATGGCTCGCACGACCGGAGGGCGGTACCGGCAGCGCTGCCGCTCGGGAGGCGGCCCCGGCCGCGGTCCGGGCTTCGGCCCACGCTTCATCGGCGTTACCTGCCTACGCCGCCGCGCCCGCACGCGGTCTGGCGGCGGCGCGCGCCGGCCGCGGCTCCCTGATCACACAGGCCATCGCGCTGCTGCTGCACCACCCGGCGGCGGCCTCGGCGGTGAGCGCCGGACAGCGCCAGGCGCTCGCGCGACTCACTCACCCAGGGGTGAGCGTGCTCAGCGAGCTGCTCGAGGAGCTGCTGGCGCGCCCGGCCCTGAGCATGGCGCAGACGCTCGAGCGCTGGCGCGATCGAAGCGAGTATCGGCGGCTGTGCGAGCTGGCATCCGCCAAGCCGCTGGTGGCCGACGGCGCGGCGGCGGGACGGGAACTCACCGAGGCCATCGGACGTCTGCTTGATGCGCAGTTGCGCGGGGGTCGGCTGGAGGCACTGATCGAGAAGGCGCGCGCGCAGGATCTCGATGAGGCCGAAAAACAGGAACTTCAGGCACTTACCACGGGCCATAACAAGGCGGGGCCCGGTTGAGCGAGCGCCGCGGAAAGCCCGGCAATGAGCCTCAAGTCTGCCGCTTCCGGGCCGTTATGGTCACCTGAGGGTTGAATATTGGTAGCCCCGCAACAATTTTAGGTACAATCGCTAACTTTTCCATGAGCGAGCATCCCTCCCAAACCTTTCGTTACCATGCGACGGGACGGGCGGCTTTGTCGTCTAACTCGAGCCTTGGAACACCCCTGAAAAGCCCATGACACGCAAGCACAAACCAGCTCCGCCCGCCCGCAAGCCCGTGGTTCGCGCTGCGGCCCCACACCGCAAGAGCGCCGCCGCGCCGGCGAGCAGCCGCCCCGCGCCCGCGGCCCGCCCCGCGCCGGTCGCGCCCAAGGCGGCTGAGCCGCACAAGAAGGTGGCCGCCAAGCCTGTCCCGGCGATCAGGTCCACAGCGACTGAGAAAACCGCGGCGCAGAAGAGCACCGCGCCCTTCAATGCCTCGAGCATCAGCGCGGATCTGCGCCGCGGCCATGCGCTGCCCGAGGATCGGCAATCGCAGCTCAAGCTGCTGATCGCGCGCGGCAAGGAGCAGGGCTACCTGACCTACGCGCAGGTCAACGATCACCTGCCGGCGGAGATCGTCGATCCCGAGCAGATTGAAGGGATCGTCAACACGATCAACGATATGGGCATACCGGTGTACGAGAAGGCGCCGGACACCGAGTCGCTGCTCGCGAGCGAGCCGGCCTCGCCGGCCGACGACGAGGCCATCGAGGAGGCCGCGGCGGCGCTGGCCGCGCTCGATGCCGAGCTCGGTCGCACCACCGACCCAGTGCGCATGTACATGCGCGAGATGGGCACGGTCGAGCTGCTCACGCGCGAGGGCGAGATCCGTATCGCCAAGCGCATCGAGGAGGGCCTGGACGCCGTGCGCGTCGCGCTGGCGAAATACCCGGCGACCTTCGAGCATCTGCTGCGCACCTATGATCTCATCAAGGCGGGGCAGGCGCGCCTGATCGACCTCGTGGTCGGGTTCATCGACCCGAACGCGCCCGATGTGATCGCGCAGCCACAGAATCCGACCAAGATCGATCTCGAGGCCGACGCCGAAGACAAGGACGACGACGCCGAGGACGGTGATGAGGCCGAAGAGGAGACCGTCGATACCGGTCCGGATCCGGAGGAAGTCGCGCGGCGCATGGGCTCGATCGCCAAGCTGCTGCAGCAGTCCCTGGCCTCGATCGCCAAGGTCGGCGTCGAGGATCCCAAGACGCAGAAGCTGCGCAAGCGACTGGCGGGCGAGTTCATGGAACTCAAGCTCTCGCCGCGCATGTTCGATGCGCTGACCGATCAGCTGCGCTCGCACATCAGCGAGATCCGGCAGATCGAGAAGGAGATCATGATCATCGCGGTGCGCGACTCGGGCATGCCGCGCAAGGATTTCATCGCCACGTTTCCGAAGAACGAGACCAGTTCGCGCTGGCTCGCCAGGCACGTCAAGGCCGGCAAGAAGTATTCCGCACCGCTGGCGCGCCTGAAGGACGAGGTCGAGCGGCGGCAGAAGAAACTCATGCAGCTCGAGGAGGTCTATCACCTCTCGATCAATGACATCAAGGAGATCAATCGCGAGGTCTCGATCGGCGAGGCCAAGGCGCGCCGCGCGAAGAAGGAAATGGTGGAGGCCAACCTGCGACTGGTGATCTCGATCGCCAAGAAGTACACCAACCGCGGCCTGCAGTTCCTCGACCTGATCCAGGAGGGCAACATCGGCCTCATGAAGGCGGTCGACAAGTTCGAATACCGCCGTGGCTACAAGTTCTCCACCTATGCGACCTGGTGGATCCGCCAGGCGATCACGCGCTCGATTGCCGACCAGGCGCGCACCATCCGCATCCCGGTGCACATGATCGAGACCATCAACAAGCTCAACCGCATCTCGCGCCAGATGCTGCAGGAAATGGGACGCGAGCCCACGCCCGAGGAGCTGGCCGTGCGTATGGAGATGCCTGAGGACAAGGTGCGCAAGGTGCTCAAGATCGCCAAGGAGCCGATCTCGATGGAGACGCCGATCGGCGACGACGAGGACTCACACCTCGGAGACTTCATCGAGGATCAGTCGGTGGCCTCGCCCATCGACCAGGCGACCATGGAGTCGCTGCGCGAGACCACGCACTCGGTGCTGGCGCAGCTCACGCCGCGCGAGGCCAAGGTGCTGCGCATGCGCTTCGGCATCGACATGAATACCGACCACACGCTCGAGGAAGTCGGCAAGCAGTTCGACGTCACCCGCGAGCGCATCCGCCAGATCGAGGCCAAGGCGCTGCGCAAACTACGCCATCCGAGCCGCAGCGAGCAGCTACGCAGTTTTCTGATGGACGACTGAGCGCGCGCGCGCGGCCGCGAGCGCGGCCATCAGCCGCGCCTCGCCCCCGCCCAGCGGCGGGCTGCTCGCGACCGTGACGGCCGGCGTGGACGGCGGCTCGGGTCGCGCGGGCGAGGGTGCGCGGGCCTGCGCCTCCATGAGTTGCTGATTCTCGAAGCGCAGCAGATCGAGCTGCTCGAACACCCGTGACAGATGACCGTCCACGCTACGGCGCAAGCGCAGCACCGAGCGCAGCTCGAGCAGGATCACGATGCCGAGCATGGCTACCGCCCCGGCCAGCGCCGACTGCGAGATCTCGTGAATCCAGAACGTCGTATTCATTTCCCACTCCTGCGCCGGAAATCCGGCGGCCGGCGCCGCGCGCCGGATGTGCTGCCATAGCCGCAGCAGAATTCATGCCAGCGCCGCCGCTCCGGCCGCGCCCTACAGACGCCCCTCCGCCGAGTCGCTGCCCAGGATCATGACCGCCACGCGACGGTTGGCGTTGCGTCCCGCCGCCGTGGCATTGGACCCCGTCGGGCGGTATTGCCCGAAACCCATGACCCCGAGCCGCCCGGGCGCAATGCCGCGATCCATGAACAGGTGCACGACACTGGCGGCACGCGCCGCCGACAGCTCCCAGTTGGAGGGGAATTCGGACGTCTTGATGGGCCGGTCGTCGGTATGGCCCTCGACGCGAATGGCGTTCGGGAAAGGCTTGAGGGCATCGGCCAGATGCTGCATTGCCGGCACCGCCCCGTTGGACACGCGCGCGATGCCGCTGCCGAAGAGAATATCGGTACTGATGTCGACGGCCACCCAGTTCTGATAGCGGCGCACGTGCACTTCGCCGGCTGCCACCAGCGCGCCCATGGCGCCGCTGACCTGATCGGCGACCCGCTGCAGCTCGGCCGCGCTCGCCACCGACGCGCCCGAATCCGCGGCCGCGTCGGATGCGGGTGCCGGGGCCGGCGCGGGCGCGGCCGCCGGCGAGGCAGCTGCTACAGCCGCGGGCGTGGCAGCGGGCGCGGGCGCGTGGCTGGTCGCGGCGTTCGCCGTGGCCGGCAGGGCCGCCGAGATCAGACGACGCACCTGTGCCCGGGGCAGCTCGAGGCTGCGCGGAGGCGGATCCTGATCCATCGAGCTGTGCGTCGGGCGCGCCGTGCCGTTGAACGCCTCGCTCAGTGAATCCGAGAGTACGCGGTACTTGCCCTCGTTGACCGAGGACATGGCATACATGACCACGAAGAACGCCAGCAGCAGCGTCACCAGGTCCCCGTAGGGGATGGCCCAGGCCTCGTGATTGTCGTGCTCCTCGTGTCGTTTGCGTCGCGCCATGTCGGTCCTGGTCATCGGCTTCAGTGCAGGAAGCCGTGCAGCCGCCCCTCGATGATGCGCGGATTTTCACCCTCGGCGATCGCAATCAGGCCCTCGATCTGCATCTCGTTGAGGTGTGCGCGCGCCTGTACCGCGACCTTGAGCTTGTTGGCCACGGGCAGGAAGAACAGGTTCGCCATACCGATGCCGTACACGGTCGCGGTGAAGGCCGCGGCGATGCCGTGTCCGAGCTTGGACGGGTCGTTCAGATGCTGCATCACCGCCATGAGGCCGAGAACCGCGCCTATGATCCCGAGGGTGGGCGAGTAGACGCCCATGCCCTCGAAGACTTTCGCCGCGCGCGTATCGGCGGCTTCACGGCCGTACATGTCGACTTCAAGCGTGCTGCGAATCGTGTCGGGCTCGCTGCCGTCGACCACCAGCTGCAGACCCTTGCGTAGAAAGGCATCGGGTTCTCCTTCGATCAGATGCTCGAGCCCCAGCAGACCCTGGCGGCGCGAGATGTTGCTCCATTCGACGATCTTGCGGGCCATGAGCGCCGGCTGGTGTGCCGGCGGATGGAACACCCAGGGCAGCAGATTCAGCGCCCGGCGCATGACCGCCATGGGCGTCTGGATGCAGATCGCGGCCACGGTGCCGACCACGACGATCATGAAGGCCGCGGCCGAGACCAGTGCGTGAATGCCAGCGCCCTTGAGAACCGCGCCGAGGATGATCGCGACCGAGGCGAGCGCCACGCCCAATACGCTGAGCACGTCCGTGCGAGCGCCCCTAGACATGCCACTCGCCCAGGCGCGACTTCAGCCGCAGCAGAGCCTGCCCGTGCAGCTGACACACGCGCGATTCGGTCACTTTCAGGACGGCGCCGATCTCCTTGAGATTCAATTCCTGTTCGTAGTAGAGAGAGAGCACCAGGCGCTCGCGTTCGGGCAGCTCCTTGACCGCGTCGATGATGGCCTGGCGCAGCGAATCGACCAGCGCCACACCCTGCGGATCGAGCGCGTTGTCGGGCAGGCGGTCCAGCGCCGAATCCTCGCCGTCCTCGGCATCGTTGAGCCGCAGCAGCTGGCAGCCGAGCGCGTCCTGCACGATGTGCTGGTATTCCTCCAGGCTCACGCCCATGTGGGCGGCGACGTCGGACTCCGAGGCCTCCGCGCCGCGCTGTGCCTCGACCTCGCGCAGCGCGAGCGCGGCGGCGCGCGCCTTGCGATGTACCGAGCGCGGTGCCCAGTCGAGCTTGCGCAGCGCATCGAGCATGGCGCCGCGGATACGGATGCCGGCATAGGTCTCGAAGCTGGCGCCGCGGCCGGTGGCATAGTTCTGGGCCGCCTCGAGCAGACCCATCATGCCCGCCTGCATCAGATCCTCGACCTCCACCTGCGGCGGCAGCCGGCCGGCCAGGTGATAGGCAATGCGCTTGACCAGGTCGGCGTGCTTGCGCACCAGCGCGTCCATGTCGGGCGCGGGCTGGGCGCTGGCGTAGGCACGCACGCCGCCATTCATTTGAGCACCTGCAGGCGCGGCGCGGGCCGCGAGAGCATGCGTTCCATGAAGAATTCGATGCGCCCGCTCGGACCGGCCGGCATGGGCCATTGATGCGCCACGCGCGCCAGGCGCTTGAAGGCCCTGGAGGCCGGGCTCACCGGAAAGGCTTCGAGCACGGGCCGCTGCGCCTGCACGGATTTCTGCAGCGACAGATCCTCGGGGATGTCGGCGGCGTGGTCGAGTACCACCTGCAGATAGCGGTCGGTCACCCGCTGCAGGCGCTGGAATGCGAGCTGTCCCTGGTCAGGGTGGCGCGAGAGATTGGTCACTACGCGAAAACGGCACACGCCGCGATCGCGGCTAAGCACCTTGATCAGCGCATAGGTGTCGGTCAGCGAGGTGGGTTCGTCGCGCAGCACCACCAGCACCTGCTGAGCGGCCTCGCAGAACTGCAGTACCGCCTCGCCGATGCCGGCGGCAGTGTCGACGATGAGCATGTGCAACGGCTCGGGCAGCGTGCTGAAGGCCTGCACGATGCCGCTCTGCTCGGCGCTGCTGAGCATGGCCATGCGCGCCACGCCCGAGGACGCCGGCACCACACGCACTCCGGCGCCGGTTCGCAGTATCACTTCCTCGAGCGTGCGCTCGCCCCGAATCACGTGCTCGAGCGTGTAGCGCGGCGTCAGGCCGAGCAGCACGTCGACGTTGGCCAGGCCGAGATCGCCGTCGAGCAGCATGATATTGCGCCCCATCTGCGCCAGCGCGGTGGCCAGGTTCACCGCCACCGAGGTCTTGCCCGTGCCGCCCTTGCCGCCGGTCACGGCGATGACTTGCACCGGCGCGGCCAGCTGGCGGTTGCGCAGCTCAGCCCGCGGCATTGACGTTTGCTCCGTAGCGACGCGCCAGCAGCTCATCGTCGGCGCAGCTGTGTGCCTCGCGCGAGAGCTCGATGGCGCGTACCACGAGCTGGTGCGGGCGCGCCGGCCGCAGGTCATCGGGGATGGCCGGCCCGTCGCACACATAGGCGATCGGGAGCTGTGTTCGCGCCAGCGCCGAGAGCGTGCCGCCGAGGCTCACGGCCTCATCCAGCCGCGTGAGCGCGCAGCAATGCGATACCTCGGGCCCGAAATTGGCCACCGCCTCCTCGACCACGCCGCTCTGGGCGCTCGCGGGCAGCACCAGCATGAGCTGCAGTGCCGGACAGCGCGCGCGCAGCGCGCGGTAACGCGCGGCCGTCTCGCCGTCGCGGCCGGCCACGCCGGGGGTATCGATCAGAACGAAGCGGCCCGGCAGCGCCTGCACGCGTGCCGCCAGTTCGTCCATGCCGGTCATGGTCTCCACGCGCGCCCCGAGCACGCGCCCGAGGCTGTGCAGCTGCTCGTGCGATCCGAGGCGCTCATCGTCGGTGGAGATCAATACCAGGTTGGCCGGGTCGTGCTCGAGCACATAGCGCGCGGCCAGCTTCGAGAGCGTCGCCGTCTTGCCGGAGCCGGGCGGCCCGATCAGTGCCAGGGCGCCGGTGCGCTGCAACGGCGGCTCGCACGCCTGGAGGCGCCGCGCCAGCATTGCGTAAGGAGTGCGCTGTACCTGATCGTTGTCGAGCGTAGCCGGTAGATCGCCGACGATCTGCAGCGCCAGCGAACGCTCCAGTCCGAGATTGGCCAGGTCGGCCAGCGCCCGCGCCTTGAGCGGCTCGCGGCGCGTGAAATCATTCCAGGCCAGTGCCGCGAGCTGCTGCTCGAGCAGATTGCGCAGGCTACGCAGCTCCTCACTCACCGAGCGGTCGGAGCCGCGGTCCACTTTCCCGGGCAGCGCGCGTTCGGCCGATGGTGCGCGTTCCGCGCTCGCGAGCGCTTCGGCGCTCACAGCGCCGTCGGCTGCGCCGCTGCGTCCCGCGGGACTGAAGGCCTGTGCGGCGGCATCGTGCGCATCGCGCTCGAGCTCCTGCAGCGCCGCCCGTTCGAGCTGCTTGAGCGCCGCGGTCTCGGCCAGCGTGCCCTGCCCCGCAGCCAGCTCGATGTCCACCGCCGCGCACACCTCCACCCCTTCC
>DATDHV010000098.1:0-3152 GCA_036521395.1 Steroidobacteraceae bacterium | reverse complement strand
CTTCGACATCGATCACGCCGTGGATCTCGTCAAGCGTGCCGCGGCGGCCGGAGTGCGCAGCGCCGAGGCGGCAGCGCCCGCGCCGGCCATGCCCGAGCTGCTCGGACGCGCGCCGGCCATGCAGCAGGTGTTCCGTGCCATTGGCCGGCTGGCGCGCTCGAGCGTGAACGTACTGATCACCGGCGAGTCGGGCACCGGCAAGGAGCTGGCCGCGCGCGCGCTGCACGAGCACAGTCCGCGCGCCAACAAGTCCTTCATCGCGCTCAACACTTCGGCCATTCCATCCGAGCTGCTCGAGTCCGAGCTGTTCGGCCACGAGAAGGGCGCATTCACGGGCGCCGACAGTCTGCGCCGTGGCCGCTTCGAGCAGGCCGACGGCGGCTCACTGTTCCTGGACGAGATCGGCGACATGTCGACCTCGCTGCAGACGCGCCTGCTGCGGGTGCTGGCCGAGAACGAGTTCTACCGGGTGGGCGGCCAGACCCCGATCCGCGTCGATGTGCGTGTGATCGCCGCCACGCACCAGAACCTCGAGGAGCGCGTGCGTAACGGCCAGTTCCGCGAGGATCTGTTCCATCGTCTGAACGTCATCCGCATCGAGCTGCCGCCGCTGCGGGCGCGGCACGAGGACGTGCCGGATCTGCTCGAGCACTACATGCGTCTGGCGGCGCAGGAGCTGGGGGTCGAGCCCAAGGCGCTGACGCAGGATGCGCGCGAGCAGCTGTGCGCTTACGCCTGGCCGGGCAACGTGCGCGAGCTGGTGAACCTGTGCCGGCGCCTGACCGTGCTGGCGCCGGGCAACGAGATCCGCGCCGCCGACCTGCCGGCGCAGATCGCCGGTGCCATCGGCAGCGCCGCGCCGGAATCGGATTGGACCACGGCGCTCTCGCACTGGGCCGAGCGCCAGACGCTGTCGCCGCCGCGGCCGCTGCTCGAGGATGCGTTGCCGGCGTTCGAGCGCACCTTGATTCGCGTGGCACTGCGGCACACGCAGGGCCACCGGCAGCACGCGGCGAAGCTCCTGGGCTGGGGCCGCAATACGCTCACGCGCAAGCTCAAGGAGCTCGGCATGGGGGACATCGACGATCAGCCCTGAGCCGGGCGGGGGCGGCGCACGGGGCGCAGGCGGCGTGGTCCCGCACGCCGCCGCTTGAAATCGGCCAGGATCTCGCGCGCGGCATTGTAGCCCGGAGCGCCCGTGACGCCGCCGCCCGGATGGGTGCCCGCGCCGCACATGTAAAGTCCCGGCACGGGGCCGCGGTAGGCGGCATACCCGAGCATGGGGCGCGCGCTGAAGAGCTGATCGAGCTGCAGCGCGCCGTGGAAGATGTCCCCGCCCACCAGTCCGAACGTACGCTCCAGGTCCAGCGGGCTCATGACCTGCCGCCCGATCACCGCCGCCCTGAAGTTGGGCGCGTGCGCCGTGACGGTGTCGATCATGAGGTCGGCCACGTGCTCGCGGTGCTGGTCCCAGGATTCGCCGCCCGGTAATTGCGGCGCGACGTGTTGGCAGAAGAGGCTGGCCACGTGCCGGCCCGGCGGCGCCAGGCTGTCGTCCAGCGTCGATGGGATCAGCATCTCGATGATCGGCTGCCTGGACCAGCCGTGCGAGCGCGCATCGAAGTAGGCGCGCTCCATGTAGCCGAGCGTCGGGGCGAGGATGATGCCGGCGGTGTGGTGGGGAGCCGGAGCGCTGCCGGGCAGGCAGTTGAAATCCGGCAGCTCGGACAGGGCGACATTCATGCGGAACGTGCCCGAGCCACAGCGCCACTGGCCGATGCGCTCACGGAACTCGGTGCTCAGCAGCGCGGGGTCGAGCAGCTGCTGGTAGAGGAGCTTGGGATTGAGATTCGACACCACGGCGCGGGCGCGCAATGAGTCGCCCGCTTCAGTGACCGCACCGACGGCACGGCCGTCTTCGACCATGATCTCGCGCACGGCGCTGCGCGTCCGGATGTGTACCCCGCGCTCGGCCGCGCAGCGCGCCATGGCCTGGGTGATCGCGCCCATGCCGCCGACGGCGTGGCCCCAGAGGCCCTTGCGGCCGTTCACCTCGCCGAGCGCGTGGTGCAGCAGCACATAGGCGGAGCCGGCGGAATAGGGGCTGGCGTAGTTGCCGACGATGCCGTCGAAGCCGTACACGGCCTTGATCGGATCGCTCTCGAACCAGCCATCGAGATAGTCACCAGCCGAGACCGAGAACACTCGCAGCAGCTCGCGCTGCAGGTCCAGGTCGAGGCGGCGCGCGCGTCCGGCCGCGCGCCACGCGCGCCAGAGCTGCGGCAACGCCGCGCGCCAGTCACCCGTCACCACGTTGGGCGGGGTGCGCAGCAGCAGATCGCGCAGCACATCGGCAATGCGCTCGATGCGAAGGCCATACTCGTCCAGCCGCGAGGCGTCGCGCGGCGAGAACTTCGCCACCTCCGAGCGCGTCGATCCGGGGCCGGTGCAGAGGTAGCGGCCGTCCGCGGTGGGCAGGAAATTGGACACGGCGCGCTCGACTATGCGCAGCCCATGGCGCGCGAGCTCGAGCTCGCGGATGATCCGGGGATTGAGCAGCGATACGGTGTAGGCGGCGACGGAGTTGCGGAACCCCGGATGAAACTCCTCGGTGACGGCGGCGCCGCCCACCACCGCGCGCCGCTCCAGCACGATGACCTCGAGGCCCGCGGCGGCCAGGTAGGCCGCGCATACCAGGCCGTTGTGTCCGCCGCCGACGATCAGTGCATCGCACTGCCTGGATTTGTCGCTCATGTCGGGCAGCGGCCGGACCGCGCCGCTCAGGGCGAGGCGCCGGCCTCGGGGGAGAAGCGGGCGGGAGAGGAATAGGCCGCGAATGCCGGGCGCCAGCGCGCCAGCGCGCCGATGCCCGGGATGCGGTTGAGGAAGCGCAGCGCGCCGTGCGCCTCGATCCAGCGCGCGTATTCCCGGTAGACGGGGTCGAGCGCGAGATGGCGTTCCTCGGTCTTGGCGCGCAGGTAGTAGATGCCGTTGAGCAGGCACAGCAGCACGCAGCAGCGCAGCGAGGTGGCCGCATCCGCCCCGAGCATGAAGGGCATCGAGATCATCCACCACGACAGGTTCTTGGCCAGGTACGCCGGATGCCGGCTGTATCGATAGGGTCCGTTGGTGATGATGCCGCGATGGGTCAG
>DATDHV010000097.1:0-2449 GCA_036521395.1 Steroidobacteraceae bacterium | reverse complement strand
ATGGCACGGAACACCTGCTGCATGGCCGGCGCGCGTCCGAGCAGCTCGGGCATGGCCGGCGCGGGCGCTGCCGCCTCGGCGCTGCGCACTCCGGCCGCCGCGGCACGCTTGACGAGATCCACGGCGTGATCGATGTCGAAGGGCTTGGCCAGATATTCGAATGCACCACCTTCGTAGGCCGATACCGCGCTGCCCAGATCGGAGTAGGCCGTCATGACGATCACCGGCAGCAGTGGATGGGCATCGTGCACCTGGCGCAGCAGGTCGAGACCGGACTGGCCGGACATCCGGATATCCGTGATCAGCACGTCGGGGGCGTCGTTGCGTAGCGCCGCGAGCGCCGGCTCGGCCGCGTCGAAGGCCTTGGGATTCATGCCGCCGTTCTTGAGCGCGCGCTCGAGCACCCAGCGTATGGAGGTGTCGTCATCGACCAGCCAGACACGCAGTGGTTGTGCATTCATTCGACGCCCTCCAGCGGCAGCAGCAGTGAGAAAATCGTGTGCCCGGGCCGGCTCTCGAACTCCACGATGCCGCCGTGCCGCGTGACCAGGTCCTGCGCCACCGCCAGTCCCAGCCCGGTGCCGCTCGGGCGGCTCGTGACCAGCGGATAGAACACACTGCGTTGCAGCTCGGGCGGCACGCCGTGACCGTTGTCCTCGACGTTGATGTTCGCGACCAGGCGGTGCCGGACCGAGCCGATGTTGATGTTGGTCAGCACGCGCGTGCGCAGCGTCACGCGTCCGCGGTCCGGCTCGACCGCCTGCAACGCATTGCGCGCCACGTTGAGCAGCGCCTGGACGATCTCGTTGCGGTCGAACTGCGCGTTGGGCAGGCTCGGATCGTAGTCGCGCTCGATGACGATGCCCGCGCCGGCCTCGCTGCGCAGCAGGTGGAAGACGTGCTCGCACAGCTCGTGGATGTTGATCAGCCGTTTCTGCGGCGGCCGCGACGGCCCGAGCATGCTGTCGACCAGCGCCCGCAGCCGGTCGGCCTCGTTGATGATGACGGCGGTGTATTCCTTGAGCGAGTCGTCGTGCAGCTCTCGATCGAGCAGTTGCGCCGCGCCGCGCAGGCCACCGAGCGGATTCTTGATCTCGTGGCCGAGCTGGCGAATCATGAGCCGGCTGCCGTCCAGGCGCGAGAGCATCTCGCTCTCGCGCGAAATCCGCTGGCGTGTGCGGGCATCGGCGAGTTCCACCAGCAGATGCGTGCCGGTGAGCTGCCCTTCGAGAGGCGTCACGGTCACATCGATGACCACCGGCTCGCGGTGGCCCTGCCGCGCGCTCGGGATCAGCGCGATCTCGTGGCCCGCGTAGGGCTCGACGCGCTCGAGCGAACGGCGCAGCAGCTCATCGAGCGCGCGCGACTCCTCGAACAGCTCCCCGATCGGGCGACCGCGGGCCTGGTTCAGTCCCATGGCGAGCATGTCCTGCGCGCCGACGTTGGCGTACACGATGCAGAGCTGCGAATCGAGCACGACCAGGCCGGTCGCGAGGGCGTCGAGCAGGTCGGCCGGATCGAAGTGCGACAGCGGCGAGGGCGGCAGGTACTCAATGGCCACGGCACCGCTCCGGGCCCGTGGCCGAGGCCGTGGCGGCAAGCGCCGCCGCCGCCCGCGTCAGTGCGGTTTCTGCGGCGAGGTGGGCGAGTTGACCGAGGGCCGCTGCACGGAGAAGGTGATCTTCTCGGCGTTGCACACCACCGCGCCGCTGGCATCGCGCACCACGGCACTGATGGCGTGCGAACCGCGGTCGGGTTGCGAGATCTGGTAGCTGTGGCCATCGCCCACCGGCTGCAGCGGCGTGCCGTCGACCTCCACCTCGAACTGGTCGCCGGCCCGCAGCGGCGGGTCCGAGCGCACGCTGACGTTCACCGACTCGGGCGCATACAGTGCGGCATCGGGAGCCGGCTGCGTGATTGCGCAGGACTGGTAGCCGCCACTGTCCGCGGCGGCCGGCGGCGGCTGGGCCGCTGGGGGCGCCGGGGGACCGTGGTAGGTCTGCGCATCGGAGAGCTGCACCTGCTCGGCCCCCGGATGCGGGGTGTCGGAGTAGTGCACCACGCCCTGGGCATCGACCCAGCGGTAGACCGTCGCCGCCCCGGCCACGGCGCCCAGCGCGAGCAGGCTCGCGGCCAGCAGGCAGCGTGACGGTGCGGGTCGCATTGCGGCCAAGCATACCCCGTAGCGGCCTTGGCGCACAAAACCGGGCGTGGGCGTCGGTGTACTGGCTGCCGATTTCGGCTGCGATTACCGCGCCACGCGCCACGCTCACCTCAGACGCTGTAATACATGTCG
The DNA here is from genome assembly GCA_036521395.1 of Steroidobacteraceae bacterium. Taxonomy (GTDB): domain Bacteria; phylum Pseudomonadota; class Gammaproteobacteria; order Steroidobacterales; family Steroidobacteraceae; genus FEN-1191. Next base: position 153 of record DATDHV010000097.1, on the reverse strand, counting down.
AACTCCACAGGATGGGTGGTCATGCGCAGACGCGTGACCTCCTGCATCTTCAGCCCGATGTAAGCATCGATCACGTCATTGGTGAACACACCACCGCGCGTCAGGAACTCGCGATCCTTGTCGAGGTGCTCGAGCGCCATGTCGAGCGAGTGG
>DATDHV010000096.1:0-5375 GCA_036521395.1 Steroidobacteraceae bacterium | reverse complement strand
GCGGCCTTCAGGGCGGCGATGCGCGCGGCATAGACACGGCTCATCTGGCCGGCGCCGACGCCGATGGTGGCGCCCTCGCGTGCGAACACGATGGCGTTGGACTTCACGAATTGCGCCACGGTCCAGGCGAACAGCAGATCGACCAGCTCGCGCTGGCTGGGGCGGCGCCGGCTCACGGTGCGAAGTGCATCCGGGTCGGTACGCGCCAGGTCACGCTGCTGCAGCAGCAGTCCGCCGGTCACGCTGCGCAGCTCGAGCTCGGCGCTGCGCTCCTCGGCGGCCGCGCTCAGATCACCGGCTGCCAGCACCCGCAGGGCGGGACGGGCAGCGAGCACCTCGATCGCTTCCCGGCTCAGGGCAGGTGCGGCAATGACCTCGGCGAACTGCGTATCGACGATGGCGCGCGCGGTCGCCGCGTCGAGTTCGCGGTTGAAGGCGATGATGCCGCCGAAGGCCGAGGTTGGATCGGTGCGATGGGCGGCGCGGTAGGCCTCGAGCAGGCCGGCGGCAACCGCCACGCCGCAGGGATTGGCGTGCTTGACGATGACGCAGGCGGCGCCGGCGAGGCTGCGCACGCACTCGATGGCGGTATCGGCATCGGCGATGTTGTTGTAGGAGAGCTCCTTGCCCTGCAGCATGCGGGCGCTGCTCACCGAGGCGCCGCGCGCGAGCGGATTGCGGTAGAAGGCGGCGCGCTGGTGCGGATTCTCGCCGTAGCGCAACTCCTGTTGCCGGTCAAAATAGAGCGGGAGCTGTTCGGGGAACGCCTGCTCCGCATAGTCCTGGCGCGACTGCAGATAGCCGGCGACGAGGGTGTCGTAACGCGCCGTATGCGCGAACGCCTTGGCCGCCAGGCGCGCGCGGGTGTCGATCGAGGTGTCTCCGGTCTCATCGATCTCGGCCAGCACTGCCGGATAGTCGGCCGGATCGATCAATACCGTGACGTCGGCGTGATTCTTGGCGGCGGCGCGCAGCATGGCCGGGCCGCCGATGTCGATGTGTTCGATGGCCTCGGCGTAACTGGTCTCGGGCCTGGCGATCGTGGCGGCGAATGGATAGAGATTCACCACCAGCAGATCGATGGCATCGATGCCGTGCTCGTGCATGAGATCATCATCGATGCCACGCCGGCCGAGCAATCCGCCGTGGACGCGCGGATGCAGCGTCTTGAGCCGCCCGTCCATGAGCTCGGGGAAGCCGGTGTAGTCGGACACTTCGCGCACCGGCAGGCCCTCGCCGGCCAGCAGCCGCGCGGTCCCGCCGGTCGAGAGCAGCTCGATGCCGCGCCGGTGCAGCCCCATCGCCAGCGACTTCAGCCCGCTCTTGTCCGAGACCGACAGCAGCGCACGTCGGATGGCCATGATCTTGCGGGCAGCGCGCGCGGCCCGTCAGTCCGACAGGCCGAGCTCTCGCAGCTTCTTGCGCAGCGTGCCGCGGTTGATGCCCAGGATGACTGCGGCGCGGCTCTGGTTGCCGGCCGCGTAGTCGAGCACGGCGCGAAACAGCGGCTCCTCGACCTCGCGCAGTACCATGTTGTACAGCCGCGCCGGCCGGTGGCCGTTCAGGCTGGCGAAGTAGTCGTTGAGAGCGCGTTCCGTGTGGCTGCGCAGCGGCAGCTCCTTACCATTGGTCCTGGTCCCATTGGTTCTGATCATGTTCTGCCTGCTCGGTTTCCCCATGCCCGGGCCCCTCCGGCCCGCAAATCATCCCGGCTTTCAGGCAGCCTCGAGCTGTGCCCAATGCTCGAAGCCGCGCTTGGCCGCCGCAAACTGCGAAGCCGAATCCTCCGCGGCCATGAGCACCGGACGCAGGTCGGTTACTTCGGAATGTTGCCGGCAGTACCAGCCGAGATGTTTTCGCGCCATCCGAACCCCGGTGTACTCGCCGTAGAACTCGTACAGGGATTCGAGGTGCTGAAGAATGATCTCTGTCTTGCACGCGCGCAAGAGTGGCGCGACGAATTGATCGCAAAGGAACGCATTGACATCACGGAAGATCCATGGTGAGCCCTGCGCCGCGCGGCCGAGCATTACTCCTTCTGCGCCGGTGAAATCAAGTACCGCGCGCGCTTTCTGCGGCGAATCGATGTCGCCGTTGGCGATGAGCGGAATGTCGAGCCCGCTGCGCGCGCGGCGGATGGTGTCGTATTCCGCAACGCCGCGAAAATGATCCGCACGTGTGCGTCCGTGGATGCTCAGCGCGGCGATGCCGCAGCGCTGCGCCAGAGCGGCGACGCGCGGGGCATTGCGCCGCGCTGCGTCCGTGCCGGTGCGGATCTTGAGAGTCACGGGCACCGGCACCGCCCGTACCACCGCACACAGGATGCGCTCGATCAGCGCCTCATCGGCCAGCAGCGCCGAGCCGGCATCGCGGTTGCAGATCTTTTTCGCCGGACAACCCATGTTGATGTCGACAATTTGCGCACCGAGTTCGACATTCACGCGCGCCGCGCTCGCCAGCTCGAGCGGATCGGCGCCCACGAGCTGCACCACGCGCGGCTCGGGCTCGCCGTCGTGGTCCATGCGTCGCTGCGACTTGCTCGAGCTCCACAGACTCTGGTCGGTGGTCAGCATCTCGGCCGGCGCCAGCGCCGCACCGAAGCGGCGACACAGCTGTCGGAACGGCCGGTCAGTGACGCCGGCCATGGGGGCGAGCACCGTGCGCGCGGGCAGCTCGTAGCCGGCGAAGCGCATGCTCAGGGCGGCCCGTGCGCGGGCGCGTCGCCGGCGCAGCGCAGTCCGCCGGAGCGTCCACGCAGGCACACATCGAGCTCGAAGCTGGCGCTGGCGGCGCTGGGGTCGCGAATCGCGATTTCGGTATCGATGCGCTCATCGCGGCCGAGATAGGCACGCGGCGGCGCTCCAGCGGGCGAGTACTGTTCCGGCGTGAGCTCGCTGGCGGCGAGGCGCTTGCCGTAGCGGTCGAGCAGCGTGAGGTGCAGCAGCGGCAGCGGTTGAGCGCGCTCGGCGTGATTGGCCAGGCTCAGACGCACGCGGATGACCTGGCCATCCGACGGATCGACAACGGCGCCCTGCTGACGCACGTCGTAGGCGGCCAGATCCCAGTGCGGATCGAGGGGGAGTCCGAGCGCCGCATAGGCGCGGCTCAAGGGGGCGCTCAAGGGCGCAGAGGCCGCGAGCGCATCGCGCCAGTGATTGACGACCTGCAGGGCAAGGAGCAGCAGCAAAGCCGCGCCGCCGGCGATCCACGGCCAGCGCGCCCTGGGTGCGCGGGGCGTCGAGGCGGCCTGCAGGCTGGTCTGGATCCCATCGGCATCGGCATCGGCATCGGCGTCATTGTCCACATCCAGCGCCGTGCCACCGTTGGCCTTGAGATCGGGCGGCGGCGATACCAGCGGCTCGTTCGAGACCCTCTCCAGACGTTGCGCCAATGCGGCCATTTCGCTGTCGACCGAGGCCTCGGGCACGTATTCCTCGATCTGGGTGATGCCCTCTCCTTCGAGCACGATGGTCTCGAAGGTGCCGGTGCCTTCGGCGAAACTGGATTCATTCTCGATCGAGCCGTCGCTGGACTGCTCGGTCGCCAGGTGCAGGGGCGGGCCGTCGGCCGGCTCGGCCTGGGCGCTCGCTTCACTCCCGGGCGCATGCACGACGGACGCGGCCTCCTGGTCGGCGCCGGTCTGTGCCGCCGCATCGCGCAGCGCGGCCTGGATCTGCGAGGAGGAGGCGCGGTCGGCCTGGGTGGCGACGGGCGCAGGATCGGACTCCTCCGGCTCCTCGCTGAGGGTCAGCAGTGCATTGAACACGTTGGCGCAGCGGCCGCAGCGCACATAGCCCTGGCCCATGCGCAGATCATTGGCGGTGACCGCGAGAGTCAGCGTGCACTTGGGACAGAGCGTGAACATGGTCTCAGCCGCCGTGGCGCGCGCCGTGCAGGGCCACCCAGCCCTCGCGCCGCGCGAAGCAAGTCATATCAAACCATGCCGCGAAGCGAGCCGTCACTTGAGCCTCCTGCCCGGCCAGGATACCCGACAGCAGCAGGCTGCCACCGACCGCGACGCGCGCTGCCAGCGCCGGCGCGAGCGCGAGCAGAGTCTCGCTGAGTATGTTGGCCAGCAGTGCGTCGCATTCTGGCGGCAGCTGCGCATCGGTTTCGCAGGTCACCAGGCGGTCGGCGACGCCGTTGCGCGCGGCGTTCTCGCGCGTGGCCAGCAGGGCCTGCGGATCGATGTCGAAGGCGTGGACACAGCGCGCGCCGAGCCGGAGGGCGGCGACGGCCAGCACTCCCGAGCCGCTGCCGTAGTCGATGAGGCGCCGTTCGGCCAGTGCCGCGCCATCGAGCCACTCCAGACACAGCGCCGTGGAGGCGTGAGTGCCGGTGCCGAAGGCCAGGCCCGGGTCGAGGCGGACGGTCACGGCATCGGGCTGTGGGACGGTTTCGTGCGACGGACACACCCACAGCCGCCGCCCGAAACGCAGCGCGTGGAAATCCCGCAGCCACTCACGCTCCCAGATGCGATCGGCCAGCGCTCGAATCCGCAACTGCGCCGGCTCGAGTTCCAGCGCCCGCGCCAGCGCCACGATCAGCGCGGCATCGGCGAGCTCGGCGGCAAACAGCGCGGACAGGCGGGTGCGGGGCCAGAGCCGCACCTCGCCGGGACGCGGCTCGAGCACCGCACCGCTGGCCCCGTCACGGCCGCCCGTATCGTGCGCATCGACCAGCGTCACGCACAGCGCACCGCGGTCGAAGCAGGCGTTCTCGGCGGGCGCGGGATCGGGCACAGCGAGGTCGAAGCTCAGTTCCAGATAGGGCATGGCCGCAGGCGCGCGCTAGCGGCGCGTCACTTGAGGCCGAGGCGGCGCTCGAGATAGTGAATATCGAGGCCGCCGCCCTGGAACGCCGCGTGCGCCAGGATCTCCTGATGCAGCGCGGTGTTGGTCTTGATGCCCTCGACCACGAGCTCGGCGAGGGCGTTGCGCATGCGCGCGATGGCGGTATCGCGCGTATCGCCGAGAGCGATGAGCTTGCCGATCAGCGAGTCGTAGTGCGGCGGAACGCTGTAGCCGGAGTACACATGGCTGTCGACGCGGATGCCAGGCCCCCCGGGCGCATGCCAGAGCCTGATCGGGCCGGGCGAGGGCATGAAGGTCCGTGCATCCTCGGCATTGATGCGGCACTCGATGGCATGGCCGCGGAACTGCACATCGGCCTGGCTGAAGGACAGCTTCTCGCCGGCGGCGATAGTGAGCTGCGCCTTGACCAGGTCGATGCCCGTGATCAGCTCGGTGACGGGGTGCTCGACCTGGATGCGGGTATTCATCTCGATGAAATAGAACTCGCCATCCTGGTACAGGAACTCGAGCGTGCCGGCGCCGCGGTAACCCACGGCACGGCAGGCCTCGACGCAACGCTCG
>DATDHV010000095.1:0-17684 GCA_036521395.1 Steroidobacteraceae bacterium | reverse complement strand
GGGCTCGGCGCAGCGGCCGGTGCGGTATTAGCTTTCATGCTGCCTCCAAAGGGCGCGGTATCCCGCCCCGGGGTTGAATTCATGTTCTATCCCCCACAGCCAACGACCGGCCCCGGGCTTTATCGTTGTCGGCCGGCGCCTCCGGAGCATGGGCGCCCGTCCCGTTGCGCGACCATATGTGATATATCAGTCGCTGTCAACGCGGCCCCGACATGCCGGTCCCGGGGTGTTTTGGAGGCTCACTTGTCATAAGCAGGCCGGCGAGGCGAACGGCGCCCGTATCGTGCGGTCACGTTCCGTCGATCTGATATATTTCGTTTTTTGTCAGGAATTATAAGGTTGCCACGGACAGTGGCGGCGCGCGGAGCAGGCCGTGACCGAGACCAATTTCATGGATGCACTGATCGAGGGCGCCGAGCGGCAAGGCATCGATACGGTCGCCCCCGCGTTGCGGCGCAGCGGCCGACCCATGCGGCTCGCGCTCGCGCCGCTGAATGCGACCAGCCTGCGCGATCAGGCCTACGCGCTGCTCAAGAGCGCCATTACCGACGCCGACATCTACGACCCCGCCCACGAGCTGCGCTTGGACGAGCGCCAGCTCATGAAGGCGCTGGGCGTGAGCCGCACGCCGGTGCGCGAAGCGCTCTCCATCCTCGAGCAGGAGGGTTTCCTGCGCACCGTGCCGCGGCGGGGTATCTTCATCGTTCGCAAGACCAAGCGGCAGATCGTCGAGATGGTGCAGATGTGGGCCGCACTCGAGAGCATGGCGGCGCGCCTGGCAACCCTGCACGCGCCGGACTCGGAGATCGCGAAGCTGCGGCATCTGTTCGACGAGTTCCAGAGCTCCCCGCCCTCGGCGCACATCAGCGAGTACTCGGACGTGAACATCGCGTTCCATCAGGCCGTGATCCGCCTCGGCGGCTCGCAGTTGATCGAGGATGCAACGCACAATCTCTTCCTGCACGTGCGTGCCATCCGCCGCGCGACGATCACGCAGAACGACCGGGCGGCACGCTCCATCATCGATCACCTGCGGATCGTCGAAGCGCTCGAGCGCCGCGATACCGAGCTGGCCGAGCGGCTCTCGCGCCAGCACACGCTCGATCTGGCCGACCACGTCGATCGCTACTGCGACTTTCTGGAATGAGCCGCGGCGCTCGGCCCGTTGCGCTTGGACATCGATGGCGCGGCGCGGGATGCAACTGCCGCGTCATCGCGCGCCGCGATGCTGCGGCGACTGATCAACCAAAAACATAGGAACTACGACATGGCGGGACGCAATTTCCTCTTCGTACCGGGGCCGACCAACGTGCCGGACCGCATCTTGCGCGCGATGGTGGTGCCGATGGAGGACCACCGCTCGAGCGCTTTCCCGGCGCTGGCGCTCGAATGCCTGAACTCGCTCAAGCCGGTGTTCAAGACCGAAAGCGGCGTGCCGTTCATCTTTCCGTCGTCCGGCACCGGTTGCTGGGAGGCGGCGGTCACCAACTGTCTCAGTCCGGGCGACCGCGTGCTGGCGGCCAATTACGGCCAGTTCAGCTATCTGTGGATCGACATGTGCCGGCGGCTGGGTCTCGAGGTCGACGTGCTCGAAGTCGAATGGGGTACGGGCGCGCCGGTGGAACGCTACCAGGCCGCGCTCGAGGCCGACCGCGCGCACTCGATCAAGGCCGTGCTGGTATGCCATAACGAGACTGCCACGGGCGTGACCAGCGACGTGGCCGCCGTGCGCCGCGCGCTCGATGCCGCGCGCCACCCCGCCCTGCTGTTCGTCGATGCCGTCAGCGCGCTGGCCAGCATCGATTTTCGCATGGATGAGTGGCAGGTGGATGTGTGCGTGAGCGGCTCGCAGAAGGGACTCATGCTGCCTGCGGGCCTCGGCGTCACCTGCGTGAGTCAGAAGGCGCTGGCCGCGGCCAAGCTCGCCAAGGGACGGCGCTGCTACTTCGACTATGGCGACATGCTCACCGCCAATGCCACCGGCTACTTCCCCTACACACCCTCGATACCGATGCTCTATGGCCTGCGCGAATCGCTCAAGATGCTCGCCGAGGAAGGGCTGGGGAACGTTCTCAAGCGGCATGCGTATCTCGCCGCCGGCGTGCGCGCCGCGGTACTGGAGGGCTGGAAGCTCAAACTGTGCGCGACCGAGCCGCGCTGGTACTCCGACACGGTGTCGGCCGTCATGGTGCCGCAGGGCATCAACGGCGCCGACATCATCGCGCGCGCCTTCAAACGCTACGACCTCGCGCTCGGCGCCGGACTCGGGCGCATGTCCGGCCGGCTGTTTCGCATCGGGCATCTCGGCGACTGCAATGAGCTCATGCTCATGGGCGCGCTCGCCGGCTGCGAGATGGCGATGGCCGACTGCGGCGTGAAGATCGCGCCCGGCAGCGGCGTCGCCGCCGCCGGCGAGTACTGGCGGCACAACGCGCCCGCACGCGCCGCGAGCGCAAAATGAGCCATCGCGTGGTGTTCCTCGACCGCGCGTCGCTGGCCGCGAACGTGCGCCAGCCGCGCTTCGAGGCCACCTACGCCGAGCATGCGGCGAGCGGCGCCGGCGAGGTGGTCGAGCGCCTGAAGGACGCCACGGTCGCGATCACCAACAAGGTACCGTTGCGCGCCGACGCACTGCGGCAGTTGCCGCAGCTGCGCCTGATCGCCGTGGCCGCCACCGGCTACGACGTCATCGACGTTCCCTACTGCAATGCGCACGGCATTGCGGTGAGCAACATCCGCAACTACGCCATTCACTCGGTGCCCGAGCACGCCTTCGCGATGATCCTGGCGCTGCGGCGCAACCTGTTGGCGTATCGCGCGGACGTGCTCGACGGCGCGTGGCAGCGATCCACGCAGTTCTGCTTCTTCGGGCATGACATCCTGGACTTGAACGGCGCCACGCTCGGGATCATCGGCGAGGGCACCATAGGCCAGTCGATGGCCGCTATCGCCCGCGTCTTCGGCATGCGTGCGCTGTACGCCGCGCACCCGGAGCAGCTCGACGTTCCGGGCGAGTTCGTCCCACTGCCGCAGCTGCTCGCCGCATCCGACGTCGTCACCCTGCATTGCCCGCTCACGCCCGCGACCCGCAACGTGATCGGCGAGGCGCAGCTGCGCGCGATGAAGCCGACCGCGCTGCTGATCAACACCGCGCGGGGCGGACTGGTCGACGAGCAGGCGCTCATCCGCGCCCTCGAGCAGCGCTGGATCGCGGGCGCCGGATTCGACGTGCTGACCATCGAGCCGCCGACCGGCGGCCATCCTCTGCTCGAGCTGCGCCGCCCGAACTTCATACTGACCCCGCACGTTGCGTGGGCGTCGGCCGGCGCCATGCAGATCCTGGCCGACCAGCTCATGGACAATGTCGATGCCTGGGCCGCCGGCGAGCCGCGGAACCTGGTGACCACCCATTAGCGGCACGGGCGTAGAGCGCGCGGCCTGGGTACGGTTTCGCGCCGCGGCGGGACACGGCGGATTCGGCCGGCTCGAGGCCGACGCCGTGCACGAGTACGCCGGTGATGTATTCGACTCCCCGCGGCCCACCGGCGCGGTACTGGCGGCGAGCGCTCTGACGCTGCTCGCGCCGTGCATGCCCACCAAGATCGTGGCGCTGTGGAACAATTTTCACGCCCTGGCGGCGAAGATCGGCAAGGCCGCGCCGGCCCACCCGCTGTACCTGCTCAAGCCCGCCTCCTCGGTCATCGGCCCGCACGAGCGCATCGAGCGGCCGCTGCGTTACGCCGGCAAGATCGCGTTCGAAGGCGAACTCGGCATCGTCATCGGCCGCCGCTGCCACGGCGTGCCGCCGGCCGAGGCAGAGCAGTACATTTTCGGCTACACCTGCGTCAACGACGTCACTGCCATCGGTGTGATGACCGAGAATGCCGACTTCACCCAGTGGTGCCGCTCCAAGGGCCACGACACCTTCGGCTGCCTGGGCCCGGCCATCGTCCCGCGGCTCGACTGGCGCGCTGCGAGCGTCGTGACGCGGCTGGATGGCGTGGAGCGCCAGCGCTACGCACTCGCCGACATGATCTTCGCGCCCGCAGAGCTGGTGAGCCTGATCTCGCACGACATGACGCTCATGCCCGGTGATGTGATCGCGTGCGGCACGTCCCTGGGGGTGGGCTCGATACCGGACGGCGCAACGGTCGAGGTCACGATCGACGGGTTGGGGTCGCTCGCCAATACGCTCGGCTCCGGACCTCGGACCGCGGCGCCGGCGTGAGCGCGCGCGCCGCCCCGCGCGAGCTGCTGCGGCGGCTGTTCGACACCGCGATCGATTGCGCGCAGCCGGCGCACCACATTCAATCCTATCTGCCATCCCCGCCGCGCGGCCGGCTGATCGTGGTCGGAGCGGGCAAGGCATCCGCCGCTATGGCTCGCGCAGTTGAAGACCATTGGAACGGACCGCTGTCGGGCCTGGTGGTGACGCGTGCCGGTTACGCCGTCCCCTGTGAGCGCATCGAGATCATCGAAGGAGCCCATCCGGTGCCGGACGACTCGAGTGTGCGAGCCGCAACGCGCATTGGCGACACCGTGCGTGATCTTTGCGCCGACGACCTGGTGCTGTGCCTCATATCCGGCGGCGGCTCGGCCCTGCTCACGCTGCCGCTCGAGGGCCTGACGCTGGCGGACAAGCAGACGCTCAATCGCGCCCTGTTGCGGTCCGGTGCCTCCATCGGCGAGATGAACTGCGTGCGCCGGCACCTGTCGGGCATCAAGGGCGGCCGGCTGGCCGCCGCCTGCTTCCCCGCGCCGGTGGTGACGCTGCTGATTTCGGACGTGCCCGGCGATGACCCGACCAACATTGCCTCGGGCCCCACGGTGGCCGACCCGACCACCTGCGCCGACGCCCTGAATATCCTGGATCGCTACCATATCGAGACGCCGACGCACGTGCGCGAAGCCCTGCGCAGCGGTCGCGGTGAGTCGATCAAGCCGGGCGATCCACGCCTCAAGGGCAACCGGGCTCACCTGATCGCCACGCCGCAGATGGCGCTGGAGGCGGCCGCGGCGGTGGCCCGCGCGCACGGCGTATCCGCCTGCATTCTGAGCGACCGGCTCGAGGGTGAGGCCCGCGAAGTGGGCAAGGTGCTGGCGGCGATCGCACTGCAGGCGGCAGCGCTCGGCCAGCCGCTGGCGGCGCCCTGCGTGCTGCTATCGGGTGGCGAGACCACGGTCACTGTGCACGGCGGCGGCCGTGGCGGTCGCAACGTCGAGTTCCTGCTGTCCCTGGGCCTCGCGCTCGACGGTCATCCCCGCATCCACGCCATCGCCGGCGACACCGATGGTGTCGACGGCTCGGAGGACATCGCCGGCGCCTGCCTGGCGCCCGATTCCCTCGCGCGCGCCCGGTCCCTGGGCATCGACCCCCGCGCCAGTCTCGAGCGCAATGACGGCCACGGCTTCTTTCAGGCCCTGGGCGATTCGGTCGTGACCGGCCCGACCTTCACGAACGTCAATGACTTCAGGGCGATCCTGATCGAGTGATGGAGGGGGGGCGCCCGCCGGTCCCTGGGCGGCCTCTCTGATATATGAGCTGCGGCAACGTCCAGGGCACCGGGGCGGGGCCCGCGTGACGGCCCCAAAGGACGTGCCCATAATGCCCGGATGACGCCCATGCCAGCCAACGCCGGGCCAGCCAACGCACCGGCCAACTCATCGGCCAACGCCCCAGCCAACCCCGCCGCCAACGTCTCGTCGGCGCCGCTCTCGCCGCTAGCCCAGAAGCGCGCCTTCAGCACCGTCTTCATGATCGAGATGTGGGAGCGCTTCGGCTTCTACGGCATGCAGGTGCTGATGGTCACCTACATGATGAAGAAGCTCGGCTTCATCGACACACGAGCCAACCTGGTGTGGGGCGCGGCGGCGGCGCTGATCTATGCCACGCCGGCCATCGGCGGTTGGATCGGAGACCGCCTCATCGGCACGCGCCGCACCATGAGGATCGGCGCCGTGGTGCTGGCCGTCGGCTACGCGCTGCTGTGGCTGCCGACCAATAGTGAATATTTCCTCTATCTCGCGCTCGGCGTGATCATCGTCGGCAACGGCCTGTTCAAGCCCAATGCCGGCAATCTGGTGCGCAAGATCTACGAGGGCGAGGACACGCGCATCGACAGCGCGTTCACCATGTACTACATGGCCGTGAACATCGGTTCCATGATCTCGATGACGCTGACGCCTTGGATCCGCAACTATGTCGGCGCGCGCTACGGCGATTCGCTCGGATGGCATACCGCGTTCGGGGTCTGCTCGATCGGACTGCTCGTGGGACTGACCAACTACTGGCTCATGGGCCGCGCCCTGTCCCATGTCGGCTCGCCACCGGACGCAGTGCGCCTGAACCTGCGCCGCCTGGGCGGTGTGGCAGCGGGTGCCGTCGGCATGGTGATCGTGTCGGCGCTGATCCTGCAGAACCAGGCCGTGGCCCGCGTCTGTGTCTACGCCGCCGGCGCCGTGATTCTGGCAATCTTCCTGCACTTGATCCGCGCCAGCCACCGCAACGAGCGCGCCGGAATGATTGCCGCACTGGTGCTGGTGCTGCAGACGGTGCTGTTCTTCGTCTTCTACCAGCAGATGTCGACCTCGCTGAACCTGTTCGCGCAGCGCAATGTGGACCTGCGTTTCAGCCTCTTCGGCTGGCAACTGTTCACGTGGATTCCCGAGCAGTACCAGAATCTCAACTCGATCTGGATCGTGGTGCTGAGCCCGGTGCTGGTGCTGATCTACAACTCGCTCGGGCGCTTCGGCAGGGACCCGTCGATTGCCGCGAAGTTCGCCTGGGGTTTCGCGGCCGTGGCGGCCGGATTCTTCATCTACGGCGTGGGTGCGAGATGGCAGGTGGACGGCCAGGTCTCCTCCTGGATCATGGTGTGGGGCTATGGTCTGTATTCGCTGGGCGAGCTGCTGGTCAGCGGACTGGGACTGGCGATGATCGCCCGCTACGTGCCGGCGCGCATGGGAGGTTTCATGATGGGAGCCTACTTCGTGGCCTCCGGCCTGTCGCAGTATCTCGGCAGCGTGGTCGCGAACTTTGCGCACGTGCCCCGCAACCTGACCGATCCGGTCGAATCGCTGGCCATCTACACGAGTCTGTTCAACAAGCTCGGGTTCGCCGGTATCGCCTGCACCGTGATCGCAATCGCGATGCTGCCGCTCATGAACCGGCTCTCGGCCAGCCATTCGGATGCGGCGACCAACCACCACCCGCTGCCGGCGGTGCGCAGCGAGGAATTCAACACCGCCTGAACGGCCCCGCTACGACTTAGAGCCGCAGCAGTCCTCGCCTGGCGATATAGGCCAACCCCATGCCGGCGACGAAGGCCAGACCGACATTCCACATGGCGAAGGCGGCGGTGGCGAGGGTGATGAACCGCTCGGCCTTGTTCCGGCTGAAGTCGCACGATCCGAGCGCGAGCTGCGCGCCGGCCAGGAACAGGATCACGCCGAGCACGGCGCGCGGGAAGACACCGAGAATGGCCGCGATCGAGCCGCTGAGGCAGAACGCCAGGCACAGCAGGATGGTGCCCAGAATGATCGGCGCACCGCCGGTGCGCGCACCGAAGGCGACGTGCCCGGCCATGCCGCCGGCCCCGTGGCACATCGGCACGCCGCCGAACACGGCACTCGCGAGATTCATGAATCCGGTTGAAGTGGCGACCGCCTTTTCGGTCACCGGGCGATCGGGAAACAACCGGTTGTTCTCTTCGCGGATCGCGATCACGGCGTTTCCCAGCGTCAGCGGGAGCTGCGGCAGCGCCAGGAATACCGTCCCCACCATGAAGTCGTACCAGCGGATGCCGGTGAGGGCGAAGCTGGGCGTGCGAAAATCAAACCTCACGGCGTGCAGTGCCGCGAGGAACGCGGGATTGACCACCAACCCGCACACGGCGCCGAATATCAGCAGCAGGAACATCGCCGGCACCGCCCGATTGGTCAGCAGCAGCAGCGTGCCCCCCAGCCCAATGGCGGCGACGAGCCACTGCGTGCTCATCATTCTCACGCCGTCGACCATGAAACCCAGGCCGAGTCCGAGGACGATGCCGATGACGACGAAACGAGGGACGAGCTTCGAGATACGGGCGGCCGTCCCGGTGTAGCCGAGGATGAGCCAGATAAGTCCCGTGACCAATCCGGCACTGAAGACTGCTGCGGGCGTGATCACCGCGGTCTGCGCTGCCTGGGTGGTCGCGACGGCGCCGATGCCCTTCATGGGCTGAACCGGAAACGGCGTGCGGTAGTACAACCCGCATATCAGCATCGCGGCCCCGAAGCTGAACAGGATGCCGAACGGATCGATCCTGAGCACCGCGACGTAGGCGACCACGAATGGGATCAGCGTGCCCAGATCACCGAACGCCCCCGCCCATTCCATGCGGTCGAAGCGATTGCGCCGCCCGGCGCTCATGCCTGCGCCCATGGGTGCGGGCATCAGTTCAGGCTCGTCCAGCGTGCCCAAGGGCCGCTCACAGATGCAATCCGCCGCGCAACAGGCGCATCACGCGCGCGCGGATGCGCCCATAGTTGTCCGGCTTGAGCGGTCCGAGCAGGCCGTGCTGCTCGGGCGGCAGGTGCGCCAGGGGATGGCCGTGGGTGCGAAACACATAGTGATCGAAAAACGCCTTCCACGCCTGGCGCTCCCCCGGGGGACGCTCGGCGATGGTGATCATGCTCAGCAGCATAGCCGTGTAGGGGGCATCCGGGCCGATGCTGAAGGCGTCCCACCAGTAGTTCACCAATCCGTTAAAGGCCGCCGTCGACTCGACCTTGTGCCACCAGAGCTTGGGCAGATAGAGCGCATCGCCCGGCTGCAGCTCGGCGGTCAGCAGCTGGTCCCGGACCTCGCGGAACAACGGAAATCTCGCATCATCGGGCGCCGAGGAGGCGGCAAGACTGACGGGCTGGCCCGCCATGGTGTTGTCGATGGGGCCCACGTACAGGTGGCTGATCGTCTCGGGTGCGTACAGACTGAATCGCCGCGTCCCTGCCACGACGCAGGCAATGTTGTCGAGCGCGTCGAAATGGGGTGAGACGTTCGCGGCGTGCCCGAGCCAGATGCGCGGGGCGATTCCTGGATCGAGCAGGGGCATGGCGTTTTGTGCGGCAAACCCGGGCAGGTAATCGTTGGCCGGAAGCGATCCCATGTACATCGAGGGTGAGCCCGGGAGATCGTGCGTGGCCACGATGGCGTCGAGCGCGGCGGCAAAGCTCATCTGCCGGCGCTCGAAGTTGAACCCCTTCAGGTCGTCGCTGTAATAGTACTTGCCGGCAATCTGCGATGCACCGACGAACGCTTCGGCCTGCCCGCCGGCGTCGAACTGCGCCAAGTAGTCTCGGAAAGCCGCCGGCGAGCGCGCACCCGCCTCGACCACCGGCCAGTGGCTGATGAGTCCGCGCAATACCACCGGGCGACAGGGCTCGACCACCTCATGCAGGAATTGTTCGGGCCCGCCGAGCTCACGTCCCGCGATTTCTCTCGGCCCATGCGCGCGATCAGCCAACACTTACCGCCAGCGATTCGCTGCCCTCGAGAAAGCGTCGATTCTTGCGCTGCGCCAGCACCGGAACCTGCTTGAGCGAAGCGATCAGCAGATAGATGAGCTGCAGGTAGCCGCGGCGGAACAGGTCCACGACCACGGCATCGGGCAGGCCGGCCAGCACCTCCCGCTCGATGGTGTAGAGATCGACCACCTCGCGGCTCGTGCCGTCGTCGAAGCTCGCATTGATGGTCACGGGCACGATGAGCTTGAGACGCATGAGCGTATCGATGAAGACCTTGGTGCGCGCCTGCCCCGGCCGCAGCTCGCGCATGAGCGCCTTGATGCTCTCGAGATAGGGAGTTGGCTCCCCGGCCTCGCCGAACAGCGGCTGTCCGGCGGCATCGATGCGCGGGCTGTCCAGATCGATCGCGAGGTCACTCCCCGCGGCATAGAACGGGCCGCGCTGCAGGTTCAGGGGGCGATAGGCATCCTGCCCCTTGCCCTCATCGAGGAACAGGTTCTCGCCAACGTCAAACCCGAGCATGGCCCCGCAATAGAACGCCCCAGTCTCCATATCCTTGGAGAACAGGATGGGATAGTGCACCGCGAGCAGCGGAAACTCCCCGACGATCACCGGCACGAAGCGTTGATTGTCGCCGTGCAACGCCGAGGCGCCCGCGCGTACGCGCAGCGGGCGATGGGACTGACTGTCGAGGACAACGATATTGGTCACGATCCTTGAATGCTCCCTGGCTCGTACCGACCGCAGGCTCAAATCGGCTGCAGAACTCAGATCGGCTGCAGGCCGTAGTCGAAGATCTTGCGCATCAGATCGCGATTCTTGGGCAGCTGCGAGCGCATCTGCCGTGTCAGGACGGCGGTCTCCTTGAAGAGCTTCGCCGCCATCGACTCCGTGGCGACGTTGTCGAGCGGACCGACCTCGGTGCGAAACCCCATACCGTAGAGCACGTACTGATAGCTGGCGGCCGGAAACACCTCCTCCAGCCGGTCGAATTCATCGAAGAACCAGGGCGACTGGTACTTCCAAAGGCGCAGCAGGTTCTTCAGCCGGTCGGGGACCGTCGCCGGATCGACATTGTCCGTCCAGAACGCGCTGTCGGTCCGTTGGGTCAGCACATAGTGCAGCTTGAGGAAGTCGATGATGCGGCCCCAGCGATAGCCGGTCACGTCGTTGAACCGGGCCGCCACGATATCCATGACCTCGCGGTTGGCCGGCATCTGTTCGGCGATCAGCTTGGCCGAGAGCTCGACCAGCACGATGGCCGAGGATTCCAGCGGCTCGAGGAAGCCGGCTGCGAGCCCGACGGCGACGCAGTTGTTCTTCCAGTAGAGCTCGCGATGCCCCGGACGTATCGGGATCTTGCGCACCGGGCGGTCCTGGTGCTGCGGCCCGACATAGCGCATCAGCACCTCGTGGGCCGCATCGTCGCTGGTATGACGGCTGGAATAGACGTGGCCGATGCCGCGCCGGGTCGGCAGCCCGATATCCCAGATCCAGCCGGCCGGCTGCGCCGTGGAAATGGTGTGCGAGGCCATAGGCGCCTCGGGCGTGTCGTAGGGCACCTGGATCGCGAGCGCGCGGTCACAGAACAGCACGTCGCTGCAGTCCTTGAACCTCACGCCCAGCGCCTTGCCGAGCAGCAGCGAGGCAAAGCCGGTGCAGTCCACGAACAGATCGCCCGCGATTTCACCGGCCTGCTGCGTCGTCACGCTCCTGATGTCGCCGTTTTCCGCCTGGTTGACGGTCAGCACGTCGGCCAGCACGTGGCGCACGCCGAGCTTCTCGGTGCAGTGCTTCTGCAGAAACGGCACGAATTTTGCGGCATCGACGTGATAGGCGTAGTTCGCCACCGCCTGGTATTCGGGGGTCGTGATCATCTTGGGCGCGAGCCCGTCCTCGCACAGCTGGCCCTGCGGGCACACCGACTCGCCGAAGCTGCGGCCCTGGTCGTTACGCAGCCAGTGCGGAACCAGATTAATCTGCGTGAATCCCTGCGGCATCATGAGGGGGTGATAGTAGGCATCGTTGTCGGCACCGCTGGTCCAGCGCGCGAATTTCGCGCCCTGCTTGAATGCCGCATCACAGTGGCGGAAGAAGTCGGTCTCGGATACGCCCATCTTCTCGAGCGTTGACCTGAGTGTGGGCCAGGTGCCTTCGCCGACGCCGATGTTGCGGACGTTGGGCGATTCGACGAGCGTGACCGAGAAGCCGGCCGGCATGCGGGGGCGATGCCGTGCCGCGATGATGCCCGCGGTCAGCCAGCCCGCGGTCCCACCCCCCACGATAACAATGGATTGTGTCGGTTGAGCCACGGTCGGCGCTTCAGTGACGGTTGCGGGGCACGTGCTTCGCACTATCGCAGAAAAAAAAAGGGCCGCCAAGTTTGTTGGCGGCCCAGTTTTATCGAGCTCCCGCCCGGAACTAGAACTTCACGTGAAATCCGACCGTGTAGGTGCGGCCGGTGTCGACCACATCGAGGATCTGCTCCGCGTAACGACCGTGGGTGCTGAAGGCCTGGTCGGTGAGATTCAGCGCCTCGAAATACACGCTCACGTGGTGGTTGATGTCGTAACTGGTGCTGAAATCCACGTACGTGCTGGCATTCACGAACGTCGGCTCGGTACCGAATTGCGAGTTGTTCTGGTGTTGCCCGAAATTATTCAGGTACGACGCCTCATGATTGACCGCGACACGCGCCTGGAAGCCGTTCTTGTCGTAGAAAGGCACGAAGTTCCAGGAATCGGCCAGGCCCGTCACCGCAAAGCCCGACTGGCTGAGGTCGTTCGGGTTATAGGGTTTGTCCGTGTTGACGAACGTGGCATTGGCCTGGAAGCCGAAGCCGGTGTGGCCAAACACATGCTGGAAACCCAGTTCGAGGCCGCGGACTTCGGCCGAGGGGCCGTTGACCTGTGAGGTGATGGCGAACTGCGCCACCGCCCCGCTGGGCAGCGTCACTCCGTTGATGGGCTGCGTAACCGTGCCGCCCACGACGAAGTTGCTTACGTCCTTCACGAAGCCATCGACCGAGATGTAGGAGTTTCGCGCGTAGTACCATTCCGCGCCGAAATCCACGTTGTCGGAAAGGTACGGCAGCAAGTCAGGATTGCCACCGGTTCCGTTCAATGCGCCTATACGCTGGCCGGCCGGGATGGTGGTATCGGGCGTTATCAGGTTCAGCGGCGGACGGGTCAAGGTGCGCGAGGCGTCGAAGCGCAACTTGAGGGCATCGGTCAGTCCCAGGGTCAGGTCGAGATTCGGCAGTAGATAACGGTACTCGTTCTTGGTGACGACGGAGGTTGTCGGGGTGTTGACGAATGTGTAAAGCGTTGGGTCAGTAGGCGCGATCGCCAGCTGGCCCGCCGGCAGTTGCGCGAGACCGCCCGAGGACGAATGCGTGTACTCGTAGCGAGCCCCGACGTTGATCCTCAGGGGCATGTCCTCGATCTTCGCCGTCGTCGCCAGGCTCACGTACGGCGAGATCGTGTTCTCGATGATGTCCTGATGGTTGCCGACATTCTCGTACGCGACGTATTTGCCGGTGCACGGCGTCGGCCCGCTCAGGTTGCTGCAGGCACCCACGTTTATCCCCGCGCCATTCAGGCCCTGCAGGTAGTTGATGATCGCGTAGCCATTGGCGGCCAGAATCGCCGGCGGCAGTTTGCCGCCATTGCCCCAGCCATTGATGAAATTCGAACCCGTGCTGAAGGTACCCGAGATCAAATTCGCCGGGATCGGAAAGACGCCGCCGGTGCCCTCCGGGGGCGGCCCATAGCCCGCATACGTTTGCCACGTGTACGGGAGGTCGGTATTGGATCGCAATTCCAGATCATCGTGCGTGAACTGTGCGCCGTATTTGAATTCCACCTGATCGTCGTGCCAGCTGCCCTGCAGCTTGAACTGGTTCAGCATGTCCTTGTTTTGGTTGGTGTCAAACACCTCCACGTGCGAGCCAATGATGCTTGGGTCGAGGAACCGCGCCGCATCGCCACTGGGCCCGTAGCCCACCGGATAGGGCAGGTTGCCGGAACCGTTGACCACGACACCAAAGGTGGAGTTGTTGGCCGCGTTATTGCCGTATCCCACATCCGCATCGAGTTCGTTCTCCTCGCCGCTGCCGGGATTGAGCTTGGCTTCCGACGTATAGGCATCGAATAGATACGAGGTGTGCTCGGTCGCGTCCCACTTCACGTTGAAGCCGGTGGTATTGAGTTCAGCCACCGAACCATTGATCGCCGCCTGGAAGTCGGTCGGGGAACCCGGCTGAAGGAAACTCGTCACCGTGCCGTCCGGGGCCTGGACCACATCCGAAATGGTGTTGCCGTTGAACCAGACGCTGAAGCCCTGCTGCCTCTGCAGGATGGTTTCCTTGGAGTAATTGTCGTCGAGAGTGAGCTCCAGGCCATCCACCGGCTGCGCTTGCAGTACCAGGCGGCCCTGGACGGTCTTGTCGTCGGTGTGCTCCTGGTAGACGCCGTAGTCCTGGATGAACCAATCCCTGATGGTCGGTGAGGGCATGGGGCTCGGGCAGGGCCCCGCGCCGGCCAGCTGGCAGGGCGCCAATCCCGAATTACCGTCCCCGCGTCCGCCTTCCCAACCTTGAATGTCGACGTGATTGCCGCGCGTCTTGCTGTCCGTAAAGGCCGCGTCAACCAATATGCCGAAGCGGTCATCCGCAAAGGTGTCGCTGAGCAACAGACCCACGTTCGGCGTTGCCTTGTCGGCGCCGGTGGAATCGCTCGCCGAGGCCGAGCCCGCCATTTGCAATCCGGGGTGATCGAAGGGCTTGGGAAACTTGATGTTGATGGTCGCACCGATCGCGCCGCTGGACAGAGTCGAGTCGGGCGTCTTCAGGACATCGACCTGGCCCACGAAATCGGAACTGACTGCCGCGAAGTCGAAGCCGCGGTTGCCGGTCGCGGTCGGCACCTGGCGGCCGTCGTACAGGGTTTGATTGAACGTCGGACCAAAACCGCGCACGGTAATTGCCGTGGCGGCGCCGGTGGAACCCGCGGGACCACCCTGCATGTTGTTATCGGCATGGGTCACCGTGACGCCGGGGACTCTCTCCATGGCGGTGGCGAGGTTCGCATCGGGAAACTTACCGATGTCCTCGGCCGAGATGGCATCCACGATGCCGTCGGCATTCTTCTTGATGTCGAGGTTCTCCTGCAGGGAAGCCCGCAGGCCCGTGACCACGACTTCCTGCAGCTCGGTGCCTGGCTGGGCCGTCATGGCCGGGCCGGGGGCAGCCGCGGGCTCTTGCGCGAAGCCTGTCGACATGGCGCCCAGAGACAGCGTGGACACACCACCCACACAGATGGCTCGAACCAATCTGCGGACATGATAATTCGGCGCCGTATTCTTCATTTAATTTCCTCCCGTCCTGTCTTTGAGACATCCCAACGGACGCGGCGGCTCTTGATGCACGCGCCGTCCGCCGTACGAGTCAGCCGTTCTTGTGTTCCCCACCCATCAGCGAAGTTGGCAGCCACGGTTTAGAGCCGCACTCTGAACCACCGGCAAACCCGTTGCGTCGACCACGCGTATTTCCCCACCCCACCCGCGCTGCCTGATTTTATGGTAGCGCTACCTTGTGTCCGGAGTGTAGGCGAAGCCGCGGGCCCAAGTCAACACTGTTGCGGGCGCGCGCACCACGGCGTGGCGCTGTCGCAACGCTGCAAGACTGGCACCGACAGCGCGAGCGCAACGTCCCACGCGCGGCCGCGGGATTGACCTCCTCCGTCGCTGCCTTTATGTTAGCGCTACCGCGGGAGGGCGGGAGCCGGAAGATACGTCAGTCGCCTTACGGGCGCGGTTGCGCGGCGTGACCGACACCCGCCACTGCGCGAGTAGCGCCTAGACGCGACCTTCGACGGGGACACATCCACTGCGTGCGGCCGACACGCCGATGGCGCGCGCGCTGGCGTTCGCCGCGAAGGGATTGTCCGGTCCTTGATCACTGCAACACTGAGGCCGGGCGCGACATCGGCCAAGACAACGCGGAGCCATTCATGAATCGCCGTCACCTGCTCGAATCCCTGCTGGCGTTTTCGGGCGCCACGCTCACCGCACGGTCGAGTTTTGGACTGTCATTGCCGCATACCTCGCTTGCCTCGGAGCCGATCGTGAAACATCCCATCATCAGTACGTTTCCGGCGCACTTCATGTGGGGCGCGGCCACGTCGGCGTATCAAGTCGAAGGCGCCTGGAACGTGGACGGCAAGGCCGAGTCCATCTGGGACCGCTTCGTGCACACGCCTGGGCACATCAAGAACGGCGACACCGGCGATGTCGCTTGCGACAGCTATCATCGTTACAAGGAGGACGTAGCGCTGCTGCGTGAGCTCAACTGCAAGAGCTACCGCTTTTCGATCTCCTGGGCGCGCGTATTGCCGACGATGGGCGGCCCGCCCAATCAGAAGGGACTCGACTACTACCGCCGCCTCACCGACGAGCTGCTCGCGAACGGCATCCGGCCGCTGGCGACGCTGTATCACTGGGACATGCCGCAGCAGATCGAGGACGCCGGCGGCTGGCCGAATCGAGACACGGCCGATCGCTACGTCGACTACGTGGCCGCGGTAGCACACGCACTGGGGGATCGCATCGATCACTGGTGCATCTTCAACGAGGCTCGCACATTTACCCAGCTTGGCTACTGGTTCGGTAAGTTCGCCCCGGGTCGCAAGGATCCGCTCGCCTTCCTGCGCGCCACGCACACGGTCAATCTGGCGCAGGGCAAGGCCTTCGTGGTGCTAAAGGCGCGCAACCGTAACGCCGAGGTCGGCAGCTCGTTCGATCCGGCACCCATGATTCCCGCCACTCACTCCGCGGCCGACGTGGCGGCTGCCGATCAGTGGTTCCGCCTGAACAACCTCTGGCACGTGTGGCCCGCATTGACCGGTCAGTATCCGGACGGGGTACTGCCCGCGGATCGACTGCCCGAGTTGCTCGATCTGCGTAACGGCGATGAAGTCATCATGCGGGCCCCGTTCGACTATGTCGGCCTGAACTACTACACCCGCTGGACCGTACGCGCGGTGCCGCCAGGTTTTCTCGGCATACCCGGGCTGATGGCCGATGCCCAGTGGGCCACGGGGCCGCACGAGAAGACCGACCTGGATTGGGACATCTACCCCGAAGGCTTCTACGACATCGTGACCAAGATGTCGAAGCTGATGGGCGGACACATGCCCATCGAGATCACCGAGAGCGGCGCCGCCTACGACAACCTGCCCGATGCCCACGGCGTGGTGCACGATCCCAAGCGCGTCGATTACCTGCGCGGTCACCTGCGCGAGCTCGCGCGCGCCATCCATGACGGCGCTCCCGTGCGTGCCTACCACATCTGGAGTCTGCTGGACAATTTCGAGTGGGCCGAGGGTTACTCGCAACACTTCGGCCTGGTGAGCGTGAACATGGCGCAAAGCCAGCAGCGCACGATCAAGGACTCCGGCCATTGGTACGCGAAGATGGCGGCGGCCAATCGCGTGCTCTAGTGCCGGCGATGGCCTAGGCTATGACGGCGCTCACGACCGGTACCGACTTCAAGGGAAAGCCCTCATGAACCGTCGCGATTTCACCGCTCTCTCGGCACTGACCATGGCATCGGCGTCTCTGGCGCATCTGCCGCGCGCATTCGCCGGTGCTGCCCCGGCCGCGCCGGCCAGGCCCGTCGGTTTTGCGGCGGTGGGACTGGGAACGATCTGCGATCTGTTCATGCGCGCCTGCACGAGCTCGAACAAGGCGAAGATCACGGCACTGGTCACCGATCACCCGGACACCAAGGGTGCCCACTATGCCGACCTCTATGGCATACCGAAGAGCTCGATCTACACCTACGACGACTTCGATCGCATCCGCGACAACCGGCAGGTCGAGGCCGTCTACATCGGGCTGCCCAACAGCATGCATCGCGACTTCACGCTGCGCGCGGCCCAGGCCGGCAAGCATGTCCTGTGCGAGAAACCCATGGCGATCTCGAGTGCCGAATGCCGCACCATGATAGATGCCTGCCACAAGGCCGGCGTGAAGCTCATGATCGCCTATCGCGTGCAGTACGATCCGACCTGGAACCGGGCGCTCGCGATCGTCAAGTCCGGCGTCATAGGGCAATTGCAGTCCTTTCAGGGCGGCTTTCTGGGCCAGCAGCCGCCCGGTGCGTGGCGCCTGAGCCGCAC
>DATDHV010000094.1:0-28392 GCA_036521395.1 Steroidobacteraceae bacterium | reverse complement strand
ATTCAAGAAGGGCGACCCGCCCCTGTCGCGCTCGTTGGTGCGAATGATCGGCCGCGAGTTCACAATAGATGACAGCGCGGCGCGGCACGATCTCGGCTATGTCGGCGAGATGTCCAGGGAAGCCGGTCGGCAGATGTACCTCGACGCCATCGAGGCGGCGAAGAAGAAAGAGTCGGCAACCTCGTCATCCTCGGTGCGCCTAACCGCGCCCGCGAGTCTCGACCGAAATTCGGCCCATGCTTGAGCAGGTGCTACGGCTTGATGGACTTTGATCAAGCGCTCCTCGTGCCAGTCGCTGTTGGCGAGGGTATACAGCTCGCCGCTGCAGCGATTTAGGAGGTCGCTCTCAGTGCGCCGCTCGGCATGTTTCCACAATGTTTCCGTGGTGGCCGCCGCGGAGTGCATCGGAGGGAGTTTTTGGCGGCTGTTCCAACCGCTAACTGCTTTCTTTCCTTCGGTCCGCTACAGTTCCGAGTCCTGTGACCTGCTAACTGCGTTCACTCAGACTGAGATTGCCTGCGCAACGTCCGCTTTGCCGATACTTAAGCCTCACTTTCGACCGGCGGTTTTTGGCCGGAACTGACCGGCGCACACGTTCGCGGGGATCCTTGACTCGGAACGCTCTAGAGGTTGCGGAAGCTTGGAAACTCCGCCGCGAATGAAAAGGTACCGGTGACGATGCGTTCCCTTATTCCGGCGAGATGCTCGCGCGCACGGCGCAAGTTTTAGCCTCCGACGAAGTCTTTAACAAAGTGGGCCGATATCGCACGTCCTCGAACCTGAACTCGAATTGGATTCTTCGTCGACCCTTGGCAGTCACGCCGGCGGTCATGGACTTTCTACTCATATTCGGATGCCCCTAGAGAATTGAGAGCGGCCGACGACGCCCCTGGATGGTCCCGACTGACCTAGCGCGACCTGGTCTCAGCGACTTCTATCAGCCAGCCGCCGGCAGCATCAGCATCTAGAGTATCGGTGCGGTGATCATTACGCCGACCATGGGCGCTGCGATTCTGCGCATGACTTCCGAGCCCGTACCACCGCCGAATATGATTGGAAGCAAGCCGGCGACGTGAATTACGCGCACGGTGCTGCCGGCGCGTGCGTATGATACGTAGCGCGATCGAAACTCTACCAGTAAAGCAGAGCTCCCAAAGGGGGCGAATTGGACGACCTGCGTCACACCTCCTGCAGCAGCCAAAGACTTAAACTCAGAGGATGCGACAGCTAATGCGCTCAGTGTGGCTCCGGGGCACGGGCCAGTTACAGTAAGCGGCATGCCGTCGCGACTCAGGCGGTTTGCTCGGCTCGCCGTTGCGGGCGGAATGCTGGCCCTTATCTTCAGCTACGTGCCTGTCGAAGGAGTTGTCACGCGGTTCGCGGATGTAAGATCGCTGCTACTGCTTGCTGCCTTGCTTGCGACCTTCCCCGGTCTTGGCGTGCGCGAAGGCCTGCTGATCGTTCTGCTTGCCCCTTTCGGAATCGGTAGCAGCAGCGCCATGACGCTGGCGTTGTTGTTATTGAGCCTTTCGATCGCTATCGGCTTGCTGGGAGGTGCACTTGAAGCAGTCGTAATGTCCGTCGGAACGCCAAACTGCTCCGACAAGCCAGCGGCGTGATAAGCGGTAGGGACGACGAGCAGCGTGCATATCTGCCTGAGCTGTGTCGAGATATTTGCCTGGGGGAAATTCGGCGGCTACGGCCGCGCGACTCGGGAGTTGGGCCGACTGCTCGTCAAGTCCGGCATCGAGGTCACTGCCGTGGTTCCGCTGCGACACGATCAGCGCCCGATGGAGACTCTAGACGGAATCAGGGTCTTGGGCTTTCCCCTCTCGGCTCCCTGGCAGGCACAGGATCTGTTCGGTAGCTGCAATGCCGACCTCTTTCATTCGCAGGAGCCGTCTTTGGGAACCTTCTTCGCGATGAGGGCACGGCCGGATGCCAGGCATGTCGCCACCATCCGCGACCCCAAGTACCTCTCGGACTGGCTGATGGAGTTGCGCTATCCATCGATCAGCCTGACGCGCACGTTCCTGTCACGCTTCTATGACATCAATTTTCTGGTCAGGCGAGCAGTCCAGAGCGCTGATGCGGTCTTGTGCACGACGTTCGAGGGCAGAGAAAAGGCTAAAGCACTCTACCGGCTGCAGAAGCTGCCGCAGTTCATGCCATCCCCGATCGCGGTCCCGGCAATCACCCGCTCCAAGAACATCAAGCCCACCGTATGCATGGTGGGCCGATGGGACAGACGCAAGCGCCCGGAGATATTTTTCGAACTTGCGCGCCGCTTTCCGAATGTGGACTTCATCGCTGTGGGCAAGAGCCATGACAGACGGCGCGACCGGCAGTTGCGTGACCGCTATTCCCGCATTCCCAACTTGAAACTCGTGGGGTGGATTGACCAATTTACCACCCACGATCTGTTCGACATCCTCGCCAACAGCTGGATCCTGGTGAACACAGCGGCCAGAGAAGGATTGCCAACGTCAATGCTGGAAGGCATGGCTTGCGGCTGCGCCGTCCTGAGCGGCGTGAACCCCGATAAGGTGGCGGAACGCTTCGGCTTGCACATAACTGATGATGACTTCGCGGCCGGGCTCAGGGCGCTGCTAGCAGACGACCTTTGGAAAGCCAGAGGCGAGGCAGCTCGCGAATATGTGCTCGCAAATTATGAAGCGAGCCGCTCGCAGGAGCGTCACCTCGGCCTCTACCGACAGCTGCTGGCTCACTGCTGAGACGGATAGGCATGGCCAAAAGAAACGCCCCAATCCTGGTCTTCGTGCTTTCAGAAGCATCGCCGGTGTTGACGCAACGCTGGATCGACGCCGGCAAGTTGCCGTTTCTGGGCCGGATGGCGCGAGCAGGCTGCGCCGGTACTCTCGAGAACTGCGGTCCGCTAATTACCACGCAGATGTTCGCCGATATCTATACCGGACGACGAGCTCAGCAACACGGCATCTTCGATTGTATACAGAGAGACAGCTACGGCCGGTTCCGGGAGATGAACCGCGAAATGATCGGCTGCGACACCCTCTGGGACGTGATCGAACAGAATCATCGCACCTGCGGGATGGTCAACCTGCCGCTTACCTGGCCGCCACCATCCCTGAACGGGTACATGATCTCCGGTCAGGACTCGCCCATGGTCGATCGCGCCATCGCTTCGCCCTCCGAGCTCTATGACACTCTGATACAGAAGTTCGGGCGCTATCATCTCAAGGATATCTTTCCCGGTGGCCGCACCAAGCGGGATTACCTCGAGCTGTTTCCCAAGGAAATCGACTGGCAGTCCGATGTCCTGGCGGAGTTAATCACGCGATACCCCTGCGATTTCTTCATGGCCTTCTTCAGTGCGACGGCAATGGCACAGCATTACTTCTGGTCGGATATGGAGGGGGCGCAGCGGGATGATCGCTACAGCGGCCTGATAGAATCGGTTTACCGGCGGATCGACACCCAGCTCGCGCGGCTGGCGCGGCTGGCCGGCCCGGAAGCCCGGATATTCGTCATTTCGGAGTGCGGCGCCGGCCCGCTGAAGGCCGGTGTGAACATCAATGCCTGGCTTCAGAGCCAGGGTTTTCTGCAGTACCTGCGTCCTGACCACGACGCGCGATATCGTACTCGCGCCCTGTCGGCGGCCATTGGTACGGCCAAGAGGCTTCTTCCCGAAAGCATCAAGTCGTTCCTGGTCAGGCAGCTTCCGGGTCTCAGGGCCGGCGCCGAAAGCTACATGGCGGTATCCGACGTGGACTGGAGCGCGACAACCGCCTACTCCCGTGGCAAGGAGGGCGCCATCTTCATCAATTTGGCCGGGCGCGAGCCGAACGGAATCATAACTGCCGAGCAGTACTCGCGGGTTGTCGATTGCATCGCCGCGCAACTGAGTCAACTCATAGACCCGGGTACGGGAAAACTGGCTGTGAAGAAGGTCTATGACCGAGAGGAGCTCTATCCGGGTTGCACAAATCCGGGCGCGCCGGACCTGACGGTCGAATGGGTAAACAGCATGTACATGCTTATGGAAGCCAACCGCCGATCCAACGAGGTGTTCGGCCCCCGTTGGCGCGCAAACATGAAGTGGCCGACCAGCGGCAGTCACCGGTGCGAGGGCATATTCTTCGCGCAGGGCCCCGGCATCGACGCCGATTATCGGGTGAATGGCGCGCAGATTCTCGATCTTTTTCCAACTTGGCTGCGAATGCTGGAAATTCCCGTCCCCGGCGACCTGCCAGGAGGGGTGCTCGAGTTCTGCTGCCGCGACGCGGTCCAGATAACGAAGGGCTCCGCGCCATGATGTGTCGGCCTTTCGGGAATTCGGCGTTCCACACGTCCGTGCTAGGTCTGGGAGGTGCAGCACTGGGCGGCGACCTATTTTATGTCGACGAGAAAGAGGCGCTCAGAACGCTGGCGATCGCAATGGAACGCGGCATCAACTTCTTTGACACGGCCGACATCTATCAGATGGGCGTCAGCGAGCGGCTAATCGGCCGGGCATTCAAGCACCAGCGAGAAAAGGTGTTCATTGCCACCAAGGGTGGCGCGCGCTTTACACCGCTTGGCACGGCGGCACTGCGTCTGCGTCCCTGGCTGAGGCCGGCTGCGCCGCTTCTGAAGCCGTTCAAGAAGAGGCTTTTGCGAGCCAAGAACTCACAGCGACAGACGGATTTCAGCGATATGCACCTGACCGATGCGCTACACGCGAGCCTCGCACGGCTCGGAACCGACTACGTCGATCTGTACCAACTGCACCACCCACATAGAGAGGTGCTGCGCAGGTGCGAGTACCAGCAGACTCTGGGACGGTTGAAGCGCGAGGGCAAGATTCGCTTCATCGGGGTCTCCTGCGATTCCGTGGAGGATGCGCTGGTCGCATTGTCCAATCCCGAACTCGATGCGATCCAACTGCGTATCAGCATGCTGGACCAGCGTGCAATCTCCGCGTTGCTCCCAGAATCCAGCCGGCGGGGGGTCATAGTCATTGCACGTCAGCCCCTAGGGCGGGGACTGCTGACCGAGGCCCGTTCGGAAACCAAGGCCGAAAGGCTGGAAAGCGGCAAGGCGGGGTATGATCAGCGGCTTATACACGCCAGAGCGTTGCGCTTTCTGGTGACCGACAGCAGGACGATGGCGCAGTCGGCCATACGGTATCTGCTGCAGGTCCCCGGTATTTCACTCGTGCTGATCGGCATGAGTAGCCTCGGTCACCTGCAGGAGGACCTCGGCGCCCTGGATGCGCCGGAATTGAACCCACGGGAAATTGCGCGCGTTGAGTCCATTATCTGCGGGACCTGAGCAGGTCTACTTGACGACAGCCAGATAGCCCTGCTCGGCCAATTGGGCGGACCGGTCCCAGCTGAACGTGTCGCGTATGACAGCTTCTGCGGTTGTACCCAGCCTCGACGCCAGTTCGCGGTTAGTCAGAAGCTCAAGTATTCCTCCGGCTAATCCGTCGACGTCGCCGTCGGGAACGATCCAGCCAGAGTGTCCGTGCTCAAGATGGCGGGCCGACCCTGCGCAGGAAACGACGGCACGGCCTGAGGCCATGTAGTTCAGCAGTTTCATCGGAACTCCCGCGCAATGACCGCGAGGGTTGAGCGCAACGTCAGCAGCGGCCAGGTGAAGCGGCAAGCTGCGGAAGTCGTCTGGAGAAAAGCGCAGCAGATGGTTCACACCCAGTTCGAGCGCAAGGGATCGGTAGGCCTGGAAAGTGTCGCCGGTCACGATATGTAACTCGACATCACCGAGCGCGCGAACGACCTTCGCAAACGCCTTTAGCATGAGAGCGATCCCCTGGTAGGGGGCCATATTGCCCGTGAAGATCAAGCGGCGGCGCGCGCCTTCCTCGCGATGCGCCGTCAGCGCCGCGTTGGAGAAATGAGCAAACTCGACGCCGTTCGGAACGGTAGTAATGCATTCCGGAAGGACTGCCCCTCTGGCGATCAAGGCAGTCCGGATAAGGTCGGTCACGGCCATTACGTGCGCTGCGCGTCGCGGAATGTGCTTATCCAGCAGGCGGCCGAGGACATGCTTGACTACCGCCGGCATCCCCAGGCGGTAATGCGGCAGTTCCGATTCGAGCATGGTGTGCGCATCGTAGACGATGGGCAACGACCGGCCCCGGCACCCGATGAGTGCCGCCAGAAGGCCCTCGTAATGATGGGCATGAACAAGATCAACCGGTCCCTGCTGGAGCACCGCCCGAATTTCGCTGGACAGCTTCCAGTCGACCCATAGCTTCCTATAGTTCGGGCCGGCCTGAAGCCGACGGTAAAACGGGATATCCGCGATGCGGGTGACGCTGAAGGGCACATCACCGAGCGGACCACCCAGATGATACGTAACGACATTCACACGATGACCACGATGTCCGAGAGCCTCCGCGAGTCGCAGTATCCGCGTCGGAGTGCCCCTCCGAGCCGGGAACGGACACGCTGCCACCATGACGATGTTGAGTTTTCGCATTACCAGCCGAACTGCCCAGTTTCCTCGGTGAAGAAGACTTATCGCCTCAGGTGTGGAAGCAGCCTATAGCACTTGTGCCGGGAACGTGTCGGACCGAGATTGGGTGGGCCGGGTCGAGCCGGCGCACGCGTATGCACCGAACAACGACGCGATGCTGCTTTCGCCATTAAGGTCAGAAGACGCTGACCGTTTGAAGGGAGCGACAGGACGAGCAACGTCACATGCATTATTTGCGACTAAACAGTCCCGAGAGCTTACCACCCCACCCTATATGGACCCTGGGCCCCGGCCATCTGCGCCGGCAATTCGGCGCGCAGCATTTTGGCGGAAGTACTCATCAACCGCTCGCTTCTGCGCATGTACGACATTGTCTACGCTATTCCATTTTTACTGATGAGCCATTCCAAGACCTATCGGATAGCGCAGTGGATCGTAAACGGCAGATGCGACTCACACAAGAGGAAGACAAAAACAAGGACTGGAGGGCGGCCGCACCGCCGGCGAGGACTGTCTTCCCCCTCGCGGGTATTGTCACCGATGCGTTATACGTGCGGACCGGGGCCGGCTGCCCGCATCCCTTTGCTCAGTAAAGGGATACCAAACAGAACGAGAACGACAATATCGACGCCGACGTTGAACCACACGCCGAGCCACGCCGAGGCTGCGGCCTCCACAGCAAGCCAAACCGCAAGTCCGACGAGCAGCGCCCGTTTCAGTTCGCGATCATCCCGCTGGAAGGCGGCGCGGCCGACCAATAGAAGTGTCACGCCCCAGCCGAGCATAATGGCGCCATAAAGAGCGCTTTCCCACGGCAGCAACACCTCACGAGGTATGAGGGCTACGTTGTCTGAAAATATTCTTAGTCCGAAGAAGATAAAGAGCAGGCCGAAGAGAATCAAAATGGTACTCACCGCTCGAAACCACAGGGCTGAATATCTGCCGTTCATGATCATGGCGAGCCAGCTTCTTACATCACACAATCTCGGACATCGCTACCAAGGCCCGAACCGTGGCAATGAAAGTCAGGAATTGGAACGCGAACCGATACGTATGCCAAAAGGAGAAGCTATCGAGCTTCTCGGTAATGAGCTTCTCGTCGTCTGGCGCGTGCCTCAGGCTGAGCATGTTCGGGGCAGCTTTAGCTGTGCAGAAAAAGGACGCTACGGTTCCTGCGCAGGCCGCGAACAAGGCCAGCAGCACGGTCTGCGGGAGCCGCAGGAAATAAACCGCGAGAGTGGCGCCAGCTATCAGCAGAAGCGCCAGAATCGCGACGGTTGGATAGACAATGATGCCGTTACCCAGGTCATTGCCACGGGCAAAATTGGCGTACGCGACAGCGCCGATGCGCTTGCGGGTAGGTAGCTTCACTACCGCTACGTCGAAGCTCGCGCCCGCGACCACACCGCTAATGACGACACAAGCCGCTACGAGCCAGAAGATCATGGCCATGGACCGCATTGTTTTGATCGATACGGCTTGCTCGTGGTAATACCGTAAGTATACTTATCATATGCAACGAATCAAGCTTAAACTGGGTGCGGAGACCGAGCACATAGCCGGGTTTCTGCTGTGGCAGGTATCAAAGCTTTGGCAGCGCCATCTCACGTTGGCGCTGCACGATTTGAACTTGCCGAGCACGCAGGCTGTCATTCTCGCAAACGTTTTGCGTCTCGGCGAAGAAGGCAAATCGGTCACGCAGTCGTTGCTCTCGACCGCTACCAAAGTGGACCCTATGACGACTTCCCAATCGCTACGGTCATTGGAACAGAAGCGACTGATTACTCGCCAAACTACCAAGTCGGACTTGCGCGCCAAACACGTGCAGCTCACGCAGCGCGGCCGCGATGTCGCTTTTGAAGCGATTGCTCGTCTGGCGAAAGTTCACCAAGCTTTCTTTCTGCCGCTCAAAGGCGAGAATCGACAAGTAGTGGCTTATCTCCATAAACTGGGCCAAGCAAATGACCTGACCGGACCGCAATGATTACTACCGCTTGACCGCACTGCGCGCACGCGATTGGCTCAAGGGTTGACAACACTTAGTGGCAGACGGGCCCGCATCGCCGGGTTCTCGCCGCTGCGGCGGTAGGTGCGGTAACCTTCCGGCACCGTGAAGCTCTATTCCTGGAACGTCAATGGCATCCGTGCCGTGCACCGCCGCGGGCAGTTCCTGCCCTTTCTGGAGGCGCACCGGCCCGACATTCTGTGCCTGCAGGAGACCAAGGCCGAGCGGGGGCAGATCGAGATCGATCTGCCCGGTTACCACGAGTATTGGAACTCGGCGGTCAAGAAGGGCTACTCGGGCACGGCCATTTTTTCCAGGCAGAAGCCGCTCAGCGTCATCAACGGTTTTCCGGCCGAGTTCGCCAAGCGCTTCAGGTTCGCCGATGAGCTGCTGCGCGACAGTGCCGAAGAAGGCCGCGTCATCACGGCGGAGTTCGATGACTACTATGTGGTGACGGTCTATACCCCCAATGCCAAGGATGACCTGAGCCGACTGGCGCTCAGATTCGGCCACTGGGACCCGGCATTTCTGGACTATTGCCGGCTGCTCGAGAAGCGCAAGCCGGTCATCTTCTGCGGCGATCTCAACGTGGCGCACACCGAGCTCGACCTGGCCAATCCCAAGACCAACCGCGGCAAGAAGGGTTTCACCGACGAGGAGCGCAAGGGACTCCAGAACTGCATCGATGCGGGCTTCATCGACACCTTTCGCCTGTTCAAGCAGGGCAACGGCCACTACACCTGGTGGAGCAACTTCGCCAATTCCCGCGCCCGCAATATCGGATGGAGAATCGATTACTTCCTGGTCTCCGCGCAGCTGCGCGGCGCGATCCGCGCCGCCGACATCCACCCCGGCGTGATGGGCAGCGATCACTGCCCGGTCAGCATCACCCTGGCACCCTGAAGGGGCGCCCCACGGCGATCCAGGCGCCCGCCCGCCGGCGGGTCAGGGCTTGACTGCGGCTTCGAATTGTGGAAAATAGCTGCCTAAGCAGTGACTGTTAAGACAGTGACTGTTGGGGCAGTATATGTCAAGGCAGCAACATCCAGGTCATGCCATGTCAACCCAGCACTACCACGTCGAGGACTACAAGCCCTGCAGCAGCGTCGGCTACCTGGTCAAGCGCACCTATGCGCTCATGCTCGATGCGCTCGAGCCGGCCTTCGCCGAGCACGGCTTCACCTTCACGCAGTACGTGATCCTGATGCAGCTGCGGGCGGACCTGGCGCTGAACCTGCGCGACATCAGCCTCGAATTCCGCCACGACAGCGGCGCGCTCACGCGCGTGATCGATCAGCTCGCCGAACGCGGCCTGGTCGAGCGCCAGCGCTGTGCCGAGGACCGGCGCAAGGTGGATCTGCACCTCACGGCCGCCGGCCGCAAGACCTGTGACGAGCTGATTCCGCTGGTGGTCGACAAGCTCAATCACGCGGTTGCGGGCTTCACGCGGACCGAGCACGCCGAGCTGCTGCGGCTGCTCGGCAAGTTCATCGCCGGCATGCAGGCCGGGCGCTCGAGCGGAGCGGCCTGATGCGCGCGCGGGCCGCATGGCTCCTCGGCGCGGCCTTAGGCGCGCTCGCGCTGCTCGCCGGCTGCGTGCTGCCGCCCAAGGACACGGTACGGCAGAGCGCGCTCGATGCGCACGATCTGGGCCTGGGCGGGGCCGCGGTGGCGCCGGCGGGCGAGGGCTGGTGGAAGGCGTTCGACGATCATCAACTCGATGGGCTGATCGAGCATGCGATTGCGGCCAACCCGTCACTGTCGCAGGCGCGCTCGCAGGTGCGCGCCGCGCTCGCGCAGGTGAGTGCCGTACACGCCGGGCTCGAGCCCGCGGCGAGCTTCAGCGGCAGCGCGCTGCGCGAGCACGCGCCGGAGAACTACATCATTCCGCCACCGCTGGCCGGCGGGGATTTCTGGATGGCGCAGGTCGGGGCCAGCCTGTCCTGGGACCTGGATTTCTCTGGCCGCCAGGCCGATGCGCTGTCACAGGCGCAGGCGCTGGCGCGGGTCAGCGAGCTCGAGCGCGATGACGCGCGGTTGCTGCTGGCCGCCGCGCTGGTCCAATCCTACGTCGATCTCTACCGCGCCGATGCGCTGGCCGACATCGCGCAGCAGGCCGAAACACAGCGCGCGCACATTCTCGATCTCACGCGCCAGCGCGTGGCGGCCGGGCTGGATACGCGGCTCGAGCTGCGCGAGGCCGAGAGCGCGCTGCCGCAGGCGCGCGTCGAGCGCACCCAGGCCCAGGCGCAGGCCGAGCTCGCGGTGCATGCACTCGCCATGATCGCCGGGCAGGGCGCGGAGGGCTACGCCGCGATCACGCGGCCGCAGCTCGATCTGGATGCGGTTTTGCCGCTGCCGGCACAGCTGCCCATCAATCTGCTGGCGCGCCGGCCCGACGTGCTGGCGGCGCGGGCGCGCGTCGAGGCTGCCGATGCGCAGCGGCGCGCGGCCAAGGCTGCGTTCTATCCGGACGTGAGCCTGCGGGCGCTCGCGGGCGTGGCCGCCTTCGGGCTCAATGATCTCGTCGAGGCCGGCGCTCGCGGCTATGGCGCGGGACCCGCGGTGTCGCTGCCGCTGTTCGATGCGGGCAAGCTGCGTGCCCAGTACCAGGGACGTGAGGCGGCGCTGGATGCCGCAGTGGATGCCTATGATGAGACGGTACTGGGCGCGGTGCGGCAGAGCGCCGATGAGCTCTCGCGTATCGATGCCCTGGTGCGCGAGCGCACCGATCAGCACTCGACGCTCGTGGCCGCCGAGGACGGCTACCGCATCGCCGAGGAGCGCTATCGCGCCGGGCTCGCCGGCTATCTGTCGGTGCTCAGCGCCGAGACCCAGGTGCTCGCGGCACGGCGACAGAGCGTGCAGATCGCCGCCGATCTCGCCTTGGCGCGCGTGAACCTGCTGCTGGCCCTCGGCGGCAGCTTCGACCCGGGCTCGCCGTCCGTGGCGGTGAATTTCCGTAACCAACCCATGAAGACCTCCCCATGAACACCTCCAACACGCCAACTGCCCCGCGCGCGCCCGTGCCGCGTAACGGCGCCCGCCGCCTCGGACTTTCCCTGCTGGCTGCCGTCGTGGCGCTTGGGGCTCTGGGCTACGGCGCGTACTGGTTCGTTGACGGGCGTCATTTCGAGAGCACGGACGATGCCTATGTCACCGGCGATGTGGTGCAGGTCAGCAGCCAGCAGCCGGGCACGGTACTCGCGGTACACGTCGACGACACGCAGGTGGTCGCGGCCGGCACACCGCTCGTGGATCTCGATCCGGCGGATGCCGAGGTTGCCATGGCCAATGCCGAGGCCGAGCTCGCGCGCACCGTGAGGCAGGTGCGGGCCTTGTTCTCCCAGGGGGCGCAACTGCGCGCGCAGATCGCCGAGCGCGAGTCGTCGCTGCGCACCGCCGAGTCCGACCTGCGCCGCCGCCAGGGGCTGCTCGATGACGGCGCGATCTCCGGCGAGGAGCTCGCGCACGCGCGCGACAACGTCACCGCCATGCGCGCGGCGGTCGCGGCGGCGCGCGAGCAGCTCGCCCAGACCATCGCCCAGACCCAGGGCACGAGCATCGACGATCACCCGCAGGTGCAGGCGGCCGCCGCCGCGGTACGCAACGCGTCGCTGGCCCTGCGCCGCACCCATCTGGTGGCGCCGGTCGGCGGCGTGATCGCCAAGCGCAGCGTCGAGGTCGGCCAGCGCATCGCTCCGGGCACGCCGCTGCTGGCGGTGGTGCCGCTGGATGACGTGTGGGTCGATGCCAATTTCAAGGAGGTGCAGCTCGCGCACATGCATCCCGGCGAGCCGGTGATCGTGCACACCGATCTCTACGGCGGGGGCCTCGATTTCCACGGTCGCCTGGCCGGACTGGGGGCGGGCAGCGGCAGCGCCTTCGCCCTGCTGCCGGCGCAGAATGCCTCGGGCAACTGGATCAAGATCGTGCAGCGCGTCGCGGTGCGCATACTGCTCGATCCGCGCGAGCTCGCATCCCATCCGCTGCGCATCGGTCTGTCGGCGCGCGTGCGCGTGGATGAGCGCGCGGCCGCGGATGCGCCCGGAGCCGTACCGGTTCGCAACACCCCGCAGCCGGTGCAGCAGAGCGTCGCGGATGATCCCTCGGTCAATATCCTGATCGCGCACATCATCGCGGCCAATTCCGATCCGAGTCCGGCGCGGGTGGCGCGTGTGAGCAGGCACCCGTGAACACGGCCGCGACCGGCACCCCGCCGCCACTGGGCAGCGGGGTGCTTGGCCTCACGGCGCTCGCGCTGGCGCTCGGCACCTTCATGCAGGTGCTCGACACCAGCATCGCCAACGTGTCGATCCCGACCATCGCCGGGGATCTGGGCGTGAGCTCGGATCAGGGCACCTGGGTCATCACCTCCTTCGCCGTGTCCAACGGCGTCTCGGTGCCGTTGAGCGGCTGGCTCATGCAGCGCTTCGGCGTGGTGCGCACATTCGTGTTCTCGGTGCTGGCCTTCACCGCGGCGTCGCTCCTGTGCGGTCTGTCCTGGAGCCTGCCCTCGCTGCTGGTGTTCCGCGTGCTGCAGGGCGCAGTCTCCGGACCGATGATCCCGGGCAGCCAGGCGCTGCTGCTGGGCATCTTCGGGCCGGCGCGGCGCGGCATCGCGCTCGCCATCTGGTCCATCACCGCGCTGGTCGGGCCCATCGCCGGTCCAGTGCTCGGCGGCTACATCTCCGACAATTACGCCTGGTCCTGGATCTTCCTGATCAACGTGCCGGTGGGCCTGTTCTGCGGGCTGATCTGCTGGCGCTTCCTGCGCTCGCAGGAAACACGTACTCGCAAGCTCCGCGTCGACGTGGTGGGCATAGGCCTGCTGGTGCTCTGGGTGGGCGCGCTGCAGATCATGCTCGACAAGGGCAAGGACCTGGACTGGTTCGCATCCACGCCCATCGTGGTGCTGGGGCTGGTCGCGCTGGTCGGATTTGCGGCCTGGCTGATCTGGGAGCTCACCGAGAGTGCCCCGATCGTCGATCTGTCGCTGTTCAAGTCCCGCAGCTTCGCCCTCGGCACCGTGGCGCTGTGCTTAGGCTATGCCGTGTTCTTCGGCAACGTCGTGCTCATGCCGCTGTGGCTGCAGGAGTGGATCGGCTACACCGCGACCTGGGCGGGTCTGGTGGCCGCGCCCAGCGGGCTGGTCGCGGTCGCGCTCTCGCCGCTGATCGGACGGCTCATGGGACGCTACGACGCGCGCTGGTTCGCCAGCGCCGCGTTCCTGTTCTTCGGGGTCTCGTATCTGATGCGCGCGAGCTTCACCGCCGATGCCAGCTTCATGGCCTTCGTGTGGCCGCAGCTCGTGTTCGGTGCGGCCATGGGCCTGTTCTTCGTGTCGATGCTGGCCATCTCGTTCGATCGCCTGCCCGCAGAGAAGCTGCCGGCGGCCTCGGGACTGTCGAACTTTCTGCGCATCGTGGCGGGCGGCTTCGCCACCTCGATCTTCACCACCTACTGGGACCGGCGCGAGGCGCTGCACCAGTCGCGCCTCGTGGAGCTGCTCACGCCCTACGATCCCTCCTTCGTGCACTCGCTCACGCAGCTTCACGCGCTGGGCCTGAATGACCAGGCCGCGGCCGGTCTGGTGACGCAGGGCGTGATCGGGCAGGGCTACCTGCTCTCCGCGCTCGATCTGTTTTATCTGTCCGGCTGGGTGGCGCTGGCCCTGATTCCGCTGTGCTGGCTGGTGCGTCGGCCGGCGGCCGGCGGCGGCGCAGCGGTGGCCGCCGACTGAGCGCTAGAGCGCGGCGGTGGCGCCGGCGAGGCGCGTGTGCGGGGTACGCTCGGCCGCGGCGAAGGCGGCCGTGATGATGCGGTGGGCCGACTGCCAGCGCCGCTGGGAATCGAGCAGCACCAGCCACACGCGATGTCCCGATTGCTCGGCGACCGCGATCAGGCAGTGCCCGGCCTGCGCCGTGTAGCCGGTCTTGAGCCCCATGACGCCGTCAAGCCGGCCGAGCAGCCGATTGGTGTTTTTGAATTTGAGCACCCGGCCCCTGCCGGTGGTGATGCTGTCCTGCTCCTGCGCCACGATGCGCGCGATGCGCGGATCGGCGTGCGCGGCACGTGCCAGGCGCAGCAGGTCGTTCACGGTCGAGTACTGCTCATCGGCATCGAAGCCGCAGGGGTGCACGAAATGCGAGTCACGCATGCCGAGCTGCTCGGCGCGGGCATTCATGCGCGCGGCAAACTCCTGCATGCTAGGGGCAGCGTTCTCGACCAGCACCATGCAGGCGTCATTGGCCGAGTGCATGAGCATGGCGGTCAGAGCGTCCGAGGCGAGTACGGTGTCGCCGGTGTGCAGCCCCACGCGCGGGTGCGTGATGTGGGCAGCCACATGGCTCACTTCCAGTTCCGCGTCGGGCCGCCAGCTGGAATCGAGCAGCACCAGGGCGGTCAGCAGCTTCGTCAGCGAGGCGGGTGCGCGGTGCATGTCGAGATTGCGGCCCCAGAGCAGCTCACCGTCGACCACTGCCGCATAGGCGACGGCGGCCTGCGGATAGGGATCGAAGCCGCGATT
This sequence comes from Steroidobacteraceae bacterium, assembly GCA_036521395.1. Taxonomy (GTDB): domain Bacteria; phylum Pseudomonadota; class Gammaproteobacteria; order Steroidobacterales; family Steroidobacteraceae; genus FEN-1191. The sequence goes on along the minus strand of DATDHV010000094.1, from coordinate 13,399 downwards.
GCGGGGGGTGGCCCAGACGCTGCCGGCTGCGACCAGCAGCAGGCACGGCATCAGGCCGCGCAGCAGGCGCCTCATATCGGTAGGAATCCGCACGCTGTGCGAGGCATGAGACCCGGGACTCTCCCTGCTTCTGAGTGGGCGCAGTGTAGCCGCGACCGCGCGCAAGCGGTAGAGACTGCATCACAATCGCCCGGCGGCTCGCGGCGGCGTCGCGCGCGTGAGAGCGTGTCCGACTGTGCTAGCGTAGCTCGCAACGCCGCGCTCGGGCTCTTTTGTGCGACGCACAAGGCACGTTCACTGGGATCACCGCAGGGATGAATCAGATCACGACCTCCGCCGCGCCCGTGGGCGTGCCACCGGAACCGGAGTTCAGCTTCAACATCGGCGAGGATGCCGACTCGCTCGAGCGCATGTGCGCGCTGTATGCCCGCTTCGGCGACATCTACCGGGTGCGCTCGCCCTCGCGCCGCGGCTACGTCTACGTGGTGAACCACCCGGACGACGTCAAGCGCGTGCTGGTCTCCAATCACGCCAACTATCGCAAGGGTTTCGGGCTCGATCGTGTGCGCATGCTGCTCGGCAACGGCATCGTCACCAGCGACGGGGAGCTCTGGCGCACGCAGCGCTACATGATGCAGCCCATGTTCCACCGCCGCGTAGTCACGCAGTTCGCCGCCGTGATCGATGCCGCCAACGACCGGCTGCTCGAGCGCTGGGAACGCCGGGCCGCGCAGGGCGAGCCCATCAACGTCACCGACGAGATGAGCGAGGTCACGCTAGAGTTCATCCTGCGCGCCATCTTCGGCGAGGACCTGGACCGGATCACGCGCGAGCTCGGCGAGAATCCGTTCGACATCATCACCAAGGATTCGGTGCGGGATCTCGCCTTTGCCGCGCGCTTTCATCGGCTGCGCAAGCTCGTGGCCGACATCGTCGCGCGCCGCCGCGCGCAGGCCGGCGCGACGCTCGATTTCATCGGCATGCTGGTCGAGGCGCGCGACAAGGGCAGCGGGGTGCCCATGGGCGACCGCGAGCTGCTCGATGAGGTCATGACGCTGATCGTCGCCGGGCACGAGACCGCGGCGAGCGGCCTGAACTCGGTGTGGTACCTGCTGTCCCAGCACCCGGAGGTCGAGGCGAAACTGCACCGCGAGGTCGATGCGCTCGGCGAGCACACGGCGCCGAGCCTGCAGATCAGTGAATCGCTGGACTACGCGCGGCGCATCGTCAACGAGGCGCTGCGCCTGTATCCGCCGGTCTGGGTGCTGTCGCGCCAGAGCATCGGCCCGGACCGGCTCGCCGGCTACGACATACCGGCCGGCGTGGAAGTGCTCCTCAGCCCCTACCTCGTGCATCGCCATCCGCAGTTCTGGAACGAGCCCGAGCAGTTCCGGCCCGAGCGCGCGGAGCCGCAGTCCCCGGCCAGCGGACCGCTGTTCGCGCGCATTCCGTTCGGCGCCGGTGCGCGGCGCTGCATCGGCGAATCCCTGGCGCTCTACGAGATGAGTATCCACCTCTATCGTGTGGCGCGGCGCTTCCGGCTCACGCACGCGCCGGCGCCGCCCATGCAGCTCGAGGCGCTGATCAACCTGCGCACCAAACACCCGGTCTGGATGCGGCTCGAGCGGCGGCCGTAAAAGACCGCCGCGCCGGGGAAGCTACCGGCTCAGGCCGCGAACGCGCCGGCGCGGATATCAAGGTACCAGCGCTCGGCCTCGCGCGCGGTCTGCCCGGCATCGGGCTCGCGCGGCAGAGCGGTTTCGGACTCGCCCGGCGGCTTGGACGTTGCATCCACGATGCTGCCGTCCGCCACATCGAACCGTCCCGGAAAGTCCAGCGCCTGGTCCGGTGCCAGCAGGCTGTAGCACACGCTCGCGAACGCCGGCGCGGGCGCCTGGCGGCCGGACAGCATCGCGGCCACGGCCAGTGCACATTGCTGCGCCTGGCTCGAGGCCGCCGAGGCCGATTTGGGCATGGCCCCGGCAATGCAGGCATCGCCGATCACATGCACGCCGCGCACCAGGGTGGACTCGAACGTATCCGGATCGACGGGGCACCAGCCGTGATCGGATGCCAGACCCGCGGCGGGCGCGAGCTCACCGGGGGCCTGCGGCGGGATGACGTTGGCCACCGCCACGCGGTGCGCGCCGGCGGCGGTATACAGGGTGTTGGTCGCGGCATCGACGCGCACCACGGCGCCCTGCTGCGTCATGGGGATCCATTCGATCATGCCGGGATAGAGCGTGGCCCAGGCGGCGGCGAACTGCGCCTGCTTGGGCATGGCGTTGTTGGCGTCCAGTATCAGCACCTTGGATCGCGGCTTGTGCCGGCGCAGGAAGTGCGCGATCAGGCTCGCGCGCTCGTAGGGACCCGGCGGACAGCGCCGCGGTCCCGTTGGTACGCTGATCGCGACCACGCCGCCGTCCTCCATGCCGCGAACCTGCCCGGCAAGCAGGGCCGTCTGTGGTCCCGCCTGCCAGGCGTGCGGCATGCGCTGCGCCGCCTGCTCGTCGTACCCTTCGATGCGGTCCCACAGAAAGCGGATGCCCGGTGCTACGACGAGCCGGTCGAACGACAAGCTGCCGCCACCCCCCTCTGCGAGCTGCAGCCGGCGCCGCGCGGCATCGATACCGGTCACGCGCGCGCCGATCACGCGCACGCCGGCGCGCCGCAGGCCCTCGCGCGCCACCGTGATCGATGCCAGCTCGCGCAGCCCCGCGATGACCTCGTTGCTCATGGGGCAGGTGGCGTAGCGCGCGGCCGGGTCGATCAGCACCACATCCAGGCCGGCATCCAGCCCGCGCAGACGCAGTGCGCAGCTGCTGCCTGCAAACCCGCCGCCGACGATGACCACGCGCGCCCTGGCGCGTCCGCGCGGCGCGGCCCGTCCCGCGCCGACCCAGGCGCCGGCGGCCGCGAGCCCCCATTGCAGGCAGCGCCGGCGATCCACGGTCCTCATGGAGACGCACTCATTGCCACTCCAGCTGCTCGTAGACGCGCGCCACGTTGCGTGGATGCGTGCTGTCCCAGAGCAGCCAGTGCGGCCGCTGCGCGACGGCCACGTCCGCGATGGCCTGCTGCATCGAGCGGCCCAAACGGATGTCTTCGCGCACACCCTCGAGCAGTGCGCGCAGGTAGATGCGTTCAGGCGCGAGCGCGGAGCGCAGATCGGTCGTGAGCGGACCGTGTCCGGGAACGGCACGTCGAACCTGAAGTCGCGCCAGCTCGTCGATGACGGTCAGCCACCCCGCGACATCGCCGTCGACGGCCGGCAGCCGCTCACGGAACAGCAGATCCCCGGTCCACAGCGTGCCGCTCTGCTCATCGAGCACGGTGAGATCGCAGTCGGTGTGCGCCTTGGGCCACGCCCGGAGCTGCAGGCGCCGGCCACCCAGGTCGAGCTCGAGGCTGCTCTCGACGAGGCGATCGGGCGCGATGATCTGCTGCAGCGAGGGCGGCTGATCCAGATCGGCCGCGTACTGCGTGAGGAAGAAGCGCCGGCTGCGGGCCATGGCATCGGGCAGGGTGGCATGTCCGACAAAGCTCGGGTGGTCGGGCAGGAAGGCAAAATTGCCGAGCACGTGATCCACGTGCACGTGGGTATTGATCACGTAGCAGATGGGCCGCGGCGTTTGCTGCCTGATGGCAGCACGCAGCGCGCGGCCGATGCGGGTGCTCCCACCGGTATCGATGACCGCGACGCAGCTGCGGCCCACCACGAAGCCTATGTTCGCAATGTCATCGTGGCCCGGGGCATCGAGCGCCAGGGGCTGGCCGAAATGCACGAACACGCCGGGCGCGACCTGCTCGAGCGCGAATGTCCGCGTGACAGGCGCGGCTGCGTCGGGCGCGGCTGCGTCAGGCGCGGCGAGGGCGGGTGCGCTGGCGATGAGCAGCAGCACCGCCCGGGCCAGGCACCGCCTCATCGGCTAGCGATTGCCGACGGCCGCATCGCTGATGGTTTCGGCGCCGGTGGCCGGCCCGCGCCAGCTCGCGCTGAAATGAGCGTCCTTGGAATCGACCACCTCGATGTCCACGGGCTCGGGCAGCGCCTTGTCCGAGGCGATGCGCAGGGTCGGATTCTCGCTCAGCGAGATGCCGGCATCGACGTCCAGCAGTGTGCGACCCTGAGAGCTGAAGCGAATGTGGGACACATAGTGGGGCGGGATCGGGTTGCCGCTCACCGGATCGATCTGGAAGCCGGAATTGTTGGGATGGCGAATCCCGACCTGCAGCGCCTTGCCGTCCGGTGTATTGCGAAAACGAATGTCGCCGAGCTTGCCGGTGCCTCCGCCGCTCGGCGCTGCCGAGCAGCCGCCGCTCGCGTTCACCCAGCTACTGCGCATCTCCAGCGTGCCGTCGGTGGTCTCGGCGATGGCGCGCACCGAGGTCCAGCGATCGATGCGCACGCGCATGTCGAGCTCGGTCACGCGCGCGCCGCCCGCGAAATCGAAGGTCGAGGCCACGGGCGAGGGATTGTTGTCGATGATCACGCGCAGTTGCTTGATGTGTCCGATCGCAGCGGCCCCGAATCGTATGGTCAGCGGAGTCGCCGCGGGATCGGGTGTGCTGGCCGGCGCCTCGAGACTGAAGAGGGCCGGGTCGCCCACGCCGATGTCGCGCTCGCCGTAGAGCTGCGGGCGCAGGTAATTCCACGCGCCGTCTGGGGCCGGCGTGTCGGCCAGCGCAAGGGCGGCGCCGGCCGGCGCCAGCGCCGCCAGCGACAGGAGGGCCAGTCGTCGCAGCCGCAGCCGTGCCGGGAGCCTGCGAAAGTTTCGGTGCTGCATGGCGCTCGCTCCTCGCCGCGTGGGACCCCTATCATAGCTGCGCGCGAGGCTGGGGGGCGGATTGGCGGCTCAGTGCGCGCGGGGGGAGGGGCGGGCGGGCGTATCCTGCGCCTGGGCCTGGGCGAGCAGTGCCGCGCAGTCCGCGTCAGTGGCCGCACCGCGGTCGATCAGCGTCAGGCTCGTCCGGTGCGCGTCGATGCCCACGGTGGGGTGCGCCAGTGTGCCGCGGACCAGCACGGGGGAGTGCAACCGCAGCAATCGCAGGCGTTTCGGCTGGCCACGCAGCGCCAGATCGAATGTCTCGGCGCCCAGATCGATGCGGCCGCTGCCGGTGATGAGGACCGGGTCGGAGTCGATCACCAGGTTCTGCGCGGTCAGAGTGCCGTCGTGGTCCTGAAACTGCGCGATCCCGCATCGGATGGGGGTCTCCTTCTTATCACGGCGCAGCAGCATGCCCAGCGAACGCGCCAGGTCCATGCCGGTGAGCTCGGCGAAGCTGGCCCGAATCGCCCCCTGCGGCAGCAGCGCCGTGATCTCGCCGCTGGCGTGCGCGGCGAGCTCGTGCAGTGAGTCACCGTGCGCGCTGAGCGCGATGCGCGCCTGCAGTAGTCCATCGAGCGGCGGTGGCCCCGCGCCTTTGCGCGGGAGCAGGCCCAGGTGCAGATCGACGATGCGAAGATCCAGAGCCGCGGCCGGCGGGTCGTGCGTCGCATCGAACCGAAGCTGGCCGCCGAGGCGGCCATCGGCCACGCCGGCGGACAGCGATGCGACGCTAAGCACGGCGTGATCGAAGGTCGCGCGCGCTGCGACCGCGGCGAAGCTCATGCGGCCGAGCTCCAATCGCTGCGCATGGAAGTCGATGACCCCGTCGTCGCGGCGGATGCCGCCCAGCGGCAGCGCGGTATCAGGCAGCAGCTTCCCGCTCGGCAGCGCCGGTGCGCGTCCCGCCGCCCGGGCGCCGAGATCCGCTGCGCGCAGCAGTTGTGATGAGAGCTGGGCCTCGAGCCGCGGCCGGCCCGCCGAGGTCTCGATCGAGAGCGTGCCGCCCAGATCGCTTTCTCCTGAGCTCACCGCCAGGTCGGTGTACTGGAAATGCCGTCCGCGGCGCGCGAGCCTGCCTGCAAGGCGGTAGGCGCCGGTATCGGGCGCGGCGAGGCCGGTGAGGAAGTACATGTCCTTCAGGTCCTCGCCCATGGCCACGAACGTGGCGTCGAGCACGCTGAAGTCGAACGGCCGCGGCAGCAGCCCGTGACCGTGCAGCTGCGAGCCGCTCGAGCGCTCATCAAACTCGAAGGCATAGGGTCGATCGCGTCGGACCGTGGTCAACGCCTGGCCATCGATCTCGAAATGCACCGGCCGGCCGTTGAGTTGGCCGCTGCCCTCGATGCGCAGCGGCAGCGCCGATACGGCGGCGGCATCCTTCACGGACACTGTGCCGTCGAATCGCAAATGTCGGCGCTCATCGTCGAGCGCGACGCGGGCGTCCGGGATCGACAGGCTCCGGATGAGCGGCCCGGCGCTGCCGCCGCTCCCCGGTGGGTGCAACTGCCAGTTCGAGTGACCGTCGGCATCACGCCGCAGATGCAGTATCGCCGCGTCCGCTTCGAGTCGCGGCATCACGATCGAGCCGGCCAGCAGCGGCCGGAGTTCGAACGACACCGTGAGCCTGCCGATGTCCGCGGTGGGGCCGCCGGGCAGCCACGGCGGATTGCCGATCTGCACTCGTTCGGCAATGATCGAGGGGGTGAACGACGCGAGGTGCGCGTGGATCGGGCCGTCGATGCGCAGCTCGCGCCCGGTCCGCGCGACGAAGAAGCGCAGCAGCGGCGCGCGCAGGTGATTGGCATCGATGAGCGCGGCTACGAGGGCGAGGGCGGCGATGCCGGCGAGCACGACGCACAGCAGAGCGATCGCCGCCATCAGCCCCCGGCGCCGCAGCAGTGAAGCAGTCATGGCCCATTAACGCACGGCGCTGCACCGCTCGCCAGCGGAGAGGGATGATGGCAACGACGGCGAAGCTCGTGATGGAGGAGTTCATGATTCCGGCCGCCGATGCCGGCGTGGAGCTCTACGTGCGCAACAAGCATGAGCGCGAGCGCAGCAGCTTTGCATCCGACCACATACTGCTCTACGTGCACGGCGCCACCTATCCCGCCGAGACCACGTTCGACCTGCAGCTCAACGGCCTCTCGTGGATGGATTACATCGCCCGACGCGGCTACGACGTGTACCTCGTGGACGTGCGCGGCTATGGCCGCTCCACGCGGCCCGCCGAAATGAGCGCGCCCGCCGGCGCCCACGCACCCCTGGTCCGCACCGACACCGCCCTGAGGGACTTTGCCGCTGCGGTGGATTTCGTGCTCGAGCGGCGTGGTGTCGAGAAGATCAACCTGCTCGCCTGGTCGTGGGGCACGAGCATCGCGGGCGCCTTCACAAGTGCGAACAACGACAAGGTCAACCGGCTGGCGCTGTATGCGCCGTTGTGGAACATGCCGCGCTCGTCGTTGCTCGAGTCCGGACCGCTCGGCGCCTACCGCGTCGTCTCACGCGAGGCGGCAACGCGGCGCTGGTTCGCTGGCGTGCCGGAGGCGGCCAGGGCGGGCCTGATTCCTGCCGGCTGGTTCGATGCCTGGGCCGAGGCCACCTTCGCCACCGACCCGGTGGGGGCGGCAAGCACGCCGCCGGTGCTGCGCGTGCCCAATGGGGCGTTGCAGGATGCGCTCGAGATCTGGGCGGCGGGCAAGGCGGCGTACGATCCGGCCGCGATCCGCGTGCCAACGCTGCTCGTGCACGGCCAATGGGATGCGGACCTGCCCAGCAGCGTGCTGCACGCCTTGTTTGCGCAACTGACCCGGGCGCCCTGCAGGCGGTGCGTCGAGATCGGGGAGGGCACGCACTCACTCATGATGGAAAGGCATCGCCTGCAATTGTTCCGCACGGTGCAGCACTTCCTGGATGAAGAGCTCGACGCCGGACAGTAGCCCCGGAGCAGCGTTTGGGCGTGCGGCCGATCCGCGGCAGCGTGACGGAGTTTGCAGATTTTGCCGGCAGCGGCGCGGCAGAATTCAATCGCCGGCGCAATCGTGGACAGCGATGCGCCGGGTGCAGTCTCGAAAAAAAAGCGTCCCCTTTTTTCAGGAGCGGCACATGAGATTCAGGCTCAAGGCACTGGGACTGCACCTGCTCGCCAGCGCCGGCGCGCTGACGCTGATACTCGGCACCCTCTACCTCGGATGGTACCGCTGGCCGGGCTGGTACCTGGCCGATGCCGCAACGGTGGTGCTGGTGCTCGCCGGCGTCGATCTGGCGCTCGGACCCCTGCTCACCCTCGTCGTGGCCCGCGCGAGCAAGCCGCGGCGCGAGCTCGCGCGCGACATCGGCATGATCATCGCCGTGCAGCTCATGGCGCTGAGCTATGGCACGTACTCGCTCTGGCACGGCCGGCCGCTGTACTACGCGTTCTCCGAGAACGAGCTGCAGCTCGTGCAGGCTTACGATATCGATCCCCACGAGCTGGCGCTCGCGCGCCGGCAGCATGCGGCATTGGCGCCGCACTGGTATGACCGGCCGCGCTGGATCTGGGCGCCGCTGCCGCAGAATTCGCAGGAGCGCGATCGGATCGTCAATTCGGCCATCACCGGCGGCAACGACGTGATCTCCATGCCGCGCTACTTCAAGCGCTGGGAACAAGGACTGCCGGCGCTGCGCGCGCAACTCAAGACAGTGGATGACATCCGCTTTTTCTCCGGCGCCGGCAAAAAGGTGCTCAAGGCGCGCATGCAGGCCGCCGGCCTGGCGACGAATGTCCTGAACGCCATGGCGTTCACCGGCCGGGGGCCGCCGCTGCTGGCCGTATTCGACCCGTCGAGTCTGAAGCTCGAGGCCATCTTCCGCTCCCAATGAGCTCGACTGTGACACTGATTCGCGTGCGGGCACGCGCCGCCCGTTATGCTCGTTCGCGCCGAATGCCGCCCTTGGCACTGGACGCCTCATGTACGAACGACTCTATCGCAGCTTCGAGCTGTTCCAGGCGAGCTTGGCGGTCCTGCGCAAGGACCGCATGCTGCTGGTGTTTCCACTGTTCTCGATCGTGGCCCTGGCGCTCCTGGCGCTGTCGTTCCTGCTGCCGCTGGGCGGCATGCGGGTGCTGGAGGCGTTTGGCGGACATGGCAGGTCGCCCACCGCCATCCAGGAGGCCTGCGCCTTCCTCTTCTACCTGATCCAGTATTTCATCATTTTCTTCTTCAACACGGCGCTCGCCGGCGCCGTCATGAAGCAACTGGACGGCGAGATGCCCACGATCGCAGACGGGCTGCGCATTGCCGCATCCCGGTTGTTTCCCATCATCGGCTATGCGTTCATCGCGGCCACGGTCGGCATGCTGCTGCATGCGCTCCAGGAGCGCCTTGGAATCGTCGGGCGCATCGTCGCCGGCCTGCTCGGCGTGGCCTGGTCGCTCGCGACCTACCTCGTCGTGCCGGTGCTGGTGGCGAGCGATGTCGGGCCCATCCAGGCCATCGTGGAGAGCGCGGATCTGTTCAAGCGGACCTGGGGCGAGAGCGTCATCGGCAAGGGGGGGCTCGGGCTCGCCTTCGCGGCCATCTATGTGGTCGTCATCCTCTGCGGCTCGATGCTGATGTGCCTCGCCGGGGGCACCCTGCACAGCCGCTCGTTCATGGTCCTGGTGCAGCTCGTACTCGTGGGTGCGCTGCTGCTGATCGGTCTGCTCTATGCGACGCTCTCGGGTATCTACGCCGTGGCGCTGTACCGGCACGCCAACGGCTTTCACGACAATCCCGAGTTCGATGCACGCTGGCTCGATCACGCCTTTCAGCTTCCCGGTTCCTGAAGGCGTCGGGGGCGCGCGCTTACGCCGAAGCGCCAAGATGACGCCTGATGTTCTCCATCTGTATGGCCCAGCCGCTTGAGTTCATCTCGAACGCCTTCGCGCGGCGCGCTGCGGGTAGGGCTTCAAATCCCGACTCGACCACCGTGAGCAAAGTGCCGCCCTCGATTCCCTGCAACGTGAACATGACCAATGTAGTCGGCTCCCCGGAGTAATCCACTCCGGGCTCGATCGCATACGGGTGCCATCGAAACGAGAAGCGCTTTTCCGGCTCGACCGTCTCGACGATGGCCTCGAAGATGAGGTGCTCGTAGCCGCGCGAGCTGATGGGGCCACGCAGCGTGGCCCCAGGCGCGACGGTGCCGCTCAGATTGACCCCGAACCACTGGCCAAACTCGCGCGAGTCGGTCAGCGCGCGCCACACCCGCGCCGGAGGCGCGCTCAGGCGAACCTGCTTCTCGATCCGATCGCTACCGGCCTGATTCGGGAACATGATCTTCACTCCTTGGTTGGGTGGCGAAGCAGAGCGTCGAGGGCTTCGAGGCGCTTGGTCCATAGCCGCTCGTACGAGCGCAGCCAGTCATCGGCCTCCGCAAGAGGTTGGGCGTTGAGCTGACAGCAGTGGCTGCGGCCGCGCACCGTCCGTCGCAGCAACCCGGCGTTCTCGAGAGTCTTGATGTGCTTGGAGGCGGCCGCGAGGGACATTTTGAAAGGCGCCGCCAGTTCCCCGACGGTGCGCTCGCGCAGCGCCAATCGGCGCAGCATGGCGCGCCGGGTCGGATCGCCCAAGGCGCGGAAGATGCCGTCCAGATGCGTGCGTCGTTCAACCATATGGTTTAATTTAAAACGAGCCCGCCGGATAGTCAACTGTTCAGTTGAATGAAAGTCGTGCGTTGCGGGGGCGCTGCTATCGGCGCGCATCGTAGGAATTATCCGACGAGGCAACCGGCAAAGCGTCGGCATTCGGCGCCGCTGCGTCCCTTTATCCTTGGCTGTCGAGCCCCAGAGGGAGAGAGCCGTGACACACGCGGCCATTGGATTGGCGGAGGCCGTGCGACCTGCGGATCTGCAAAGTGCCGGCTCGCCGGCGCTCGAGCGCGTTTTCCCCGGCAACAGCGAGATGGCGCGGCGCATGCGCGAGCTCGACTGGTCCAGAACGCCCCTCGGGCCGGTCGATCAATGGCCGCAGTCGCTTCTCACCTCCATCAGCACCGCTCTCGAATGCGCATTTCCCATCGTGATCTGGTGGGGACCGGAGTTGACGATCCTCTATAACGATGAGTACCGCCCCGTACTCGGTCCCTCCAAACATCCGGCGGCGCTTGGAGAGCGCGGCGCGGTCATCTGGGCTGAGATCTGGGACGTCATCGGCCCCATGCTCTCCCAGGTGATGGAACACGGGGCAGCGACACGCTCGCGCGACCTGCTGCTGCACATCGATCGCGGCTACCCTGAGGAGGCGTATTTCTCCTTCTCGTACAGCCCCATCCATGCCGAGATGGGGCGAGTCGGTGGCATCTTCTGTCCGGTCATCGAGACCACGCAGAAGGTCATCGGTGAGCGACGGCTGCGCACGCTGCGCGATCTGGCCGCCGGGTGCCAGGGCGCTGAAAGCGAGCAGGCTGTTTACGACAGCGCCGCCAAGGTTCTCGCCGCCAATTCACATGATGTACCTTTTGCCCTGATCTACGGTATCGATCCGCATCAAGCAGTCGCGACGCTGGCGACGACTGCCGGCATCGAAGCCGGTGCCCCGGGCGCGCCCCGGTGCGTCACGCTGGCCGAGGGTGCTCCCGGCATCTGGCCGCTCGGCACGGTCGCGCGCTCGGGTCAGGCTGCGCTGCTCGCCGATGCGAGCCACAGTGCGCTGCCCTCCGGGGCCTGGAGCGTCCCGGTCCAGAAAGTGCTGGCACTTCCCGTGCTCCTGCCGGGACAGGAGCGCCCGCGGGCCATCCTGGTTGCCGCCGTCAGCCCCATGCGCGCGCTGGATGAGGACTATCGGACGTTCTTCGGATTGATTGCCACCCAGATCGCCTCGGCTCTGGCGGACGCGCAGGCCCTCGAGCAGGAGCGCCAGCGCGCCGAAGCGCTGGCCGAGATCGATCGCGCCAAGACGACCTTTTTCTCCAATGTCTCGCACGAGTTCCGTACCCCGCTGACCCTGCTGCTCGGTCCACTCGAGGACGCGCTGGCGAACGTCCACGGCATCTTGCCGGCAGATGCGGCGGCCACATTGAGCGTCGCGCACCGCAACGGCCTGCGGTTGTTGAAGCTCGTCAACACGCTGCTGGATTTCTCGCGCATCGAGGCCGGCCGTGTCGATGCCAGCTATGAGCCGACCGATCTGGCTGCCTGCACCGCCGATATCGCCAGCGTATTTCGCTCGGCCGTCGAGAAGGCGGACCTGCGGCTCATCATCGAATGTCCGCCGTTGCCCGAACCGGTGTATGTGGACCAAGAGATGTGGGAAAAGGTCGTGCTGAACCTGCTCTCCAATGCCCTCAAGTTCACCTTCGACGGCACCATCACGGTGGCCCTGGACTGCTTCAAGGAGCGTGCCGAGCTTCGCGTCAGCGACACCGGCGTGGGCATCGCGGCAGCGGAGCTGCCCAAGATATTCCAGCGCTTCCACCGTGTCAGGAACTCGCCCTCGCGCACGCACGAGGGCACCGGCATCGGGTTGGCACTGGTGCGCGAGCTGGTGCACATGCACGGTGGGGAGGTCGCGGCGCACAGCGAGGAGGGCCGCGGGACCACCTTCACGGTGACCATTCCCATGGGCCGGGCGCACCTGGCGGCGGAGCGCATCGGCGCCGCGCGCGGGCGCGCACCGGCGAGCCTCGGGGCGATGCCCTACGTGGAGGAGGCGCTGCGGTGGCTGCCGGCAGAGGAGGAGCGCCATGGCGAGCCGCGGTACGAGGACCGGGCGGCGGTCGCCGGGCTGCCGCCGGGTCGCACTGACCGCCGCGTCCGGGAGTCTGCCCGCATTCTTCTCGCCGATGACAATGCCGACATGCGCGAGTACGTTCGCCGTCTGCTCGGTCGCGACTACCGCGTGGAAGCGGTCGCGGACGGTCAGGCCGCGCTGGAGCGAATTCAGGCGCGCGCGCCCGAGCTCGTGGTGGCCGACGTCATGATGCCGCGGCTGGACGGCTTCGGCCTGCTGGCGGCCATTCGCAGCAACGAGGCCACGCGTGCGCTGCCCGTGATACTGCTGTCGGCGCGCGCCGGCGAAGAGGCGCGCATCGAAGGGCTGGAAGCGGGCGCTGATGACTATCTGATCAAGCCCTTCAGCGCGCGCGAGCTGCTGGCCCGCGTCGCCTCGCAACTGGAGCTCGCGCGCGTGCGTCGCGAGGCCGAGCAAGCGCTGCGCCGCCGGGGCGAGCAGTACGCGACGCTCCTGAACCAGGCGCCGCTGGGGGTGTTCGTGGTCGATTCCGACCTGCGCATCGGCGAGGTCAATCCGCTCGCACTACCGGCATTCGGGGACATCCCCGGCGGAGTCGTGGGCCAAGATTTTGCGCAGATCGTGCATCTGCTCTGGCAGCACGATCATGCGGACAGGGTGGTCCAGATATTCCGTCGAACCCTGGCCACCGGCGAGCCGTACCTCATGCCGGAAGAGGCAAACTACCGCATCGATCGCGGGGTGACCGAATACCATGAATGGCGGCTGGATCGCATAGTCCTGCCGGACGGCCGGTTCGGTGTGGTCTGCTACTTCCGCGACATCTCCGAGCAGGTCCGGGTGCGGGAGGCTCTGCGC
>DATDHV010000093.1:0-11716 GCA_036521395.1 Steroidobacteraceae bacterium | reverse complement strand
CGAGCCGACGGTGTTCGACGCGGTCAAGCCCGACATGCGCATCGCGCGCGAGGAGATCTTCGGTCCGGTGCTCGCCACGCTGAGCTTCCGCGATCTGGACGAGGCGCTGCGCATCGCCAACGATGTCAGCTACGGTCTTGCGGCCGCGGTATGGACGCGCGATCTCACGAGCGCGCACCGGGCCGCGCGCGCGCTGCGCGCCGGCGTGGTGTACGTCAACTGCTACGATGCCGACGACATCACCGTGCCGTTCGGTGGCTTCAAGCAATCCGGTTTCGGCCGCGACAAGTCCCTGCACGCCTTCGACAAGTACACGGAGCTCAAGACCACCTGGATCGATCTGAGCGCGTGAGCGACGCGCGGCTGTATTTCGCCACCGCCCCGCGCGGCCTGTCCGACCTGCTCGCGCGCGAGCTCGCGGCGCTCGGCGCGCTCGAGCTGCACGAGAGTGCTGGCGGCGTGCGTTTCAGCGGCCCACTCGAGGTCGGCTATCGTGCCTGCCTGTGCTCGCGCATCGCCAGCCGCGTGCTGCTCGAGCTCGCGGAATTCGAGGCCGCGGACGACGCGGCGTTCCACCGCGCCGTAGCCGCCTTCGACTGGGCCGCGCACATCGATCCGGCGCGCACCATCGCCTGCGATTTCACCGGCCTCCATCCCGCGATCACCCATACGCACTACGGCGCGCTGCGACTCAAGGACGGCATCTGCGACCGCCTGCGCAGCGATACCGGATCGCGTCCGGACGTCCAGCTGGCGCGGCCCGCGGTGCGCGTGCACGCCCACGCACACGGTGCGCGCATCACGCTGTCGCTCGACTTGGCGGGCGAAGGCCTGCATGCCCGCGGCTACCGGCTCGAGGCCGGCGCGGCGCCGCTACGCGAGAACCTGGCCGCGGGCGTGCTGCTGCGTGCCCGCTGGGACGAGGCGGCGGCGCGCGGCGCCGAGTTCCTCGATCCCATGTGCGGCTCGGGTACGCTGGTGATCGAGGCGGCGCTGATCGCGAGCGACCGGGCCCCGGGACTGCTGCGCGAGTACTTCGGCTTTCTGGGCTGGCGCGGACACGACGCCGCACTATGGCGGCGGCTGCTCGAGCAGGCCCGCGCCCGCGCCCGCAACGCGGTCGCGAACCTCATCCGCGGTTCCGACCTCGACCAGCGCGCCCTCGCGGCGGCGCATGCCAACGCACGGCGCGCCGGGATCGACTCGCTGGTGCGCTTCGAACACCGCGCGGTCGACGAAATCGGGCCCGCAACCCCGGGCCCCGGCCTGATCTGCGTCAATCCGCCCTACGGCGAGCGGCTCGGCGATGCGGTGCAGGCGGCAACGGCGCACGCGCACCTCGGCCGCGCGTTGCGTGAGCGCTTCACGGGCTGGGACGCAGCGGTCCTGACGGCCCACGAGGCGGCCGCGCGCGAGCTGCGGCTGCGCAGCTACCGCGTGCACGAGCTCTGGAACGGCGCCATTGTCTGCCGCCTGCTGCGCTTCGATCTCGGCGCGCCCGGCAGCGCTGACGGCGAGGCCGGCCGTCGTGCGCGCGAGCAGGCGGCGGCGGAGAGCCCCGGGGCGAAAATGTTCGCCAACCGCCTGGCTAAGAATCTCAAGCGGCTCGGCAAGGCGGCGCAACGCGCGGCCGTGAGCTGTTACCGCCTCTACGACGCCGACATGCCCGAATATGCCTTTGCAATCGACCGCTACGTGGAGTCCGGTCGCGAGCGGACCGGCCAGACCGGTGATGAGCGGGTGCACCTCCTGGTGCAGGAGTACGCGCCGCCTGCGGTGATCGCGGCCGACGATGCGCAGCGCCGGCGGCGCGAGGCACTCGCAGTGCTGCCGCGGCTGCTCGCCGTTGCGCCTGAGCGCATTCATCAGCGCCTGCGCGCGCGGCAGAGCGGCGCGGCGCAGTACCAGCCGCTAGACACCGGGTGTGCCGCCCCGTTCGTCGTCGAGGAGGGCGGCCTCCGGTTCCAGGTCAATCTCGAGGACTATCTCGACAGCGGGCTGTTCCTGGACCACCGGCTCACGCGCGAGCGGCTGCGCCAGCGCGCGCGTGGCGCGCACTTCCTGAATCTGTTCTGCTACACCGCCAGTGCCACGGTGTACGCGGCGGCCGGCGGCGCCGCCGGCAGCCTGAGTCTCGACCTCTCCAACGGACACCTCGATTGGGCTGCGCAGAACTTTGCGCTCAATGGACTGGACCGCGCGCGACACCGCCTCGAGCGCGCCGACTGCCTGGATTGGCTCGAGGCCGATGACGCGAACCGCTACGAGCTGATCTTCCTCGATCCCCCGACGTTCTCGAACTCCAAGCGCATGCAGGGCGTGCTGGACATCCAGCGCGATCACCTGCATTTGATCGAGGGCTGCATGCGGCGCCTCGCCCCCGGCGGCCTGCTGCTGTTCGCCTGCAATGCGCAGCGCTTCCGCCTCGACGCGCGCGTGGGCGAACGCTGGCTCGTGAGCGATACTTCCGCCCGCACGCTGCCGTTCGATTTCACGGGCAACCCGCGCATCCACCGCTGCTTCGAGATCAGCGCGTTGCCGGCATAGAGCTGGCCGCGAGGCGTTGGAACATGCCCTTCATGGCATCGACGCGGGCCACGTACAGGCGCACCTCCTGATCCCCGCAGCGCTGGGCATCGAGCAATCGAAAGCCGCGCTTCGCGTAAGTATCGCCGGTGCCGGCGCCGCAGAGGTGGATCAGCGCGGCCAGCTCCTGTTTGCTGTGCAGGCTGGCATCGGTGATGCGGTGTCGCTCCAGGATCAGCGCAACACTGCGGTCCAGGTACGCCGCTGTCAGCTCCACGGCGTCCGAGGGAAACACGCGCGCATACAGGCCGTTGAACCAGCACGACCGCCAGTCGTTCCAGGCTCCGTCCTGCACCACCGCGTGATCGTGAATGCAAAGACGCCGGGCTTGAGCGAAGTTGCCGTCGGTGATCTGGTACATGCCCACGGCGCTCGAAGCCGGCCGGTACATCTCAAACGGCTGCCTCGTCCACGACCAGCGCCAGTAGGTTCGCACCACTGGATTGCCCGAGCCCTCCACCTGCGCGATTGCGGCGAGGAAGTCCGGCGTCATCAGGCTGGTGGCGTATTTCCTGAAAATTGGCGCGTACTGGCGCCACGTCTCGGCCGGGGTCTTGTAGAGCGTTGCGCTCACCGGAAAGAAAAGCTCGGACGGCTTGCGGATGACCTGATAGATCCAGTTGATAGCCAGCGATAGCGCGACCGCGGCGGCCACCGTGATGAGGAACTTGGGCAGTGGCGAGGCGCGCCGGAAGGTGCGCCACCAACGACGCCGCGAGCGTGCCAGCGGCCAGGAGCGTGGCGCCCGGCGCGTGCGCATCCGAGCGCTCTTGCCCCGAGACCGGCGGACGGCGGTACGACGCGCCATCGGGATCAGTGGGCTGAGGCGGGCGGCACTTGCGGCCCGCGCCTACCGGGCGTCTTTTTCGGCCGCGTCGCGCCGGGCGGCATCGGCCTGCTGCGCTTGCTGCAGTCTTTGCTCTACCTGCGCCTCGGTCTTGCGCGCGTCATGCGCTTGCTGGGCTTCGCTCGCCGCGCCGGCCGCGGAACTGGCCGCGGTTCCCGCCAACCCACAGCCCGAGAGCGCGCCACACCCGACCAAAACCCATACCGCGCAGTGCGAGAGTTTCATGCCGCCATGTTACCGCAAATTACACGGCACATCGCGATCTACCCTAAAGCTCGAGATCAACCTTTATGCCCGGTTTCAACCCCGTGGGCTCCCCCCATTGGGGACGGTGTCGTCAGGTACAGGATCGGGTCAAGGAATGTGATGTGGTTGCGAACGAAGTTGGCGTTCAAATGCCCGTGGGCTCCGTTGTAGATCGGAACACCATCGGCGCTCATCGCCGTACACACTTGTCCGCACAAGGCGTCCATGGGATCGATCACGCGCGACCCGGTTGCTCCGGCGATGACGCGCAATTTTGCCATGAGCGGCGCCATCGCCTGGACGATGGATTGGCGGGCAATTTCAGGGCCCGTGACGTGAAAACTCACATTGCCCCAGTCGCGTTGAATCAAGCGCCGGGGATCGAACGCTGGTTCCGCGGGGCCCTGCAACAGCAAGTAGACGTCCTTACCGCCGGTTCGAAAACCGTAGATCATGGCCGCGAGTGCCGACAACGCCCGGTCCTGGACCCCGGGATCCGTCAGCAGCTGAGCATGCCCCGGAGCTGCGGAGAACAGATACGTATATCGTGGATCGGGTTGAAGAAAATATTGGACCCAGAATGCGCCAATGACGATTGCGTCGACGTTTGCCAGCTTGGCGTAGGCGATGGCCCGCTGCAGAACCTGCGTGCAATCTGGATGGTGTACTTCGACGACATCAGGAATGGGAGGGCAGCCACCGCTGGTGGCAAAGACCACGCTGCGCGTATCCGCCGGGTGGGTCTGCAATACGCGATCGACGCGGGGGTAGTAGTGCTCGACAAAGCTATCGCCCACGAAAAGCACTACGCGCCCATTGCCGCCCTGCCGCAGCAACGGGGCCCACTCGGGGCCCAGCGGCGTGAGATCTGGTCCCGGAAAGAACGGCGCCGAGGCGGCCACCAGTTTTTTCAGGCCAAAATTCGCGGAGCGCGGCTGCAGTCGACCAATCGCTCCCAGGTAGCCGAAGATGCTGACCACCGTCACCAGAACGATCAGGCAGAGCAGTACCGGTCCTCGATACGCGCTCGTTCTTACGGGTCGTTCTATGAATTGGTAGGTCGCCCACGCCAGCAGAAACGCGATCGCGAGCAGGATCAAAATATCGACCGCGCTCCCGCCCACCGGGTTGACGATGCGCTCGAACGACAATAATGGCCAATGCCACAGATAGAGCGGATAACTGATGAGGCCGATGAATATCATCGGCCGGCTGCCCAGCACCACGCGGTTGATCCATCCGCCGTTCCCGGCCGAGATGAGCAGGCAGGTACCGATGGTCGGCAACAGCGCCCACCATCCGGGATAGAGCACGGTTCCGTTCAGGCCGATGGCCGCGCCGATGATCAGCGCCAGGCCGACGATGGCCCGAAGATCGCCACCGCCCGCGGCGCGAGTGAGCCAGCCCGACCATCCTTTTCCACGCGGCCGCCCGGTGCCGGGGCCGGGCGCGGCGTTGCGTCTCGCATAGGGATATCCCAGCACACTGCCTGCCAGCAACTCCCAAAACCTCGAAGGCGGAAGATAGAACGTGGCCGCCTCATGACCTGATACGCGATCAACGTTCAGCACGAACGATGTAACGGCGATGACGCCGATTACGACCAGCGCTCCAAATCTGGTGCGCAGCCGCCACGCCAGGAATAGCAGCAGCGGCCAGATAATATAGAACTGCTCTTCAACCCCAAGCGACCACAGGTGCAGCAGCGGCTTGTGATCCGCGGCACGGTCGAAATATCCTGCCTCCCGCCACAGCATGAGGTTGGCTACGAATCCGGTCCCGCCCACGACATGGCGGCCGAGCTGCGCAAACTCGTCGGTCAGCAGTACATACCAGCCCAGCAGCAGGGTTGCTGCCAAGACGACGATCAGCGCCGGAAACAGACGGCGAATGCGTCTGGCATAGAAGTCGGTAAAACTGAAGCAGCCCCGCTGCAGGCCGGAGAAGATGATCGACGATATCAAGTAGCCGGAAATGACGAAGAAAACATCGACGCCGACAAATCCGCCGGGTAGCCAGCGCGCGAAAGCGTGAAAGCCCAGCACACATAGAATGGCCACGGCGCGCAATCCGTCCACGTCGGATCGATGCGCGACCCCGGAGCGGCCGTAAATGGTGCCGGGGATCTGAGTCATTCTGCGATCCGCGCCTCTCTATGGATGATTGGAGCGCGCAATCGTTGAGCAGTTCAGAACTTTGGGGCCGTTTAGCCGTCGCCGAGGCCCGTATGGCGCTGTATGTAATTCACAACAGATCGCGCAGGCGATACCAGAGCATGGCCAGTGCGAGCGCGGGGCGTCGCAGTCCCATGCCGCCCGGGAAATCACGATGCCGCAGGCGCGCGAACACGTCGAAGCGCTCGCTGGTGCCGGCGATGGCTTCGGCCGCCAGCTCGCCGGCGATGCCGGCCAATGCCAGCCCGTGGCCGGAAAAGCCCTGCAGAAAGTAGACGTTGGGAGCGAGCCGGCCGAAATGCGGAGCGCGATTGAGCGTGATGTCGAGCCGGCAACCCCAGGCGTAATCGATGCGCGTGCCGCGCAGCTGCGGGAACACGCGGCGCATGCGCCGCGCGGTGGCCGGGCCGGCTGCCCGCAGGCCGAGCCCCGAGTAGTTGACGCGGCCGCCGAACAACAGGCGGTGATCGCTCGAGCGGCGGAAGTAGTCCAGCACCCAGTTCGTGTCGCTCACCGCCGCATTGTTGGCGATCAGCTCACGCGCGCGCTGCTCGCCGAGCGGTTCGGTGGCGATGATGTAGGTCTCGACGCTCATGAGCTTGCGCTGCAGTGCCGGTGCTGTGGCGCCGAGCCAGGCGTTGCCGGCGAGTACCAGATGATTGCAGTCCACCGTACCCGTGGCGGTGCGCACCCGCAAGCGGTCGCCCGCCGCATCCCATCCCTGCACGGCGCTGGCCTCATGCAGGCGCGCGCCGACAAGAGCGGCGGCGCGTGCCAGTCCGAGCGTGTAGCGCAGCGGGTGCAGATGGCCGCCGTTGGAATCATGCAGCGCCCCGACGTAGCGTTCGGTGGCGAGGATGTCGCGCAGTTCGGCGCGCTCGATCAGGCGCGTACTCGTGTAGCCGTAGGCCTGCGCGACCCGCGACTGCCAGGTCTGCAGCGCGCGCCATTGGCGCGGCTTGATGGCTGCCAGCATCTGGCCATCGACCCAGTCACAGGCGATGCCATGGCGGGCGATGCGGTGGCGGAGCAGTGCAATGCCCTGCAGCGCGAGGTCCCAGATCCGGCGAGCGTCGGCCTCCCCGGCGAGCAGTTCGAGACTGTCCTGCTCTGCGGCGACGCCACAGAGGACCTGGCCTCCGGAGCGCCCCGAGGCGCCCCAACCCAGCCGTCGCTGCTCGAGTAAAACGACCCGGTAACCGCGCTCGGCCAGCGACAGGGCGGCCGAGCACCCGGCAATGCCTCCACCGAGCACGCATACATCGGCCCTGACCTCGCCCTCGAGGGCCGGATGGGGGGGCGGCAGCGGGACCGAGCCGCTGTAGTAGCTGCTGACATAATCCGGGGAAAGGGCGTCTGGCATCGTTTCCTATTGACAGAAATTGCACTGACAATCAATAGCTTATTGCAATGCGCCGGAAGTGTGATGTGACGCACGAACCGGACCGCTCCAGGACGCCTGCCCGGTGCCTGTGGTCTAATGGATGTCGTTCCAGTGAGGCGTGCGAGGGTGCGGCTGACCGCCACAGGCCCCGGCACCCGGCGCAATACAACCATGGCTTCCAGGCGTCCTGTCATCGGCATTGCGGCGGACCGGCGCATGCTCGGCCCGCAGCCGTACCACATGGTCGGCGAGAAATATGTCACGGCGGTGCTCGACGGCGCCGGCGGGGTGCCGCTGATCGTGCCGGCCATCGGCCGCGAGTTGCAGCTCGAGGAGTTGCTCGAGCGGCTGGATGGCCTGCTGTTCATGGGCAGTCCGTCCAACGTCGAGCCGCACCACTACCGCGGCGAGCCCAGCCAGGACGGTACGTTGCACGATCCGCATCGCGATCAGACCACGCTGCCGCTGATTCCGCGGGCGGTGGCCGCCGGCGTGCCGGTGCTCGGGATCTGCCGCGGTTTTCAGGAAATGAACGTCGCCTTTGGCGGCTCGCTATGGCAGAAGCTGCATGAGGTGCCTGGCCACATCGATCATCGCGAGGACCCGCAATTGCCCTTCGAGCAGCAGTACGAGCTCGCTCACGAAGTGCTCCTCGAGCCCGGCGGACTGTTGCGCCGTCTGGCCGGCACCGATCGCATTCGTGTGAATTCGCTGCACGGGCAGGGCGTGCGCGAACTCGGGCCGGGACTGGCGGTCGAGGCGCGCGCCCCCGACGGGGTCATCGAGGCTTTTCGCGTCGAGCGCGCCACGCACTTCGCGCTCGCGCTGCAATGGCATCCGGAGTGGCGGGTGGCGAGCAATGCGTTCTCGCGCGCCCTGTTCGCCGAGTTCGGTGCGGCCTGTCGCAAGGTGACTCATGGCCAATGAAATCCAGCAGTTCTTCCGCGACCACGGCATCTCCGAGGTCGAGGCCATCATTCCCGACATGGCCGGGATTGCGCGCGGCAAGATCATGCCGGCCGAAAAATTTGCCGAAGACGAAGGCATGCGGCTGCCCGAGAGCATCTTTCTGCAGACCGTGACCGGCGACTATCCGCCCGACACCTCCGAGGCCATGAGCCCGGCCGAGATCGACATCGTCCTGAAGGCCGACCCCAAGACCGTGCGCGTGGTGCCCTGGGCTGCCGAGCCGACCGCGCAAGTGATCCACGACTGCTTCTACTCCGACGGCCGGCGCGTGATGATGGCCCCGCGCCACGTGCTGCGCCACGTGCTCGAGCTGTACGAGCAGCGCGGCTGGGAGCCGGTGATTGCACCCGAACTCGAGTTCTATCTGATCGAACCCAACATCGATGCCGACTACCCGCTCAAGCCGCCGGTCGGGCGCTCGGGCCGGGCCGAGCCGGGACGCCAGTCCTACAGTATTGCGGCGGTGAACGAATTCGATCCGCTGTTCGACGACATCTACGCCTTCTGCGAGGCGCAGGACATCGAGATCGATACCCTGATCCACGAAGACGGCCCGGCGCAGATGGAGATCAATCTGCTGCACGGCGCGGCGCTGGATCTGGCCGACCAGGCCTTCCTGTTCAAGCGCACGGCGCGTGAGGCCGCGCTGCGTCACAAGATGTACGCCACCTTCATGGCCAAGCCCCACGCCAAGGAGCCGGGCAGCGCCATGCACATCCATCAGAGCGTGATCGACAAGAAGACGCGCAAGAACGTCTTCAGCAACCCGGACGGCACGCCCTCGGCACTGTTCTTCTCCCACATCGCCGGGTTGCAGCGCTACGTGCCCGCGGCGATGTCGCTGTTCGCCTCCAACGTCAATTCCTACCGCCGCATGACGCGCTATCTGTCGGCGCCGATCAACGTGCAATGGGGCTACGACAACCGCACTGCGGGCCTGCGGGTTCCCATGTCCAGCGTCGAAGCGCGTCGCATCGAGAATCGCGTCGGCGGGGCCGATGCCAACCCGTACATCGCCATAGCGGCCTCCCTGGCCTGTGGCTATCTCGGCATGATCGAAGAGCTGCAGCCCACCGAGCCGATCACGGGCAGCGCTCATGAGCTGCCGTACTCGCTGCCCCGATCGCTCGATGAGGCGCTGGCGCGGCTGCGCGCCTGCGAGCCGCTGCTGCAGATCCTCGGCGAGCCGTTCGTGGCCGCCTATACCATCGTCAAGCAGTCCGAACACGAGGTGTTCCTGCAGGTGATCAGCTCCTGGGAGCGCGAGCATCTGCTGCTGAACGTGTGAGGCCCCTTTCCGATGCCGGGGCCGCCCCCGATAATAGTGCGCATCGCACCTCACAGACCGACGAGGTCCGCCGATGAACCGCCGCGCGTGGCGCGCCGCCGCTTCGCTCTGCCTGGCAGTGCTGCTCACCGCTTGCGGACGCAGCAGCACTGCGCCGGCTGCGCCCGCTGCGTCGCCGGCCGCGGGGCCGGCCGGAACCCCGGCCGGCGCGCTCATGGACGCGCAGAAGGTGCTGAACGTCTATAACTGGTCCGACTACATCGATCCGAGCGTGGTGCCGGCCTTCGAGAAGGAATACGGCATCAAGGTCAATTACGACGTGTTCGACTCGAACGAGGTGCTCGAGACCAAGTTGCTCGAGGGCGGCACCGGCTATGACGTCGTGGTGCCATCGGGTTCGTTCCTGCAGCGTCAGATTCAGGCCGGGGTGTTTCGGCCGCTCGACAAGTCGCTGCTGCCGAATCTGCGCAATCTCGACCCGGCAATCACGCAGGTCCTGCAAACATATGATCCGGGTGGCCGCTATGGCGTCAATTACCTCTGGGGCACCTCGGGTATAGGCTATGACGCAACCAAAATCGCGCAGGCCATGCCCGCTGCGCCGGTCGACAGCCTGGCGATGGTTTACGACCCGACGGTGGTCCGCAACTTCAAGTCCTGCGGTATCTCCATCCTCGACGCCCCCGATGAGGTGGTCGGCACGGTGCTGCTGTACCTGCGGCGCAACCCCAACAGCGAATCGCTCGACGATCTCAAGGCCGCCGAGCGCGTGCTGCTGTCGATCCGGCCCTACATCCGCTACATCAACTCCTCGCGCTACATCGAGGATCTGGCCAACGGTGATCTATGCCTGGCGCTGGGGTGGAGCGGCGACGTGGGCCAGGCCCGTGCGCGTGCGCGCGAGAACGGCAAGGATGCACAGGTCCGCTACGACATCCCGCGCGAGGGCGCCATCATGTTCTTCGACATGCTGGCCATCCCGGCCGACGCACCGCACCCGAAGAATGCCCACCTGTTCATCAACTATCTGCTGCGGCCCGACGTAGCGGCGAAGAATTCCACGCTGGCGCACTACGCGACCAGCAACGCGGCGGCCTACGCGCTCGTGGACCCGCTGGTGCGCGAGGATCGCGGCATCTATCCCTCGGAGGCGCAACGCTCCCACATGGTCCCGAATGCCGCCCACAGCCTCGCCTATACGCGCGAGCTCAACCGCACCTGGACGCGCTTCAAGACCGGACGATGATGGCCGCCTATGTCGAGATCTCGCAGGTCAGCAAGCGCTTCGGCGATTTCGTAGCGGTCGACAACGTTTCGCTGCAGGTCGAGCGGGGCGAGATCTTCTGTCTGCTCGGCGCCTCGGGCTGCGGCAAGACCACGCTGCTGCGACTGCTGGCGGGCTTCGAGACTCCGAGCGCCGGCCGCGTGCTGATCGAGGGCCAGGACCTTGCCGCCGTGCCCCCATACCAGCGACCCGTCAACATGATGTTCCAGTCCTACGCGCTGTTCCCGCACATGACGGTGGAGCGCAATGTCGCCTTCGGCCTGGAGCAGGAGCGCGTGGGAAGGGCGGAAATCCGCCGCCGCGTGGCCGAGATGCTCGACATCGTCAGGCTGGGGGCGTATCTCAAACGCAAGCCCCACCAGCTTTCGGGCGGCCAGCGCCAGCGCGTCGCGCTCGCCCGCGCACTGGTCAAGCGGCCGAAGCTGCTGCTACTCGATGAGCCGCTCGGCGCCCTCGATCGCAAGCTGCGCGAGCATACGCAGTTCGAGCTAATCAACATTCAGCAGCAGCTCGGCGTCACCTTCGTCGTAGTGACCCACGACCAGGAGGAGGCCATGACACTGGCGAGCCGCATCGGCGTCATGAACCACGGACAGATCGTGCAGATCGGGGCACCGCGGCAGATCTATGAATTTCCGGCGACGCGCTTCGTCGCCGACTTCATCGGCTCGGTGAACCTGTTCGACGGCCGACTGATCGAGGACCAGCCGGATTACGTGCGCATCCGATGCGCCGAGCTGCCTGCGAGCGTGCTGGTCGACCACGGCATCAGCGCGCCGCCGGATGCATCGCTGTGGGTGGCGGTGCGGCCGGAGAAGATCAGCCTGTCGCGTCAACGGCCGGCGGCCGCCGACAACTGGGCCCAGGGGGTCATACGCGAGATCGCGTACCTGGGAGAGATGTCGGTGTTCCTGGTGCGCCTGGAGTCGGGCCGCGA
>DATDHV010000092.1:0-3267 GCA_036521395.1 Steroidobacteraceae bacterium | reverse complement strand
TGGTCGGCATCAAGCGCGTCATCGACTTTAGCGTGCGCGTGCGCGTCAAGCCGGATGGAAGCGGCGTCGTCACGGACGGGGTCAAGATGAGCATCAACCCGTTCGATGAAATCGCGCTCGAGGAGGCGCTGCGGCTCAAGGAGCGCGGCGTTGCCGGCGAGGTGATCGCGATCGGCATCGGTCCGACCGAGGCGCAGCAGCAGCTTCGCAGCGCGCTGGCGATGGGCGCCGACCGCGCCGTGCTGGTCCAGGTCGACGCCCCCGTGTCGCCGCTGACCGCGGCGCGCGTATTCCTGAAGCTGGTACAGCAGCATCAACCATTGCTCGTGATCCTGGGCAAACAGGCGATCGATGACGACAACGGCCAGACCGGCCAGATGCTCGCCGCGCTGTGGGACCGGCCGCAGGCCACCTTCGCCTCCAAGCTCGAGCTCGAGGGCAACCGCGCGCGGGTGAGCCGCGAGGTCGATGCGGGCATCGAGACCCTCGAGATCGATCTGCCCGCGGTGGTGACGACGGATCTGCGGTTGAACGAGCCGCGCTACATCAAGCTGCCCGACATCATGAAAGCCAAGAAAAAGCCGCTCGAGGTGCTGACCCTGGCCGCGCTCGGCGTGCAGGCGCTCGCCGGTGCCCGTGTGCTCAAGTACGCGCCGCCGCCGGTGCGCTCACGCGGCATCATGGTCAAGAGCGCTGCCGAGCTGATTGGTGCCCTCAGGCAGCGCGGGGTGCTCTGATGCTGCAGGTGCTCGTGGTGGCGGAGCAGGCCGGCCGCTTGAACCAGAGCACCGCCAAGTGCGTGAGCTGCGCTCGCTCGCTCGGAGAAGGGACCATCGACATCGTGGTGCTGGCCGCGGATGCCGCGCCGGCGGCGGCCGAGGCGGCCACGCTGCAGGGCGTGCGTCGCGTACTGACGCTCGAGCGGCCGGAAAACCGCGAGCCGCTGGCGGCCATCTTTGCGCCGCAAATCGCGGCGCTGGCCAAGGGCTATAGTCACGTCCTGGGGCCATCGACGACCTACGGCAAGGATCTGATGCCGCGCGTGGCGGCACTGCTGGACGTGGGGCAGATCAGCGATCTCATGGCCGTGGAGTCCTCCCATCGCTTCGTGCGTCCGGTGTATGCCGGCAATGCCCTGGTCACGGTCGAGGTCCCGGCCGGGGACATCGTGGTCGCCACCGTGCGTACCGCCTCGTTCCAGCCCGCGGCGGGCGGCGGCCATGCGACCATCGAGGCGGCGCAGGTGGAGGCGGTGCTGCCGGCGCACACGCGCTTCATCTCGCGCACGCAGGCAGCGGCCGGCCGACCGGATCTGCAGAGTGCCACGCGCGTGGTCTCGGGCGGCCGGGCACTCGCGAGTGCGGAGAATTTCAAACTGCTCTACGGCCTGGCCGATGCGCTCGGCGCCGCCGTCGGGGCCTCACGCGCCGCGGTCGATGCCGGCTACGTGCCGAACGAGCTGCAGGTGGGGCAGACCGGCAAGATCATCGCGCCGGAGCTGTACGTGGCACTGGGCATCTCGGGCGCCATCCAGCACCTGACCGGCATCAAGGACGCGCGCACCATCGTCGCCATCAACAAGGACAGCGAGGCGCCGATCTTCGAGGTCGCCGACATCGGCCTCATCGGCGACCTGTTCCAGGTCGTGCCCGAGCTCGAGCGGTTGCTGCGCGCCGGTGATGCCTGATCACGCGGCGGCCTGGCGCGGGTCGGTCCCGGGCAGGTCGAACACCAGCACCTCGGCATCGCGCCCGGCTGCGAGGCTCAGCGCCCTCGAGGTCGTGGACGCAAGCGCATCACCCGCCTCCAGCGTCGCGCCGTTGGCGCCGATCGCGCCGCGCGCCACGTGCACGTACAGGCGCCGGCCGGCGGCCAGCGGCAGCGTGGCGCGCTCGACCCCATCGAACAGCCCGGCGTAAACGCGCGCATCCTGGTGGATCAGCAGCGAGCCATCCTGACGGTCCGGGGAGGCGATCAGGCACAAGCGACCGCGCTTCTCGGGCGTGTCGAAGCGCTTTTCCTCATAGCTCGGCGCGATGCCCGCCACCGCCGGCGTGATCCAGATCTGCAGGAAATGCACCGGCTCGCCGGGCGAGGGGTTGAACTCGCTGTGCCGCACTCCCGACCCCGCGCTCATGCGCTGCACGTCGCCGGGCCGCAGCGTCGAGCCGTTGCCCATCGAGTCGCGGTGTGCCAGCGCCCCGGAGAGCACGTAGCTGATGATCTCCATGTCGCGGTGGCCGTGCGTGCCGAAGCCCTCGCCGCCGTGCACGCGATCCTCGTTGATCACGCGCAGCGCTCCGAACTCGACATGCTGCGGGTCGAAGTAGTCCGCGAACGAGAAGGAGTGGAAGGACTTGAGCCAGCCGTGGTCGGCGAAGCCGCGCTCATGGCTGCGACGAATCCGGGCCTCGGGCGGTGTCTGGGTCGGCGAAGAGATCGGGTTCATGGGTACCTCCGACCGGTACCGTAACCTGGCCACATCGAATTAAAAAGCGCAATATTCGGCTCCAATCGATCTAAATAGTGAATATATTCCATGTCCAGGACCTCGCTGGAGCAGTGGGCCGTGCTGGCCGCTGTCGTCGATCGAGGCGGGTTTGCCGCGGCGGCCACCGCCCTGCATCGCAGCCAGTCGGCGGTGAGCTATGCGCTCGCGCGCCTGCAGGCTGCGCTGAACGTCCCGCTGCTGGCCATGGAGGGGCGCAGGGCCGTGCTGACGAGCGTGGGCCAGACCCTGTTGCAGCGCGTGCGGCCGCTGCTGCGCGACCTGGACACTCTCGAGCTGCTGGCGCGCAGCCTGGAGCGCGGCTGGGAGAGCGAGCTGCGGCTGGTGGTGGACGCTGCCTTCCCGCGTGCCCGGCTGCTCGGCATTCTCGGCGAGCTGCGGGGCCTGTGCCCCAATACGCAGATCGAGCTGTCCGATGCCGTGCTGTCCGGGGCCGAGGAGGTCATCGCCGAGGGTGGCGCGGATGTGGTGGTGACCAGCCGCGTGCCGGCGGGATATCTGGGTGAATTTCTCATGAATGTGACCTTCGTGGCGGTGGCCCACCGCGACCACCCGCTGTTCGAGCTGCAGCGGCCCCTCACGGTGGACGATCTCGTGCGCCACCTGCAGATCGTGGTGCGCGACTCCGGCAGGCGCGCGCCGCGGGATGAGGGCTGGCTCGGCGCCGAGCGGCGCTGCACGGTCAGCAGTCCGGAGGCCTCGCTGGCCATGATCGAAGCCGGCCTCGGCTATGCCTGGATTCCCGAGCATCTGATCGA
>DATDHV010000091.1:0-6800 GCA_036521395.1 Steroidobacteraceae bacterium | reverse complement strand
CTCACGAACGTGATCGATCCGGAGGCGATGGGCGACATGCCGAACCCGACCTGCAGCATCAAGGGCAGCAGGAAGGGCACAGCGTTCATCGCCACGCGGCAAATGCCTCCGGCGAGCGTGCCGATGCGGAAGGATCGCAGGCGAAAAAGTCCGAGATCGACGACGGGCGCGACCGCATGCCGCGCATACAGACAGAAGGCCGCGAGCAAGATCATCGCGCCGAGGAGTGTGCCCGCGATCGTCGGAATGGAAATCAGTGGCCGGCTGACATTCTCCAAGCTGAACTGCAGCAGGCCCAGACCGGATCCCACCATCAGGAAGCCGGGAAAATCGAATCTGCCGGCCGATGATTCGCGAGTATCGCCGACGAATCGCAGCGCCAGCAGAATGCCCAACAGTCCGAATGGCAGGTTGACATAGAATATCCACCGCCAGGACAGGTAGGTGGTCAGGACACCGCCGAGCAATGGCCCGATGACCGGCCCGATGATGGCGGGCAGCGTCACATAGGTCATTGCCGTCATCAATTCGCGGCGGGGAAAACTGCGCAACAGGATGAGGCGCCCCACCGGCGTCATCATGGCGCCGCCCAAACCCTGCAGAATGCGTGTCGCCACCAGCATCCAAAAATTCTGCGCCATGCCGCACAGGGCCGATGCCGCGGTGAACACGACCAGCGCCGAAACGAAAATGCGGCGGGCGCCAAACCGGTCGGCGAGCCAGCCGCTCACCGGGATGAAGACAGCCACCGCCAACACGTAGGCGGCGACGGCAAGACTCATCTGGACCGGCGCCACCCTGAGGCTGCGCGCAATGGCCGGGACCGCCGTGGTGATGATGGTGGAATCGAGCTGTTCCATCAGGAAAGCCATGGCGACCACCAGCGGGATCATGATCGGAAGCCGGCCGGAGGCGGCTTCCTCGGTTGCCGGTGGCGACACGACTGCGGGCTTCCTCGACCGGGCGCGCGCCCGCTTAAGTGGCTCCGCCCTTCGCCAGCCTGTCCTGCGTCCTGGTTGCAAAATCGCCGGCGTCGTGGCGCTCGCGCAATTGACTCGAGGGCTCGCCACTGACACGGTTGACCATTCGCCCGCGCTGCGCTGCCGGCCGCTGGGCGATTGCGTCGGCCCAGCGTTGAACGTTGCGGTATTCCTGAACCTGAAGAAACTCGGCCGCGTCGTACGCCCAACCCTTTGCCAGGCCGCCATACCAGGGCCAGATGGCGATATCGGCGATGGTGTACTCGCCGCCCGCCACGTATTCGACCTCTGCGAGACGGCGGTCGAGCACGTCGAGTTGCCGCTTCACCTCCATGCTGAACCGATCGATGGCGTATTCGATCTTCGTGGGCGCGTAGGCGTAGAAGTGACCGAATCCTCCACCCACAAAAGGCGCGCTGCCCACCTGCCAGAACAGCCATGACAGGCATTCGGCGCGCGCACCGCCCGCGCTGGGCAGGAAGGCCCCGAACTTCTCCGCCAGATACATGAGAATCGCGCCGGACTCGAAGATCCGGATGGGCTTCGCCCCGCCGCGATCCAACAGCGCCGGTATCTTGGAATTGGGATTCACCGCCACGAAGCCGCTGCCGAACTGCTCGCCATCACCGATCCTGATCAGCCAGGCGTCGTACTCGGCATCGCGCAGTCCCCGGGCCAGCAATTCCTCGAGCATCACCGTTACCTTGACGCCGTTCGGCGTCCCTTGCGAGTAGAGCTGCAGGGGATGGCGGCCGACCGGCAATTCCTTGTCGTGCGTGGGCCCGGCGACGGGGCGGTTGATGTTGGCGAACTGGCCGCCATTGGGCTTGTGCCAGGTCCAGACCTTCGGCGGCGTGTAATCGGGTGAGCTGCTCATCTTCAAAGCTCCAGGGGTTCGGTGGAGAGGCGATCCCGACGCGAGATCGACAATTTGAAGCGAGATCGGTGCCTAACGCAATCGGAGGCGCTAACGAGACGTCACTGGACAATGATCGTGGCGGTCATCTGCGGATGAATGGAGCAGATGACACGGTACGTCCCGGGTTTGTCGAACGTGAACGTGTAGCGCATGCCGGTATCCAGAGCACCCGAACGAAACAGTCCCGCAACACTGACAACCGTGTGCGGCTCATCATCCTCATTGACCCACGTCACGGGAACACCGACCGCGGTCTTGACCTCCATGGGGCTGAACATGAAGTTCTTGATGAGGATCAGCACGCCGTCGGATGGCGCATCCGCCCGTGCCGCCGTGGACAGCAACCACAGTGCCATCAGGCTCACTCCCGCACGCCTGCCGAACGTCGCTGACCGCCTCATAGTGTGGCATCGCGCAGCGCCAGGGATCGCGGATGCCGCACCTGCGAAACCTTCGTCACCCCCAGCATGGCGGACAGCTGGTCCGCGGGAACCTTGAGAGGTCCGGGGCCCGCGGCTGTGCCGGCTACCGGTTGTGGATAGGCGGTCGAACGGGCCGTGTGAAAGGTTACATTGCCCTCGACCTTCTGCACGATCTGGTGGATATGTCCATTGAGGACGGTGACGGAGCCGAAGCGCCGCAGCTGCTGCAGCAGAATATCCGCATCCGCCGTGCCCCAGCCCCAGGGCTCATAGATGCTCCACAGCGGCATATGGGCGAACACCACGATCGGCGTGCTCGAAGAGCGCGCCTTGAGATCCAGGCTCACCCAGGCCAGCTGCTCCGGGCCCAGAGAGCCCAGGCCTCCGGCCTTGAAATTCAGGACATTGATCAGCGCGACGAAATGCACACCGGCATGATCGAAGCTGTAGTAGCCGCGGTTTTGTGAGGCCTTGCCAAAGCGCGCAAAGTACTCACTGACGGTCGGGTCGACGGTATCGTGTTCCCCGGGCGTCGTGTGCAATTCGGTGGTTCGCAGCCGTGACAGAAGTTGCTGCGCCAGATCGAATTCCGGCGCCTTGGACAAATGGGTGATGTCTCCGGTGTGGATGATCAGCGCCGGCTGCTCGGCCATGGCATTCACCAGATCGATGGCGCGGTTCAGGGTGCCGTTGACGTCCGGATTGGCGTCCTTGGCGAAGCCGATGTGGGTGTCGCTGATCTGTACGAACAGCGGCTTGCCGATCCGCGCCGCGCCATCCGCGCCATCCGCGGCGGCCGCCAAATCGATCGGCGTCAACACCCCGCCGGACAATGCGAACAGGGTGCCCACCCCGCCATAGGCCATGCATTTCAAAGCCTCGCGGCGGCCCGGCAGTGCTGCATCATCGGTCATGTCTGTCTCCTCGATTGCGTACCGGGAGTACAGACTCGGGAGCGGATCAGTTTATTCCCGGGTCACGCAAGCCTCAGGGCGGCACGTCACGGGCGCCCTGTTCCCGCAGCAGGTTCACCAGGGTCTGCAGTTCACCCCAGGCGGTATCAGAGACCGCGCAGTAGCCCAGATTGCCGGCTTTCCAGAAGGCCAGGTGATAGCCGTTGCGCGTCGTGTCCGGCGGTACTCGCCCCGATGTGATGGCCCAGCTGAATACATTGATGACATGCGCGCCGTGCCGGTACACCACCACGGCCGCGCGCCGCCGGCCCAGATCATCGACCCGCCCGCCCACCAGGCGATATCCCTGCGAGGCGAAGTCCGCCACGACCGGGGAAATGTCGACACGCCCGGCAAACCAGGGTTTGACGGTGTGCTGATCGGTGGAGACCACATCGATCAGATGCGATGACATCAGCGCGAGCGTGTGTTCCGCCACGAGCTCATTTTCCAGCCGATTATTGCGGATGGGCGCGATGATCAGCATGGCCAGTGCTGCGGCCACGGCACTGCCACCGACGCCGCTGAGCACGCCGATCCAGAAGGGCCGCGCGCGGGCTCTACGCGATGGAATGAGTGGCGGGTTCAGAGCTTCCTGGCCCAAGGCATCCATGATCCGTCCACGAAGCGACATGGGCGCGGTGAGTGGTTTCACGTTGCTGCGTATCAGGGCGCGCCCCTGTTCGAGTTCCTTAAGCAAGACCCGACATTCGGCGCAGGTTTCCAGATGCCGCTCGATAGCAGCCGTGCCCGCCGCATCGGTTTCGCCATCGAAATACGCCTGTACCTGCAGCGATTCGGCGCATCCCATCACTTGCTCCTCAGGCCTTGTTGCAGACACTGCGTGCGCAGCGCCGCGCGCGCGCGGGCCAGCCGGGACATCACCGTACCGATGCGCAGGCCCGTGACCTGCGCGATCTCGCGATACCCCATGTCCTCGATTTCCCTCAAGACCAGCACCTCGCGGTGTTCCTCGGGCAGCGCGGCCAGCAGCCGTTGCAGCATGCGCTGCGTATCGCGCTCCATGGCAGCGTTTTCCGGGCCTTGCGTTGCAGCAACCAGCACGCGGCCGTGATCGCCATCCTCCTCCGGCAGCGATACAAGATTGCGGCGCTGCCGCTGCTTCATCGCCGTCAGGTAGCAGTTTCTGACGATACTGAGCAGCCAGGCCCTCCCGTCCGCCGCGTGCAGGTCCTGAAAGCTCCGATAGGCGCGCAAAGTCGCCTCCTGGACGATGTCATCCGCGTCGTTCGAAGAGCGGGCGAGCCAGCGCGCATAGCGATACGCGGCGTCCAGGTGCGGCAGCACCTGCGCTTCGAATCTGCCCCGCGTTTCGTCCATCAGCGATGTCCCGGCACGAATATAAGACTCCTACGCTGGCCCGTTTATTCCGGGAAACAGCAGCTACGTGATTTTATTAAATGTGCGCCCCCGACAGGGCATCCCGGCATGGCCGACCGGGCCTGATGATAGTTGACTAGGAAACTGTCTCGTGATAGTTTCCTAGTCAACCACTGAGGTCACTGTGCCGTCGACCCAACGCGCTTCGGTACTTACCAGCCATCTCGGGTACTGGCTGCGCTACGTCTCCAATCATGTCTCGCAGTCCTTCGCCCGCAAGGTGGAGATACATGGCGTGACCGTCGCGGAATGGGTGCTGATGCGTCAATTGCTGGAGATGAAAGCCATGGCGCCAAGCCGCCTGGCCGAGTGCATGGGCATGACTCGGGGCGCCGTCAGCAAGCTGGCCGAGCGACTGATCGCCAAGTCGCTGCTGGCGCGCGCCGCGGACCCGGAAGACGGGCGGGCCCAGACGCTCTCACTCACGCCATCCGGCCGCACCATGGTCCCCAAACTGGCGGCGCTGGCCGATGTCAATGATGCTGAATTCTTCGATCACCTGGCGCCGAAGGACCGCACGGCGCTGCTGCGCATCCTGCGGGGAATCGTCGAGAAGCGCAGTCTCAAATCCTTGCCCGTCGATTGATGACGGACGCCCCCTTTATCGCACCGCAGAGGACAACCGCATGAGCACGAACTGGAAAGACGTGGCCCGCTCCTGCCTGGAGGGCGCTGAATCGGGCGCCATGAGCTTCCCGCAGATCGTCGGCGCGTTGACACGGGCCGGCGTCGACGGCTACACCGTTGATCTGCGCCGCGCCACTGCCATCTATTACCTGCCGGCTGGCGAGGCGATCGAACTTGAGGCCAACCGGACCCCCGTGCCGGT
This sequence comes from Steroidobacteraceae bacterium, assembly GCA_036521395.1. Classification (GTDB taxonomy): domain Bacteria; phylum Pseudomonadota; class Gammaproteobacteria; order Steroidobacterales; family Steroidobacteraceae; genus FEN-1191. Next base: position 1,296 of record DATDHV010000091.1, on the reverse strand, counting down.
CGCCGAACGCTTTGACGCCGCAGTGGTGAAGGAGGCGATCGGCGAGGCTCAGGCGCTGGTGCCGGGCTACACCTATAAGGGCTTCTGCGCCAAGGTGGCCGGGGCGGGTTGCGCCGGCTATATGGTCTCCTTCCCCGGCCGAAGGGTGCTCTATTACGGCCGCACCGGTGAGACTCACACCGAATATTTTCCAGGCACACAACCGGCGGCCAGGCCCTGAGCGCAAGCGGCGTCAACGGCATCCACGCAGTGACACGGTGGGCTTGGAAGTCGTAATCCGGATATTTTTGAGAAGGTGCGCGCCCGGCGGGATTCGAACCCACGACCCCTGCCTTCGGAGGGCAGTACTCTATCCAGCTGAGCTACGGGCGCGTACTCGAAATCTTATCCGATCGCCGACGTGCCGCTCGATCGCGTTTGGTCACGGCCTGGTCACTCCACCGGCAAGGCGCCCCGGCCGACAGCCAGACCGGCCGCCGGCGCGCAGCGTTACAGGGTGACCGGGCCGCGCAGTGCCGCGGCTCAATGCCGCTTTTCGCTGGCCGCCAGGTCGTCGATGAGCTGCAGCAGATTGCTCTCGCCGCCCGCCTGCCCCATGTCGGTCTCGTACTTGCCGGCAATCACGAACGTGGGCACGGCATCGATGGCGTAACGGCGCCCCAGGTCGTCGGCTTCCTGCAGCTTGCTCTGCACATTGATGGAGTTGTAGGCCTTCAGAAAATCGGCCGCGCTGATGCCATTGTCGGTGGCGAACTTGAGCTGCGCGCGCTGCGTGGCCAGCGGATCGCCGGAAACGAACAGCGTGTTGTGATCCTGATGGATGGTCTCGAAGACCTTGGAGTGCAGCGCATCGAGCTTGCCGAGCACCTGCAGCGTATAGAAGAGACGCGCGTGCGCGCGGTGCACCGGATCCCACATGACCGGCACGCGCACGAACTGGATGTAATCGGGCTTGTTCTTGCGCCAGCTCTCGAGCACCGGATCGAGTCCGTAGCAGTGCGGGCAGCCGTACCAGAACATCTCGATTACTTCGACCTTGCCCGGGGCCACGTTGGTGGGTTGGGCCGGGGAGATCACCTTGTAGTTGGTGCCCGCTATCCACTTGCCGGCCGGCAGCTCGCCCTCGGCCGGGAGCGCCGCGATGCGCTCGAGCGCCGCCTCGCCGCTGTCGGCCGGGGCGCCGCGATCGGCACTTTCCTGCTGCGTGACGGCCGCGGCCGTCAGGTCGGCGGCCCCTGCCGCGACCACCGGGGCCTGCGTGGCGGGGGCGCCGGACGATGAGGCTCCCGAGGGGGC
>DATDHV010000090.1:0-28157 GCA_036521395.1 Steroidobacteraceae bacterium | reverse complement strand
CAACATCTTCGGCGGCGATCAGATGAGCGCCTGGACCGTCATGCACCGGGCCCAGCGCTTCACCTTCGTCAATCCCCAGACCGGACTGTATGACCGGATTGCGGCCGTGCGCGCCCTGGCGCAGGGAGTGCCGGTGGACGGCCGCATCGTGTTCACGAGCCGTGGCCGCTTTCCCAAGGGGCTGCCGCGGCACACGCTGATGCTCGATTCAATGCCCTCCGAGTTCCCGGTCTCCGACCGCGAGACCATGCGCACGCTGCTCGAGCGCTGGATGCCGGCCTGGTCGGCCATACGGAAATCCGTGGCGCCGAGCCAGCTCGCCGCGCCCAAGGCCGCGATCTAAAGAGCCGGGGCCAGCCCGAACAGAGCGCGTGCGTGCGCGCTGGTGTGAGCTGCGCAGTCCGCAGCGCTCTCCGCGCGCGCGGCGGCCACGACTGCGCCGATGTGCGGCAGGTACATGGGTTCGTTGCGCCGTGACGTCGGCCGCTGCCGCAGATCCCGCGGCAGCAGATACGGGGCGTCGGTCTCCACCAGCAGGCGCTGCCGCGGTATGCGGGTCACGAGCTCTCGCAGATGCGCGCCGCGCCGCTCGTCGCAGATCCAGCCGGTGATGCCGATCGACAGATCGAGCGCCAGGCAGTCCTCGAGCTCCGCGGCCGTGCCCGTGAAGCAATGCGCGACCGCGCGGCGCGCGGCCGTGCGGTGCTGGCGCAGCACCGCAACAAAATCGGCGTGCGCGTCGCGCTGGTGCAGGAAGAGGGGCTTGCCGCATCCGGCCGCCAGCTCCAGCTGCCATTCGAAGGCGCGAAGCTGCGCGTCGCGCGGGGAGTAGTTGCGATGGAAGTCCAGGCCGCATTCGCCGGCCGCGACCACTTCGGGCAGCGCGAGCAGCTCGCGCAGCGCCGGCAGATCCTCGACGCGCAGCTGCGAGGCGTGATGCGGGTGCACGCCGGCGGTGGCGAACAGCCGGCCCGGATGCGCGCGCGCCAACTGCACCGCAGCGGCGCTGCCGGCAAGCGTTGCACCCGTGATCAGCATCTGCACCACACCGGCCGCATGCGCGCGCGCAATCACCGCGTCGCGGTCGGCATCGAAACTCTGGTGCGTCAGGTTGGCGCCTATGTCTATCCATTGCATGCGCGGACTCTCATCTGAAATGGCGATGCCTGATATGATGCACTTCAGCGGCATCGCCGGATTTAGACCCCACACCCTTGACCGACGCCGATCTCAAACTGCAGCAATTATCGTTCTGGGACGCAGACAGCAGCGAGCATAGCTGGTCGGTGCGACAGAGCGCGCGCGCGCGGCGCCTGAGTGTTCGCGTGTTCCGCCATGGCGGAGTCGAGATCGTGGTGCCACCGCGCACCTCGCCGCAGCGGGTCAGCGCCTTCGTCAGCGAGCACCGCGAATGGATCGAGCGCCAGCGGCGGCGCTCGGCGCTGCCGCTGCACTGGCCGTTGCCGCCGCCGGCGCTGGATCTGTCGGCGGTCGGTGAGCACTGGCGATTCACCGGCGCCGGCAGCACCGCCAGCAGTCACGCAGGCGCGGGCCGGGTGCGTGTGCGCGAGATTCCGGGCGGCGAGCTGCAGTTGCAGGGCCCACTCGCCGATCTGTCGCAGCTGCGCCGGACGCTGGTGGCGTGGCTGGCGCAGCGCGCTTTGCGCTGCTTCGAGGCACCGCTGCGAGCCCTGGGCACGCAGATGGGCGTCGAGCCCGCGCGCCTGCAGGTGCGCTGCCAGCGCACCCGCTGGGGAAGCTGTTCGCGGCGCGGCACCATCAGCCTGAACGTGTGCCTGCTGTTTCAGACGCCCGAGGTGCTGCGCTATCTCATGATCCACGAGCTCGCGCACCTGCGGCACATGAATCACTCGGCGTGCTTCTGGGCCGATGTGTCGCGGCAGGAGCCGGCCTGGAAGGCGCTCGATCGCGAGCTGTTGCAGGGCTGGCGGCGCGTACCGTCGTGGATGTTCCGATGAGTGGGGCGGCAGCGGAGCCCCCCGATTCGCCCCCGCCCTCCGGCGCCGACGCTGCCACGCGCGTCGATCTGTCCGATGAGGCAGTGCACTGGGACCTCGGCAGCTCGCTGTCCTACGGCGGCTACCTGCAGCTCGACCGGCTGCTCGAGGCGCAGCGCCCGCTCTCGGCCGAGCACGACGAGATGCTGTTCATCATCGTGCACCAGGTCTCGGAACTGTGGATGCGGCTGATGCTGCACGAGCTGCAGGCCGTGATCGAGTGCGTGCGGCGCGACCAGCTCGGCCCGTCCTTCAAGATGCTCGAGCGCGTGGGGCGCGTACAGCAGCAGCTGCTCGCGGTCTGGGAGGTGCTCTCGACCATGACGCCGGCGGACTATTCCTCGTTCCGCAATCTGCTCGGCCGATCCTCGGGGTTTCAGTCCATCCAGTACCGGCTGCTCGAGTTCACGCTCGGCAACAAGAATGCCGAGACCATCGAGGTGCACCGGCACGATGAGGCCGGCTATCAGACGCTGCGACGCGCGCTGGCCGCCCCGAGCCTGTACGACGAAGTGCTGCGCCTGCTCTCGCAGCGCGGCTACGGTGTGCCCGCGGTCGCACTGGCGCGCGATTTCACGCAGCCCTATGTCGCTTCCAAGCAGGTGACTGCCGCCTGGCTGGCCGTGTACCACAATGCCGCCAAGGACTGGGACCTGTACGAGCTGGCGGAGCGACTGGTGGATCTCGATCACCGCTTCCAGCTCTGGCGCTTCCAGCACATGAAGACGGTGGAACGTATCATCGGCTACAAGCCCGGCACGGGCGGGACTGCGGGCGTGAGTTATCTGGCCAAGGCGCTGCGGCTGCGACTGTTTCCGGAGCTGTGGGAAGTGCGGACCTCGATGTAGCGGCTGCCGCTCACGCGCGGCGCGACCAGTGCAGCGCGCGTATGGTGGCGTCGGGCGCCGGCAGCCGCGGGGACGCATTGACGAGGTAGCCTTCGTGCGCCAGGCGCAGGTGCGGCAGGTCTGCGGCGTCGTTGCCATAGGCAGTGACGCGGGCCGCGGGCTCGCGCGCGAGCAGCGCCTGCAGACAGCGACGCTTCTCCTCGCCGCGGCAGTTGGCCGTGGCGAGCCGCCCGTCGAGGCGACCGTCGCTACGCCAGCGCACCCTGGTGCAGATGGTCTGCTCGATGCCCAGGGCCTGTGCCAGCAGCGGCACGTACAGATCGACGCTGGCCGACAGCAGCAGCAGCCGGTCGCCGTGCCGACGATGCGCGGCAATCGCCTCGAGGGCCTCGGCGTACACACCACGGCGCAGCACCCGGGGCACCAAGCGACCGGCGCAGCGCTCGAGCGCTGCGCGCGTCAGGCCGCCGAGCGTCGCGCGGATCAGAGCCCCCTTGAAGCGGCCGCGGTCGCGATGAATCAGGTAGTGCAGCGCCAGCGGCGGCACGAGCAGCAGGCGCGGCAGCCGCCACGGCCGGCGCGCCAGGCAGCCGAGTACGAACGGCATGAGCGTGTCGTGACGCGTGACAGTGCCGTCGAGATCGAAGACCGCGAGCCCGACGCCGGCGACATCAGGCGGCACGGCTCTGGCCGGCGAGCTGGCGCAGCACGTAGTGCAGAATGCCGCCGTGACGGAAGTATTCGCGCTCCTTGGGTGTATCGATGCGAACGCGCGCCTCGAACTCGATGCTGCCGCCGGCATCGCCCGTGGCCACCACCGTCGCCCGGCTCGCGCTGCCGCCCTCGAGGCCGCTGATCTCGAAGTGCTCGCGGCCGGAGAGTCCGAGCGCGGCGGCGCTCTGGCCGTCGTCGAACTGCAGCGGCAGCACTCCCATGCCGATCAGGTTCGAGCGATGTATGCGCTCGAAGCTCTCGGCGATCACGGCGCGCACGCCGAGCAGCATGGTGCCCTTGGCGGCCCAGTCGCGCGAGGAGCCGGTGCCGTATTCCTTGCCGGCGATGATGATCAGCGGCGTGCCCTCGGCCTTGTAGCGCATGGCCGCATCGTAGATGCTCATCTGCTCGCCGGTGGGCAGGTACAGTGTCAGGCCGCCTTCGGTGCCCGGTAGCAGCAGGTTGCGCAGCCGGATGTTGGCGAACGTGCCGCGCATCATGACCTCGTGGTTGCCGCGGCGCGCGCCGTACTGGTTGAAATCCGCAGGCTGCACGTTCTGGTCGAGCAAGTAGCGCGCCGCGGGACTGGTCCGGGCGATGTTGCCGGCCGGGGAGATGTGGTCGGTGGTGACCGAGTCGCCCAGCAGCGCGAGCACGCGCGCCTCGCGGATCGCAGCCGGCACGGCCGGCTGCATGGTCATACCGTCGAAATAGGGCGGATTCTTGACGTAGGTGGACTTCGCGTCCCAGGCGTAGATCTTGTCGGCCGGCACCGCGATGGCCTGCCAACGTTCATCGCCCGCGAATACGCTGGCGTAGCTGCGCCGGAACATCTCCGAATCGATGTTGCGCTCCACCGTGTCCGCCACCTCCACCGGGGGCGGCCAGATGTCGCGCAGGTACACGTCCTGACCCGCGGCGCTGAGACCGAGCGGCTCGTTGTTCAGATCCACATCGAGCGAGCCGGCCAGCGCGTAGGCGACCACCAGCGGTGGCGAGGCCAGGAAGTTCATCTTCACTTCCGGATGCACACGGCCGTCGAAATTGCGGTTGCCCGAGAGTACGGCGCAGCCGATCAGATCGGCGGCCTTGACGGCCGCCGAGATCTCGGGCTTGAGTGGACCGGAGTTGCCGATGCAGGTGGTGCAGCCATAGCCCACGAGGTCGAAGCCGATGCTCGAGAGCTCATCGAGCAGCGCGGCCTTGCGCAGGTAATCGGTCACGACGCGCGATCCGGGCGCGAGGCTGGTCTTGACCCACGGCTTGGCGCGCAGGCCCAGTCGGTGCGCATTACGAGCCAGCAGGCCCGCCGCCATCAGCACGTAGGGGTTGGAGGTGTTGGTGCAGCTCGTGATGGCGGCGATCAGCACGGCGCCGTCGCGCAACTCGAAGCTCCGGCCGTCGAGACTCACGGGGGCGTGGCCGGAGCCGGCCGGTTTCCGGCGCGCGCGTTCCTCGGCCATGCGCGCGTGATGTGTCCCGTAGATGCGCTTGGCCTGGCGCAGGGGCACGCGATCCTGGGGCCGGCTCGGCCCCGCGAGGCTCGGCTCCACGGTATCCAGGTCCAGCTCGAGCACGTCGGTGTAGTGCGCAGGCTCGGCGCCGTTCAGGCGCCACAGTCCCTGCGCGCGGGCGTAGTCCTCGACCAGCCGGATGCGCGCCGCGGGCCGGCCGGAGAGCGTCAAATAGCGCACCGTCTCCTCATCGATGGGGAAGATGGCGCAGGTGCTGCCGAATTCGGGCGACATGTTGCCGATCGTGGCGCGGTCGGCGAGCGGCAGGTTGGCCAGCCCGTCGCCGAAGAACTCGACGAACTTGTCGACCACGCCCTTCTTGCGCAGCATTTCGGTCACGGTCAGCACCAGGTCGGTCGCAGTGGCACCGGGCCGGAGGCTGCCGCTGAGCCGGAAGCCGATCACCTGCGGTATCAGCATGGTCACGGGCTGGCCGAGCATGGCGGCCTCGGCCTCGATGCCGCCGACGCCCCATCCCAGTACGCCCAGGCCGTTGATCATGGTGGTGTGCGAATCGGTGCCGACCAGGGTATCGGGGTAGGCCTCGTGCCTGTCGCCCACGCTGCGATCGAACACGACTCGGCCGAGGTATTCCAGGTTCACCTGGTGCACGATGCCGGTGTTGGGCGGCACCACGCTGAAATTGCGAAACGCGGACTGGCCCCAGCGCAGAAACGCATAGCGCTCCCCGTTGCGCTCGAACTCGATGCGGTTGTTGTCGGCCAGGGAATGCGCCGTGCCGTAGCTGTCGACCTGCACCGAGTGGTCGATCACGAGCTCAGCAGGGGCGAGCGGGTTGATCTCATCGGGATTGCCGCCCAGCCGGATCATCGCCTCGCGCATTGCCGCCAGATCGACCACGGCCGGCACGCCGGTGAAATCCTGCATGATCACGCGCGCGGGTGTGAAGGAGATCTCGTGCGAGGGCCTGGCGGACGGGTCCCAGTCGAGAATCGCCTGGATGTCGGCGCGCGTGACGTTGGTGCCGTCCTCGAAGCGCAGCAGATTCTCCAGCAGGATCTTGAGCGAGTAGGGCAGGCGCGCGACCTTGCGTTCATCGAGCGCCGTGAGGGCGCGGATCTCGTACGCGCGCCCGCCGGATTGAAGCGTGGTACGCGTCTTGAAACTGTCCATGGATTCTCCTCAGGCCGCCGGATTATATCGGGCTTCGACTTCGAGGCGCACACGCTCGATCGCGCCGCCACCCAGGCAGCGGCCCCGTTCGTAGAACACGGCGAACTGTCCGGGTGCGGCGGCGCGCTGCGCGTGCTCGAACTCGACGTGAGCGGTGCCGTCGGCGCGCACCTCCACGCTCGCGCCCTGTTCAGGCTGGCGGTGACGCAGCCGCACGCCGGCGAGGAAAGTGCCCTGTCGCGGAGCGCTGAGCCAGTTCAGGCGCGCCGTATCCAGGGCGCGCGCATCCAGGCGCCGCTGCTCGTGCCGCTGGACCACTACCAATGCGTTGCGCGCCTGCTCCTTGATCGCGACGTACCATGGCTCGGCGGCGCAGCCGCGAGCCCCGCCGATGGCAAGACCGGCGCGCTGGCCGAGCGTGTAGAAATGCAGGCCCCGATGTCGTCCGAGTACGCGGCCATCGAGGGTCTCGATCGGTCCCGGGCGCGCCTCGATGAAGCGGCTCAAGAACGCGGCGAACGGCCGCTCGCCGATGAAACAGATGCCGGTGCTGTCGGGTTTGTCGTGCACGGCGAAGCCGGCGCGCCGCGCGCGCTCGCGCACTTCCGGCTTGGTCAGCGCCGCCAGCGGGAACAACACGCGCGCCAGGCTCGCGCGCTGCACGGCGTGCAGGAAATAGGTCTGGTCCTTGTCCGCATCGCGCGCCTGGTAGAGCGCCGGCCCATCGGCCTCATCGAGCCGCCGCGCATAGTGGCCAGTCGCGAACAGGGCCGCGCCCAGGCGCAGCGCGTAGCGCAGGCACAGCCCGAACTTGATCTCCCGGTTGCACAGCACGTCGGGGTTGGGCGTGCGACCGGCGCGGTATTCCTGCAGCAGATACTGGAACACCTGCCGGCGGTACTCGTGCGCGAAATTCACGCGGTGCAGGACGATGCCCAGCTCACCGGCGACCTGGCGCGCATCCTGGTAGTCCTGCGCAGCGCTGCAGTACTCGTCATCCGCGTCCCAGTTGTGCATGAAGAGGCCGTGGACCTCGTAGCCGGCCTCGCGCAGCAGCAATGCCGCCACTGCGGAATCGACCCCGCCGGACAGGCCGACGATGACGCGCACGGAGCGGGAGGCTGGCATGGGGCCATTGTACCGGACCGGCTGGCGGGGCAGCCCGCCGCTCGGACTCAACGAGCCGCGTGCAGCGTGGCGATGGCGTCGAGCGGCAGGCGCACGCCCCGCTGGTAGTCGTCGATACAGCGCAGCACCAGCGCCGTGCGCAGCGCGGCGCTGCGCGCGAGCACTTCGCTGCGCGATAGCCAATGGGTCGCGACGATGGGTGGATCCAGGGCCCGCCCGGCATCGAAGTCCCGGACGGCGCCGCTGAAGGCGAATCGCAGGGTCGAGTGGCCGCGCGGGCTGCGCCACAGGTACACGCCGAGCAGCGACTGCGGCTCGAAGATCCAGGCCGTTTCCTCGAGCACCTCGCGCACCACCGCCTCGAACAGCGACTCACCGTCCTCGAGGTGCCCGGCGGGCTGGTTGAACACCAGCCGCCCGCGGATGCGCTCCTCGACCAGCAGGAATCTGGATTCGCGTTCGATTACCGCGGCGACCGTGACGTCGGGCTTCCAGACCATGATCCAGGATAACCCGCGGGGGTCGCGAACGTGGAATCAGCGGCGCGCGATGCGGACCTCGCGCTCTTCGGTGGCGCTGGCCAGCCAGATGGCATCGAATTCCTGCAAGTACTGGCGGACGATGGGCGGATTGTTCAGGCCGGCGATGCCCTCGGCGCGATCCGCGCGCACTCGGTAGACGATGGCGCGGTCATCGGCGATGCAGTAGGCCGCCGTGAGCTCACGATACTGCGGCGCGCGCAGCCGGATCTCGAGATAACTGGTGAGCCGGTGCGCCATGGCGATGAAGCGGTTGGCGCCGTTGCCCATGCGCGCCTGGTCGCGCAGCAGGACCCGGACCTTGGCGAAACTGCGGCCTAGCACGAAGCGCTTGATGATCTCGAGGAATGCGGCCTGGTCGTAGATCTCGGGTTCGAGGTCCGGCGTCATGATCGATATGAGCCGCTGGCCGCTGGCCGCGACGGTCTCCGTAGCGGTGCGCACCTCTTCGATGGTGCTGAGCACGTGCAGGGTCTCGGGCGGCGGCACACGCTGCTCGAGCACGGCGTCGGCCAACGGTCCATCTTCGAGCCCGAAGCTCGAAAGACGTGCCGAAGTGGTCGTCCGGTTTTCCCTTGAGGTGGTCACGCCATCGTCCGCGTCGCGAGGATTGCTCGCAGCACGATGGTAGTGACAGCCCCGGCAGGGGCAGCGCCAACCGCTTCACGTTTCGGGGCCGCGGTGTGTGAGCGGGCTAACGGATCTCGTGCCCCGCGGCGAAGCCGCGCGCGAGTTGCGCCGCCAATCCGACATAATCTGCCGGCCGCAACGCCGCCAGCCGCGCGCGCTCGGACGCCGCAAGCGGCAGCGTCGCGACGAACGCCGCCAGCGCGGGCGCATCGATGCGACGTCCGCGCGTGAACTCCTTGAGCCGCTCGTAGCCATCGGCTACTCCGGCCGCACGCAGCACGCTCTGGATCGCTTCGCCGAGGACTTCGTACGCGCCGTCGAGATCCTGGGCCATGCGCGTTCGATCGGGCGAGAGCTTCGCAAGTCCGCGCTGCAGCGCCTTCCAGCCGATCAGGCCATGACCCAATGCGACGCCGAGGTTGCGCAACACGGTCGAGTCGGTCAGGTCACGCTGCCAGCGCGATATGGGAAGCTTGTCTGCGAAGAAGCGCAGCATGGCGTTCGCCATGCCGAAGTTGCCCTCGGCATTCTCGAAGTCGATCGGGTTGATCTTGTGCGGCATGGTCGATGAGCCGACCTCGCCCTCCAGCGCGCCCTGGCGCAGGTAGCCGAGACTGATGTACCCCCACAGATCGCGACACAGATCGACGAGGATGACGTTGAGTGCGGCGCAGGCATCGCAATACTCGGCGATCCAGTCGTGCGGCTCGATCTGGGTGCTGTAGGGATTGCACACCAGCTGCTGCCGCTCGATGAACTCGCGGCTCAGCCGCGGCCAGTCGATATCGGGGCGCGCGCTGCAATGGGCGTTGAAGTTGCCCACCGCCCCGTTCCACTTGGCCAGGATCGGCACCGCCTCGAGCCGGTGCCGCGCACGCGCCAGGCGTGCGCCGACATTGGCCATCTCCTTGCCGAATGTGGTCGGACTGGCGCTCTGGCCGTGCGTGCGCGCGAGCATGGGCAGCGCGGCGTGCTCCTCGGCGAGCGCGCGCAGCGCCTCGCCGAGCCTGTCCAGCTCGGGCAGGAGCACCGCGGCGCGGGCCGCGCGCAGCAGCCGGGCGTAGCTCAGATTGTTGATGTCCTCGGAGGTGCAGCCGAAATGCACCAGCTCGAGCGCCGCGGTGCCGGCCCCGGCCGTGGCCAGCGCCTCGCGCACGAAGTACTCCACCGCCTTGACGTCGTGATTGATGCGTTCCTCGATGAGCTTGACGGCGGCGGGGGCTTCCGCGCCGGGCTGCTCGGCGAGCGCCGCGGCGCGGGTGCGTACCGCGGCGGACAGCGGCGCGCGCAGCAACGGCGCGGGCGGCGCGGTCAGCTCGAGGAACCAGAGGGCTTCGACGCGGATGCGCTCGCGGATCAGCGCGGCCTCGGAGAAATAATCCCGCAGCGGCGCCACCGCCGCAGCGTAGCGGCCGTCAACGGGCGAGAGCGCGTTCAGGGCGGAGAATTCCATGGAATGCGGCGTGCAGTCGAATGTAGACTAAACATCATAACGCATCGGATGAAGGGCGCATGAACCGGCCATCGTTTCGAACGGAGCGCGACAGCATGGGAGAACTCGAGGTTCCCGGCGATGCCCTCTGGGGTGCGCAGACTCAGCGTGCGGTGGAGAATTTCCCGATCAGCGGTCTGCGGCTGCCGCGCGCGTTCATCCGCGCCCTGGGACTGATCAAACAGGCCGCCGCGGCCGCGAACGCGCGGCTCGGCCTGCTGGCCGCGGACCTTGCCGCAGCGATCGGCGCGGCCGCCGGCGAGGTGGCGGGCGGCACATACGATGCGCACTTTCCCATCGACGTCTTTCAGACCGGCTCGGGCACGAGCACCAACATGAATGCCAACGAGGTGATCGCGCGCGTGGCCGCGCGCGGCGGGTACGCCGTGCATCCGAACGATCACGTCAACATGGGACAGAGCAGCAACGACGTCATTCCGACCGCCATCCACGTCGGCGCGGCGCTGCTCGTGCGCGAGCAGCTCCAGCCCGCGCTGCGCCACCTCGCGGTCGTGATCGCGGTCCGCGAGCAGGAGCTCGAAGCGGTGGTGAAGACCGGCCGCACGCACCTCATGGATGCCATGCCCGTGACGCTCGGACAGGAGCTGTCCGGCTGGCGCACACAGATCGAGAACGCATCCGCGCGGCTGCAATCGGCCGAGCCGCGGCTGCTGCGCCTGGCGCAGGGCGGCACCGCGGTGGGCACCGGCATCAACGCCCATCCGGAATTCGCCGCCACCTTCTGCCGCGAACTCGCGACCCTGACGGGCATACGATTCGAGCCGAGCCGCAACTGTTTCGAATCGATGTCGTCGCAGGATACGGCCGTCGAGCTGTCGGGCCAGCTCAAGGTCCTGGCCGTGAGCCTCATGAAAATTGCCAACGACCTGCGCTGGATGAACAGCGGGCCGCTGGCGGGGCTGGCCGAGATTGCGCTGCCGGCGCTGCAGCCCGGCAGCAGCATCATGCCGGGCAAGGTCAACCCGGTCATTCCGGAGGCCACTGCCATGGTTGCGGCGCAGGTGATCGGCCACGATGCGGCCATCACGATCGCGGCGCAGTCGGGCAACTTCCAGCTCAACGTCATGCTCCCGCTGATTGCCTACGATCTGCTCGAGAGCATCAGGCTGCTTGCCAACGTCTCGCACCTGCTCGCCGACCGCGCGATCGCCGGGTTCACGGTCAACCGCGCGCGGCTGGCCGAGGCACTGGAGCGCAACCCCATACTGGTCACCGCACTCAATCCCGTCATCGGCTACGAAAAGGGGGCCGCCATCGCCAAGCAGGCCTATGCCGAGGGCAAACCGATCCGCGAAGTGGCGGCACGGGAGACCGGCCTGCCGCGCGAGCGGCTCGATGAGCTGCTCGACCCGGGCGCTCTCACGCGCGGCGGGCTCAAGGGCGGGGGCGGCGCCGGCGGCGGGGGCTAGGGGCGCGCCGTGATTGCACCGGCGCAGTCGATGCTGCCCGCGCTGCCGCCGGACTGGTGCGCGCGCCTGCGCCGCGGGCTATGGAGCGAGCCCGATCATGGCCTCGAGCGCAGTCGTATCGGCACCGGCGCGGCGGTGCAGTCGATGCTGCCCGCGCATCTCACCGCCGCGGCGGTGCTGGTGCCCATCGTCGCGCACCCCGAGTCACCGGGGCTGCTGCTGACGGTGCGGGCCCCGACGCTGCGCTCGCACGCCGGACAGATCAGCTTTCCCGGCGGCCAGGTGGAGACCGGGGATCGCGATCTGGCCGCCGCAGCGCTGCGCGAGACGGCCGAGGAGATCGGTATCAGCGCGGCCGCGATCGAGCCGCTCGGGTTTCTGTCCGACCAGATCGTGCGCAGCGGCTACCGCATCACCCCCCTCGTGGCGCTGCTGCAGCCGGGCTTCGTGCTCCGTCCCGACAGCAGCGAGGTGGCCGAGGTGTTCGAGCTACCGCTCGCCTTCGCGCTCGCCGCGGACAATTACCGCTCGCGGCCCGGGCGCCAGCGCGGCCTGGAATTCGAGATTTGGGAGCTGCCCTTCGGTGATCGCAACATCTGGGGTGCGACCGCCGGCATTCTCGCCAACCTGCGCGACGTTCTGCAGAGCGGGGCATGAGCGAGAACGGCGCATGAGCGAAGCGGGGGAGGCGGTCGATGCGCTGCTCGCGCTGATGCGCGCGCTGCGCGATCCGCAATCGGGCTGTCCGTGGGACCGCGAGCAGAGCTTCGAGAGCATCGCCCCGTTCACGATCGAGGAGGCGTACGAGGTGGCCGATGCCATCGCGCGCGCCGATCTGGCGCGGCTGCGCGATGAGCTCGGCGACCTGTTGTTCCAGGTGGTATTCCATGCGCGCATGGCCGAGGAGCTCGGGCGCTTCGACTTTGCCGCCGTCGCCCGGGGCATTCATGCCAAGCTGGTGCGCCGCCATCCGCACGTGTTTGCCGAGCCGCGCGCGGTGGATGTGCCGCAGCTTCACGTCTCATGGGAGGCGCAGAAGGCGCAGGAGCGTGCGGCACAGGGACTGCAGGGCGCCGTGGCCGACGTGCCGCGGGCGCTGCCGGCGCTCGCGCGCGCCGCCAAGCTCGGACGCCGGGCGCGGCGGGTAGGATTCGACTGGGACGGACCGGCCGGCGTACGCGCGAAGATCGACGAGGAGCTGGCGGAAATCGACCAGGCGCTGGCAATTGGAGCGCATGCGGCCATCGCCGAGGAGATCGGGGATCTGCTGTTCACGATCGCCAACTGGGCGCGCCATCTCGAGGTCGACGCCGAATCCGCACTGCGAACATCGGCGCTGAAGTTCGAACGGCGCTTCGAGCACATGGAGTCGCAGGCCCGCCGCACCGGCTTCGGGCTGTCCGAGCTCTCGGCCGCGCAATGGGATGAGCTCTGGCGTGCCGCCAAGGCGGCGCCCGACGGGGGCTGACCCGGCGGCTGATCCAGTTCAGCCTCGGTTCAGAGCCCGCTTTGCATACTGAGGCATGGCTGACGGAGGTGTTCATAGGGGGCCGGAAGCGCAAAACGGTAGCCGCAGGCTGACCGCGTGCTGGCGGGCGGGTGCGATGGTGGCCTGCGCGCTGTGGCCGGCGAGTGTCGAAATGGCGGTGGCGGCCGTGTCCGTGACGGTGGCCGAGAGCGGCCAGAGCGAGCGTGAGCTTTCGGCCGGCCAAGCCGAAGCCCTGGTGCAGAAGCGCTACCATGCGCGGGTGGTGCGCGCTTGGAACGCCGAGCAGGACGGCCGACACCTCTACGTGTTCCGGCTGCTGTCCGCGGGCGGCAAGGTCTGGAACGTGCGCATCGACGCGCACACCGGCGCCGAAGTACCCTGAGCTCACCATGAGGGTACTGGTGGTCGAAGACGAGACGTTACTGCGCGAAGCCCTGCAGGCCGACCTGACGGCGGGCGGGCACACCGTGGACGTGGCGGCCGATGGCGAGGAGGGGCTGTATGCGGCGACCGAGTACCCCATCGATGTCGCGATCATCGACGTGGGGCTGCCCAAGCTCTCCGGTCTGGATCTGATCCGCGAGCTGCGCGCCCGCGGCAAGAGCTACGGCGTACTCATTCTGACCGCGCGGGACCGCTGGCAGGACAAGGTGGAGGGCTTGAGCGCGGGCGCGGATGACTATGTGGTCAAACCCTTCCATCTCGCCGAGGTGCAGGCGCGTCTGGCGGCATTGCTGCGCCGGGCCGGCGGCTGGGCCAGCGCCCACCTGGCCTGCGGGCCGGTCGACCTCGACACGCGTGGGCAGGTGGTCACGGTGCATGGCGCGCCGGTGGAGCTCACGAGCTTCGAGTACCGCATTCTGGAGCATCTCATGCTGCGCGCCGGTGAGGTGATCTCCAAGACCGAGTTGACCGAGCGGCTGTACGCGCAGGACTTCGATCGCGACAGCAACGTGGTGGAAGTGCTGATCGGACGGCTGCGGCGCAAGCTCGACCCCACCGACACCCTCAAGCCGATCGAAACACTGCGCGGACGCGGCTATCGCCTCTGCCTGCCGCGCGTTGGCGCACCCGGACCCGCATCCGCCCCCGCCGCCCCCGCGACGCGCTGATGGCGCGCGCGCCGCCGTCGGTCAGCCGTCGCTTGCTGTTCGCCGTGGCGGTGCCGCTGGTGCTGTTCTTTGCGCTCACCGTGGCGGTGCTCGATGGCGTGTTTCGCGAGCTCGCCACGGCATCGCTGCGCGAGCTGCTGTCCGAGCAGATCGTCGGGCTGGTCACCGCGGTCGACATGAACCGCAGCGGCGGCATCGATGTGAACTTGCTCGACCCGGAATCGCGGCTCGATGTGCCCGGCTCTGGGCTGTATGCGGCCGTGCGCGCAGAGGACGGCGCACTGCTGTGGAGCTCGCCGTCGCTCGGGGGCACCGGACTGGATCTGGGCCTGCCGCTGCCGGTGGGGGGCGTGGATTTCCGCTACCGGCGCGCCCGCGACGGCACGCAGATCGCCGAGCTCAGCCGCGGCCTGCAGTGGGAGTACGCGCCGGGGGCATCCAAGAACCTGGTGTTCACCGCGGCCGACAGCACCGAACCCCAGCGCATCGAGCTGCAGCGCTTCCGCCAGCAGATGGCGGAGTGGTTCGGCGGGCTGTTCCTGGTGCTGCTGGCCACGATGGCGTGGATGATGCGCCGTGCGCTCGCGCCCGTGCGCCGGCTCGAGCAGGAGATCGCCGCGGTGGAGGCCGGCGCCGCGCAGGGTCTGGGTGCGGCGTACCCGCGCGAGCTTGCCGGGGTCGCCAAAGGACTCAATGCCCTGCTCGAATCCGAACGTAACCGCATCGCGCGCTATCGCGACACCCTCGGCAATCTCGCTCACAGCCTCAAGACGCCGCTGGCCGTGATTCGCACCAGCTTGGGGCTGCTCGAGTCCGCGGCCGCGCAGCGCGCGGCCATACAGCCGGAGATCGATCGCATGGCGCAGATCGTCGAGCACCAGCTCAAGCGCGCCGCCGCGGGTGGCGGGGCCACTCTCGGCCAGGCCAGCACCCCCGTGCTGCCGCTGGTCGGCGAGCTGCGCGCGGCGATGCTCAAGGTGCATGCTGACAAGGACCTGCGCATCGAGCTGGACGTGCCCGCGCAGCTCGGTTTTCTCGGCGACGCCGGCGACATTCTCGAGCTGCTCGGCAACGTGCTGGACAACGCCTGCAAGTGGTGCCGCTCGCGCATCGTGGTCAGTGCGCGCCTGGATGCGTTGCGCCCGCTGCCGCTGCGGCTGTCCATCGTGGTCGAAGACGACGGCGCAGGCATCGCCACGGCCGACCGGGCGCGCGTGCTCGAGCGCGGCGTACGCGCCGATGAGCAGGTCCCGGGTCACGGCCTGGGGTTGTCGATGGTGCGCGAGACCGTAGCCCTCTACGGTGGCAAGTTCTTCATCGATGGCTCACCGGGTCTGGGCGGGGCGCGCGTGGAGCTGCAGCTTCCCGGACGCTGAGTGCCACGGTGCGTGCGCGGTGCCTGGCGCGAGGTCACGGCGCTACGGGGGCAGACCGAATTCGATGCCCTGGGCCAACGGCAGCTTCGAGCTCCAGTTGATGGTGCTGGTCTGGCGGCGCATGTAGGCCTTCCACGCATCCGAACCGGCCTCGCGACCGCCGCCGGTGCCTTTCTCGCCGCCGAAGGCGCCGCCGATCTCGGCCCCCGAGGTGCCGATGTTGACGTTGGCGATGCCGCAGTCGCTGCCGACATGACTCAGATACAGCTCGGCGGCGTCCAGGCGCTGCGTGAACAGGCCCGAGGAAAGTCCGTAGGCGGAGCGGTTCTGCAGCTCGATGCCGTGTTCGAGCGAGTCGATCGGGATCAGATAAAGGATGGGTGCAAAGGTCTCGCGCTGGACGATGTCCCAGTCGTTCTGCGCCAGCACGATGGCCGGCTCGACGTAGTGGCCCGGCCGCGCCAGGGGCGCGCCGCCCGTGAGCAGCGTGCCGCCGGCGGCGCGCGCGGCGGCGATCGCGCGCTCGAATTCCTGCACGGCGTGCGCATCGATCAGCGGTCCGACCAGCGTCGCGGGGTCCAGCGGATCGCCGACGCGCGCCTGCCGGTAGGCGTGCAGCAGCCGCCGTTGCAGCTCCTCGAGCCGTGTACGGTGCACCAGCACGCGTCGCGTGGTGGTGCAGCGCTGCCCGGCGGTGCCGAGCGCGCCGAACGTGATGGCGCGGCAGGCCAGATCCAGATCGGCGCTCTCATCGACGATGATGGCGTTGTTGCCGCCCAGCTCGAGCAGCGACCTGCCGAGCCTCGCGGCCACGGACTGCGCTATCTGCCGTCCAACCGCGGTAGAGCCGGTGAAGGACAGCAGCGCCACGCGCGCGTCGACGGCCAGGCGGGCGCCGAGCTCACCGTCCCGATCGATGAGGAGCTGAAATATGGGCGGTGCCTGCTGCCGCTCGAGCACCCGCTCGCACAGGCGCTGCACGGCGAGCGCACACAGCGGCGTCTTCGGCGATGGCTTCCAGATACAGGCATTGCCGCAGACCGCCGCCAGCAGTGCATTCCAAGACCAAACGGCGACCGGAAAGTTGAAGGCGGTGACGATGCCCACGACGCCCAGCGGGTGCCACTGCTCGTACATGCGATGTCCTGCTCGCTCGGAGTGCATGGTGCGGCCATAGAGCATGCGTGACTGGCCGACGGCAAAGTCGGCCATATCGATCATCTCCTGCACCTCACCGAGCGCCTCGGCGATGATCTTGCCGTTCTCGAGCGCCACGAGCGCGGCGAGCTGCCGTTTGTGGCCCCGCAGCTCCTCGGCCAGCTCGCGCACCAGCGCACCACGCGCCGGTGCGGGCAGCGCGGCCCAGCCATGCGCCGCCTGCACGGCGCGCTCGAGCGCCGCGTCGCAGTCGGCGGCCGTGCCGGTGGCGACGCGCGCGATGAGCCGGCCATCGGCGGGGCAGAAGGACTCGAGCGTGGCACCGGCGGGCGCATCCGCGGCGCTCGGGAGGGCGAAATGCGCCAGCAGCTCTGCGGCCCCCGCGGAAGCGCTCACGCTCAGTTCCCCAGCGCCCGCTGCCGGCCCGGCACGCCGCTGAGCACCACCTCACCCGAGATGTCCTTGCTGCTGCCGGCCGCGAGGTGGCGGCCGAAGCGGTTGGCGAGAATCTCAGGCAGGCGGAATGACTCCTGCGTGATCAGTCCGCGGCGGTGCTCGGGATGCGCCAGCACCAGGTCGAGCACCGCACACACTCCCGCGGCCGTGCTGACCTGGATTGCGGACCACAGGCGCGCGGCGATCAACTGCGGATAGATCTTGCTGACGTAATTCTCCTCGCGCAGCTCGCCGTTCTGCTGCCCGGTCACGGCGGCGTACACGATCACCACGTCCTGCAGCGTCTGCGGCACGGCGTTCTCGAGGATGCGCTTGAGTGTGGCACGATCCTGATTGAGCTTCAGATCGTTCATGAGCAGCCGCATCTGCGCGCAATGCCCCGGGTAGCGTATGGTCTTGTAGTCCATGCTCTCGCAGCGCGCGCCGCAGGTCTGCGCCAGCGAGCCGAGGCCGCCGGAGGTGTTGAACGCCTCGTACAGCGTGCCATCGATCTCGATCTCCTCGCAGCCTTCCAGCGGCTGGATCTGGACCAGGCGGCCATCGACCACGGCTTCGCACGCATTGCCGTATTCGTTGATCAGTCCTTCGGTGGACCAGGTGAGCGAGTACTTGAGCACGTTGTGGGGATGCTGCGGCAACGCGCCGACGCGCAATCGAACGCTGCGCAGCGTATCGAAATGGCGGATCAACTCGCCGCCCGCGATGCTGATGAAGCCCGGGGCGAGTCCGCACTGAGGCACGAATGCCTGCGGCGCCTCGCGCGCCAGCGCGCTCACACGCCGCGCCACCTCGATATCCTCGGTCAGGTCGAAGTAGTGCACGCCGGCTTCGCGTGCGGCGGCGGCGACTGCCGGATTGCAGTGATAGGGCAGGCTCGAGACCACGGCCTCGGCACCGTGTGCGCGCAATTGCGCGCGCAGCGCGGCCGGATCGGCGGCGTCGAGTCGCAGTGGCTGAAGATTGGGCAGGGCATGCGCGCTGGCGACGCCCAGCGCCGCGGTCTCATCCAGGTCCCCAAGCTGCACCCGGTAAGCGCCCGACCCGGCCAGCAGCCCCGAAATCAGTGCGCCGATCTTGCCGGCTCCCAGAACCAGCACGTCGTGCATGCCATGCTCCCGGCAAAGAGCGCATGTTAGCATTGGCCCATGCGCTCCACCGACGGCAATTCCTGGCATCCGGCGAGCTGGCAGGGGCGCAAAGCCGCGCAGCAGCCGAGCTACGACGATGCCGAGGCGCTCGCGAGCGTGGTCGCCGAGCTGGCGCGGCTGCCGCCCATCGTGGTCTCCTGGGAAATCGAGAATCTGCACGAACGCCTGGCGGCCGTGCAGCGCGGCGAGGGCTTCCTGCTGCAGGGCGGGGATTGCGCCGAAAGTTTCGTCGAATGCGAATCCGACCGCATCGCCAAGCAGCTCAAGGTGCTGCTGCAGATGAGCCTGGTGCTGCTCTCCGGCATGAAGCGTCCGGTGGTGCGCGTCGGACGCATGGCGGGTCAGTACGCCAAGCCCCGTTCGGCCGATACCGAAACCCGCGACGGCATCACGCTACCGGCCTATCGCGGTGATCTGGTCAATCATCCGGAATTCACCGCCGAGGCGCGCCGCGCCGATCCGCAACTGCTGTTGCGCGGCTACGAGCGTGCGGCGCTGACACTCAATTTCGTGCGCGCACTGGTCGAGGGCGGTTTTGCCGATCTGCACCATCCCGAGTACTGGGATCTGGGCTTCGTGCGCCACGCACCGCTGCGCGAGGCCTACGAGCGTACCGCACACGCCGTCGGCGATGCGCTGGACTTCTTCGAGTCACTGAGCGGCAAGCGCGTGCACGAGGCCACGCGGGTGGATTTTTTCACCAGTCACGAGGGGTTGCACCTGCTGTACGAGCAGGCGCAGACGCGCTACATCGCGCGCCAGAACCGCTGGTACAACCTCTCGACGCACATGCCCTGGATCGGCATGCGCACCGCCCAGCTCGAGGGTGCGCACGTGGAATACTTCCGCGGCATTGCCAATCCCATCGGCATCAAGATCGGCGCGGCCATGAGCGATCAATGGTTGCAGCAGCTGGTAACCGTCCTGAATCCGCAGAATCAACCCGGACGCTTGACGCTGATCCATCGCTACGGCGTCAAGGACATCGAGAAGTCGCTGCCCGCGGCGATCGCTGCGGTGCAGCGCACCGGCCACAGCGTGCTCTGGTGCTGCGACCCGATGCACGGCAACACCGAGACCAGCACCGGCGGCTTCAAGACACGGCGCTTCGAGAACATCCTCAAGGAACTCGATCTGGCATTCCGCATCCACGCCGAGCAGGGCTCGTACCTCGGTGGGGCGCACATCGAGCTCACGGGCGAGGATGTCACCGAATGCACCGGCGGGGCCCGCGGGCTGACCGACTCGGATCT
The DNA here is from genome assembly GCA_036521395.1 of Steroidobacteraceae bacterium. Lineage (GTDB taxonomy): Bacteria > Pseudomonadota > Gammaproteobacteria > Steroidobacterales > Steroidobacteraceae > FEN-1191. The sequence goes on along the minus strand of DATDHV010000090.1, from coordinate 8,718 downwards.
GCAGCGCGCCTATCGCTCGCAGGTCGATCCGCGGCTCAACCACGAGCAGGCGCTCGAGCTCGCGATGCTGATCGCCGGGCGCAGCAAACGCCAGCCCTGAGGACACGGTACGCGCCGCAGCCGGTCAGCGCGCCGTACTGCGCGCTGACCGGCCCGCCGCGAGCGCCGCCATGAGCGAACGCGAATTCGATGCCAGGGGCTACGTCGCGACCCTGCCCCAGCGACCGGGCGTCTATCGCATGTACGCCGCCGACGGCGAGCTGATCTACGTCGGCAAGGCGGCGCGGCTGCGCGACCGTGTCGGCAGCTACTTCGCCGCGCGCCTGCTAGCCCCGAAGGTCGCGGCGCTGGTGCAGCGCATCGCCCGCATCGAGGTCACGGTCGTCAACAGCGAGTCCGAGGCACTGCTGCTCGAGAGCAATCTGATCAAGGCGCATCGCCCGCGCTACAACATCATTCTGCGCGACGACAAGTCGTTCCCCTACATTCTCTGCCCCTCGGGCCACCCGTTTCCGCGGCTGGTGTTCTATCGCGGCCCGCGCCAGCGCGGCAGTCGCCAGTTCGGTCCGTTTCCGAGCGCCTCGAGCGTCAAGGAAGTTCTGCAGCACCTGCAGAAGGTGTTTCGCATCCGCAATTGCCGCGATTCGTTCTTCGCCAACCGCAGCCGGCCGTGCCTGCAGCACCAGATCGGGCGCTGTTCGGCGCCGTGCGTCGGGCTGATTGACCGCGACAGCTACGGGCACGATCTCGAGGCGGCGATCGGCGTGCTCGAGGGCCGCAACAGCGAGGTCGTCGCCGAACTGCAGCGGCGCATGGAAGCGGCCGCCGCGGCGCTGCAGTTCGAGGATGCGGCGCGGCTGCGCGATCAGCTGCGTGAGCTGCAGGAAATCCGCGCGCAGCAGATCGCCAACGCGCAGCGGCCCCGTGACACCGACGTGATCGCCATCGCCGGGGAGCCGGGACAGTATGCGATCTGCGTGCTGCCGGTGCGCGAGGGCCAGAATCTCGGCACCGCCAGCTATTTTCCCGGCAGCGCACTCAGCGAACCGGCTGAAACGCTGGCCGACTTCCTGATGCTCTACTACGGTCGCGAGACCCCGCCGCCCGAGGTGCTGATCAACATCGAGCTGCCCGATCGCGAGGCGCTGATGGAGGCACTGACGCGCGCGCTGGGCCGGCCGCTGCAGCTGCGCGTGCCGCAGCGCGGACTGGGCGCCAAATGGATCGAGCTGGCGCAGGACAACGCCGGCAATGCACTGCGCATGCGGCGGGCGCAGGCGGAGCTGGCGGCCTCGGGGCTGCAGGTGCTCGCGCGGGTGCTGCAATTGCCGGCCGCGCCCGAGCGCATCGAGTGCTTCGACGTGAGCCATACGGCCGGGGAGGGCACGGTGGCCTCCTGCGTCGTGTTCGGGCCCGACGGCGCGCACAAGCGCGAATACCGGCGCTACAACATCGAGGGCGTCACGGCCGGGGACGACTACGCGGCCATGCACCAGGCGCTGCACCGGCACGCGGTGCGGATCGCCGCCGGCGAGCGGCCGCGGCCCGATCTGCTGCTCATCGACGGCGGCCCGGGACAACTCGATGCCGCCCAACGGGCGCTGCGCGAGGCCGGGGTCGAGGGCCTGGTGTTGGTGGGCGTGGCCAAGGGCGCCGACCGGCGCCCGGGCCAGGAACGGCTGCATCGGCCGGGCGAGGAGATCGCGCTGGTGCTCGAGCCCGACAGCCCGGCCCTGCACTTCATCCAACGCGTGCGCGATGAGGCGCACCGCTTTGCCATCACCGGACACCGCCGGCGGCGCGCCCGGCGCTACCGCGAATCGGTGCTCGAGACCGTGCCGGGGCTCGGGCCGGCCCGGCGGCGCGCCATCCTGACCCACTTCGGCGGTCTGCAGGGCGTCATGCGGGCCGGCATCGCGGATCTGGAAAAAGTCGCCGGCGTCGGCGCGGCGATGGCGCGATCGATCTATGATCATCTGCACCCGGGGGCGTGATGATCTGGAACTGGCCCAACATCCTGACGTGGCTTCGCATCCTGGCGATCCCGCTGGTCATGCTGCTGTTCCTGGTCGGCGAGCACTCACCGAACAACCTCACCGATCCGGCAGCCGGGCTGGTGTTCGCGGCCGCGGCCATTACCGATTCGCTCGACGGTTATCTGGCGCGCCGGCTCGGCCAGACCACGCGACTCGGCGCGTTCCTCGACCCGGTGGCCGACAAGCTCATCGTGGCCGTGGCACTGGTGCTGATCGTCAGCCGCGATCCGCGCGCGGTGATGGTGCTCACCGCGGCGGTGATCATCGGCCGGGAGATCGCGATCTCGGCCCTGCGGGAATGGATGGCAGGCATCGGGCAGCGTACGGCGGTGGCCGTTTCGCGTATCGGCAAATACAAGACCATTTTGCAGATGGTCGGGCTCACCATGCTGCTGTTCCGCCACGCGCTGCTGGGCCTGCCGATCTACCTGCTCGGCCAGTGGCTCACGGTACTTGCCGCGGCCCTGACCCTGATCTCGATGGCGCTCTATCTGCGCGCGGCCTGGCCGCACCTGTCGGCGCAGCCGTAGCGGCGCAGCACGGCGGGTAGTGCGTGCCAGCCCCGTCGCCGGATGTCTCGGCCCCCAGCCACTCGCTCGCGGAGGCCGTGCGGCGCACCGCCCTGGAGCTGCTGCGCGCCCAGCGCGCTGCCCTGGCGCATCGCTGGATCGATCGCCTGCTGCAGGAATACAGCATTCAGAGCGCCGAGGGCGTCGCGCTGTTGACCCTTGCGGAGGCGTACCTGCGCATTCCGGACGCTGCGACGGCCGCCGGTCTCATCGCCGAGAAACTCACCGAGGGGGACTGGCGCGCACATCGCGGCGCCTCGCCCTCCCTGCGCGTCAACCTGCTCACGCGCGGCCTGATGCTCGCGCGCGCGCTGCTGCGGCGGCGCGGCGCAGCGCCGGTCGCCCATTTGCTGCGTCCCTGGGTCGCGAGCGCGATGCAGTTGCTCGGACGCGAGTTCGTGTTCGGCCGCACCATCGAGCAGGCGCTCGAGCGCGCCGGGCGGCCCGAGCTGCGCGGCTTCGGTTTCTCGTACGACATGCTCGGCGAGGCCGCACGGACCGACGCCGAGGCCCGGCGCTACCTGGCCGCCTATCACGCGGCCATCGCGGCAGTGGGAGCGCGCGCCGATGCGGGCATTGCGAGCGAGCGCAACGACGGTGTTTCCGTCAAGCTCTCGGCGCTGAACTGCCGCTACGAGCCGCTGCAGCGCGGGCACGTGGTGCCCGAGCTCACGCGCACCCTCATCGGACTGGCGCGCGCGGCGCGGGAGCACAACATCGGGCTCACCATCGATGCCGAGGAGAACGAGCGGCTGGAGCTGTCGCTGGAGATCATCGCCGCGGTGGCGGCGGATCCGGGACTTCAGGGCTGGGACGGGTTCGGATTTGCCGTGCAGGCCTACCAGCCGCGCGCGCGGGCGCTGATCGACTGGGCGGGGGAGCTTGCGGCCCGCAGCCGCCGGCGCCTGACGGTGCGGCTGGTCAAGGGCGCCTATTGGGATCTCGAGATTCAACGTGCCCAGGCGCTCGGGCTGGCGCAGTTTCCGGTGTACAAACGCAAGTGCGAGACGGATGTGGGCTATCTGGCCTGCGGGCGCCGACTGCTCGATGCCGCCAATCTCTACCCGGCCTTCGCCACCCACAATGCCTTGACCGCCGCGACGCTGCTGCAGTGGGCCTCGAGGCGGCGCGGGTATGAGTTTCAGCGCCTGCACGGCATGGGGGCAGGCCTGTACGAGTGCCTCATGCGCGAGGCGCCCGTGCGCTGCCGCATCTACGCGCCGGTGGGTGGCCACGCCGAGCTGCTGCCCTATCTGGTGCGGCGTATTCTCGAGAATGGCGCCAACGCCGGCTTCGTCTATCAGCTCGCGAGCGCGCGACTGAGCGATGAGCACCTGCTGCTCGATCCCGTGACGCAACTGCAACGCACCGCCGGTGCGGCAAGCGAGGCCATCGTGGCACCCACGCACCTGTACCCCGACCGACGCAACTCGGCCGGCATCGACTTCTCCGATCCGGCGCAGGTGCAGACGCTGCGCTCGCGCCTGATACAGGCCTGGGCACACGCCGAGCGAGCGACCCCGCTGATCGGCGGGGAGAGCGTGGAGGGCGGCGAGACAGCGGTGTGCGATCCGGCCCAAGCAGGCCGCGTGGTTGGCACGGTGGTAGCCGCCACGCCGGCAGAGGTCACGCGGGCCTTCGAGCTCGCGCGCAGCGCACAGCCGACCTGGGCCGCGCAGAGCGTGGAGCGACGCGCCGACTGCCTGCTGCGTCTGGCCGATCTGCTCGAGCGCGAGCGCGAGCGGCTCATGGCCCTCGCCATACGGGAGGCGGGTAAGAATATTCCCGACGCGCTGGCCGAAGTGCGCGAGGCGGTGGACTTCTGCCGCTATTATGCCGTCGAGGCCCGGCGGCTCATGGCGCCGCTTGTGTTGCCCGGGCCCAGTGGCGAGTTCAACGAGCTGCACTGGTCCGCGCGCGGTACCTTCGCCTGCATCAGCCCATGGAATTTTCCGCTGTCCATCTTCATCGGCCAGGTCGCCGCCGCACTGGTTACCGGCAACGCCGCCATGGCCAAGCCGGCCCCGCAGACGCCGCTGATCGCCGCCGCCGCGATGCGCCTGCTGCTCGAGGCGGGCGTGCCGCCGGGGGTCGCGGCGTTTCTGCCCGGGGACGACACCGTCGGCGCGAGCCTCCTGGCCGAGCGCACGCTCGCCGGCGTGGTCTTCACCGGCTCGAATGCCACCGCGCGGCGCATCGCGCAGGCGCTGCTGGCCGATGAGGCACGGCCGCTGCTGCCGCTCATTGCCGAGACGGGCGGCATCAATGCCATGGTGGTGGATTCCACGGCGCTGCTGACGCGCACGGTCGCAGACGTGATGAGCTCCGCGTTCCAGAGCGCCGGGCAGCGCTGTTCGGCGCTGCGGCTGCTGTGCCTGCAGGAGGACATCCTCGAGACGGCGCTGCCCATGCTCACCGGCGCCATGGCGAGGCTGCGCATCGGCGATCCGGGCGAGCTCGACACCGACGTCGGGCCGGTGATTGATGCCGGCGCGCGCGATGCCGTCGAGTCGTACCTCGCTTCGGCCGCCGAGCGGGTGCTCTATCGCTGCCCACCGCCGGCGCGGGCCAGCGGCGGATATTTCGTGGCCCCGGCGCTGGTGCGGGTAGGAGCGATCGAGGATCTGCGACAGGAGATATTCGGTCCCGTGCTGCACCTGGCCACCTGGCGTGCCGGCGAGCTCGAGCGCACCATCGATAGCATCAATGCCAGCGGCTACGGCCTGACCATGGGCCTGCAGACGCGTCTCACGCGGCACATCGAGCTGGTACGTCGGCGGGCGCGGGCGGGCAACCTCTACGTCAACCGGCCGATGATCGGCGCGGTGGTCGGCGCCCAGCCCTTCGGCGGCGAGGCGCTTTCGGGCACCGGGCCCAAGGCCGGCGGACCGCACTACCTCATGCGCTTCATGACCGAGCGGGCACTGAGCATCGACACCACGGCCTCGGGCGGCAACGTGCAGCTGTTGCGCGATTCCGGCTAGCACGGCGGCGCGCGCTGCGCAGCGGCCGCGGCATGGATCTGTGACGCACGGCTCACTGCGCGGAAAGCCCGGCGGAGGCGGTTAAGTCCCGGCGGGCACGCGCCGATACCCCTAATCGAGCGGCGGCCCCGGTGTCGCGGGCCGCCGCAGGTGTGACGATAACCTCTGGAGCGGGCGCGCATGTCCAAAAGAATCCTTGCGGTCGATGACTCGGCCTCGATGCGGCACATGGTGGGGGTCACGCTGCGCGCGGCGGGCTATGAAGTGGTCGAGGCCGCCGACGGAGACGAAGCGCTGGAGTATGCGCGGCTGCACGCCGTCGACCTGGTGCTCGCGGATGTGAACATGCCGCGCATGGACGGCATCACGCTGGTGGCGAAGCTGCGCGCGCTGCCGAGCTACCACCTGACGCCGCTGCTGCTGTTGACGACCGAATCCAGTCCGCAGAGCAAGCAGCAGGGCAAGCAGGCCGGCGCGACCGGCTGGATGGTGAAGCCGTTCCATCCCGACCAGCTTCTGGCCACGCTCGAGCGCGTGCTAAGCGGTCCGGTGCGCTCCCCCGCACGGGGCCATTGATCATGGCCGATGCGAACGCGGATGGCGATGCGGTGGTCAGCGCGCTGAATGTGGCGCGCGGCCTGCACCAATTCCTCAATCTCGGTGTCGCCCAGCTCGATGCCGCCGTGCGCGAGAGCGATGCGCAGGTCGACAAGATCGCCCAGAGCCTGGCCGCCATCGCTACCGATCTGCAGCAGCTCGATGCGCTGCTGCCGGGTGCGGCGGCGCCGGCGCCGTGCAAGGAGCTGGCCACGGCCATCCGCGCCTCGGTGCAGTCGGCCGTCAAGGCGCTGCAGTTCTACGACAAGCTGATCCAGCGCCTCACGCACGTGCGCGTCGGCCTGGCCATTCCAGCCGATGCGAGCACCGATCCGGCCGCGAGTACGCGCATCGACTGGAACGCCATCCTGGACGAGGTGCGCGGCAGCTACAGCATGGTCGAGGAGCGCGTGCTGTTCGATTTCATGATGCGCGGTCTGCGCGCCGAGCAGATGCTCAAGGCGCTGCAGAGTCTGCGCGAGGCCTCGGCCCCGGGCGAGCTGGAGTTGTTCTAACGCGGCGCGGCGCGGCGCGGCGCACATGGGACCATGGATAGCGTGGCCCCGCGGGCCGGCTACATCCCCAGACCTGAAAGCATGGCATCCACGTCCTGCTGGCCGTTGACCGCCTGGCCGTGCTCGATGCCGGGTACCACGGGGCCGTGGCCGCGTGAGCTGTCCGCATCCAGCTCCGCCGCCACGGTGGACTGAAAGTTACCGATCCGCACCAGGTCACCGAGCGCCTGCTCGAGTTCATCCACCAGCTTCATGACGCTGCGAATGATCTGACCGCTCAGGTCCTGGTAGCCCTGAGCCAGCAGCACGTCGGCAAGCCGGGCGCGCACGGTCTGCATGCTGTGCAGCGACTGCACCAGGAAGCGCTCGAGATCGGCTCGCAGGCCCTCGTCGGGCCCGAGCGGACGCTTGATCAGGAGCTGCAGCCGCTCGGCTTCGTGCGCGACCGCGTCCACCAGCGGGCAGGACTGATCCACGAGATCCATCGTATGGTGGGCCGCATCGTCGGTGAGCCTGAGCACGTGAGCGAGTCGGTGGCGGGCGTCGGGCACTTGACGCTCGGCCAGGTCCAGCAGCCGCGATTCATTGCGGAACTGCTCGAGCGCCACCTGCAGCGTGCCGGCGACCTTGCGTACGTCGACCATCACGGTCGAGTTCTGCACGGCATTGAATTCATCGACGGCGGCGTGGAACGCCGGGCCGTCCTGCGCCTGCAGCGCCGTGCGCATTGCCTCGACGCAGGCGCGGTACTCCGGCCCGTGCCGTATGGTGTCGTTCACGAGGCTCCCCCTTCAGGCCGCTGCGGTGGACCTGGCGGCGAATATCTTGTCGATCTTTTCCTTGAGCGTGGCGGCGGTGAAGGGTTTGATCACGTAGCCGCTGACGCCGGCCTGTGCGGCTTCGACGATCTGCTCGCGCTTGGCTTCGGCGGTGAGCATGAGCACTGGCAGCTTCTTGATGCGCTCATCGGCGCGTACCTGCCGCAGCAGCTCCACGCCCTGCATCCCGGGCATGTTCCAGTCGGTGATCAGCAGGTCGAAATTGCCGGCCTTCAACAGCGGCAGCGCTGTCAGGCCGTCGTCGGCTTCCGTGATGTTGGAGTAGCCGAGGTCGTGCAGCAGTCCCTTGATGATGCGCCGCATGGTCGAGAAATCATCGACCACCAGAATACTCATGCCCGGTTGTGCGCTCACTCTTGCCTCCACCTGATCATTGCGCGGCAGTTCGATGCCGGCAGTGTGTTGCTTGAGCGCGCCGGGCGCCAGATGCATCCGCTGCGGTTGTTAGCGGGATCACAGAATGGGCGGTCGGAGGTGCCGCGAGCAGCGCGGCTCGGCCCGTGGCAGTCGCGCCGGCGGCCGCCACGGCGTCCGGCCGTCCGGCCGCCCCGCCGCGTGCGCTGTCCAGAATGTGAACGACGTCCCATCAAGTATTCGGTCCGGACAGCCGTAACAGCCTTATGGAACCTGCCCCGCCAGCGGCAGCGGTTCCGCATGACTTGGCGCGACCCAGGGTGTGGCAATGGAAGCACTACAGACCGTCGAGGAGGCCACCGCCGTGCCGCGTGGACGGGTCGTATTGGGCGCCAGCTGCACCATTCATGAAGCCGCGGCGCTCAAGGCGCACATGCTCGAGCAACTGGGCCGGCCGAGCCCCTACGAGATCGACGGCAGTGCCGTGGAGCGCATCGACGCCGCCGGCGTGCAGTTGCTCGTCGCCTTCGCACTCGATTGCCTCGAGCGCGGCCTTGGCTACATCTGGCACGGCCGCTCGGCGGCGCTGGAGGAGGCCATCGGGCTGCTGAGCGTGGGCGCGTTGCTCGACAGCCCGGGCGTATCCGGCCATCCGGCCGAGGCGCATCCGCAATGACCCTCGACCTGGCACAGTTTCACGAGACCTTCTTCGAAGAGAGCTTCGAGGCGCTGGGCTCGATGGAGGCGGCGCTGCTCAAGCTCAGCGCCGGCGAGGCCGACGCCGAGTTGATCAACACCATATTCAGGGTGGCTCATTCCATCAA
>DATDHV010000089.1:0-12628 GCA_036521395.1 Steroidobacteraceae bacterium | reverse complement strand
CGCTCGCGGATGCGCACGTCGAACAGCCGTTCGGCCACCTCGAACAGCCCCTGCAGCACGCGCGGCAGCGGCAGGTACTCGCGCAGCTCCTCCTGCGACACCGAATAGCGGCTCTGCTGCAGCCGCTCGGAATAGAAGGTGATGTCCCAGGCCTCGAGCTTGCGCCCGGCGAAGCGTTCGAGCTCGGCCAGCTCCTTCGCCGCGGTCGGCTTGGCCGCGCGCACGAGCGCTCGCAGGAAATCCGTGACCTCCGGTACCGTGCGGGCCATGCGATTGGCGAGCGCGTACTGCGCAAAATTGCCGAATTCCAGCAGCCGTGCGGCCTCGTGGCGCAGCCGCAGTATGTCCTCCATGACCGCCGTGTTGTCGAACCGGCCCGCGCCCGGCCCGCGGTCGGAGGCGCGCGTCGACCAGGCCTCGTAGAAGGCGCGCCGCAGCGGCGCGGATTCGGCATCGGTCACCACCGCGACATAGGTGGGTTGGTCCAGGCCGAGCAGCCAGCCTTCGGTGCCCGCCGCCAGCGCGCGGCCTCGTGCCTGCTCGAGAATGCCCTCGTTGAGTCCGGCCAGCTCCGCGCGGTCAGTCACCGGGTGCGACCAGGCACTGGTCGCATCGAGTACGTTCTCCTCGAACTTCGCCGTCAACCGCGACAGCTCCATCATGACGGCCTTGAAGCGCGCCTTGCGGCCGGCGTCGAGCGCTACTCCCGCCAGACGGAACTCGCGCAGCGCGTGCTCGATCACCTCGCGCTGCACGGCATCCAGGGTGGCCGCCTCGTTCTGCGCCACGTGCGCGTAGGCCCGATACAGCCGCTCGCTCTGCGAGAGATCAGTGTGGTATTCCGACAGCAGCGGCAGGCAGGCGTTGTGGGCCGCGCGCAGCGCCTCGGAATTCATGACGGCATTGAGGTGCCCCACCGGCGACCACACCCGGCTGAGGCGGTGCTGCAGCTCCTCGAGTGGCTCGACCACGGTCTCGAAGCGCGGCTCGGGCGCGCCCTCGATCTGGGCCACGCGTGCGCGTTGCTCGGCGATCAGGCGTGCAATGGCCGGCTGCACCAGTTCGGGCGCGATGGCATCGAAGCACGGCAACGGCGTGTCCTGGAGCAGCGGATTGTCATCTGGGACTGGTGCCATCGGTTCCACCTTTGTCTGCGAGCGCCCATTTTAGCCATGAGCACGGGGTGTAACATCGTCAAAAGCGACATTCCGACCCGTACCCTGCAAGGAATCCGGCATGGCCTTTGACTACGACCTGATCGTGATCGGCGGCGGCAGCGGCGGCCTGGCCTGTGCGCAGCGCGCGGCCGACTTCGGCGCGCGGGCGCTGGTAATCGAGATGCACCGCCTCGGCGGCACGTGCGTCAATGTCGGCTGTGTGCCCAAGAAGATCATGTGGAATGCCGGTCAGCTCGGACACGCACTCGAGGACGCCGCCGACTACGGCTTCCAGCTCAGCGTGGGCCGCCACGACTGGGCCCGGCTCAAGGCCGAGCGGGACGCGTACGTCTCCCGGCTCAATGGCATCTACGAGCGCAACCTGGAGGCGCGCAAGGTCGATCTGCTACGCGGCCATGCGCGCCTGACATCGCCGCACTCGGTGCAGGTCGAGACGCGCACGATCACGGCGGCGACGATCGTGCTGGCGACGGGCGGGCGCGCGATGGTCCCGCAGCTCCCCGGTGCCACCCTCGGCATCACCTCCGACGGCTTCTTCGAGCTCTCCGAGCGGCCCGCACGCGTGGCCATCGTCGGCGCGGGTTACGTCGCGGCCGAGCTCAGCGGCATTTTCGCGGCGCTGGGCTCGGAGACCACCGTCATCCTGCGCTACGACTGCATCGTGCGGCATTTCGACGCCATGCTCGGTGAATCGCTGTTGCAGATCATGCGTGACGAGGACATCAACGTCATCACGCACGCAGTCCCGATGGCGCTCGAGCGCGACGCCGGCGGCGCGCTCGAGCTGCGGGTCGCGGACGGGCGTGTACTCGGCCCGTTCGACTGCGTGCTATGGGCCGTGGGGCGCGCCCCGGCCACGCTCGGACTGGGGCTCGAGGCCCTCGGCGTGCAGCTCGACCCGGGCGGCCACGTACTGGTCGATGCCTTCCAGCGCACCAACCTCGAGCCGGTCCACGCCATCGGCGACGTCACGCAGCACGCCGGCCTCACGCCGGTGGCCATCGCGGCCGGCCGGCGGCTGTCGGACCGGCTGTTCGGCGGCCAGCCCGAGCGCAAGCTCGATTACGAGAACATCGCCACGGTGGTATTCAGCCATCCACCCATGGGCACGGTGGGCCTCAGTGAGCGGCAGGCACGGCGGCGCCATGGGGACGCGGTCAGGACCTATCAGGCCAGCTTCCTGCCCCTGTACCACGCCTTCACGCGCCGCAAGCCGCGCTCGTCGATGAAACTGGTCACGCTGGGGAAGGACGAGAAGATCATCGGCATCCACGTGATCGGCGACGGCGCGGATGAAATGCTGCAGGGGTTCGCGGTGGCGCTGCGCATGGGAGCCACCAAGCGCGATCTCGACGACACCGTGGCCATTCACCCGACCGGCGCCGAGGAACTGGTCACGATGCGCTCGCTCCCCGGGGCAGCATAGTCCGCGCCGGCTGTCCGCGCTGGCCGCACGCATGCTGCGATTCCTGACGAAACGCGCACTTCTGTCCATCACCACGCTCGCCATCCTGTCGCTGGTCGTGTTCCTCGCCGGGCAGCTGCTGCCGGGCGATGTGGGCCGTGCCGTGCTCGGGCCGCTGGCGGATGCCAGAGCGGTCGCGGCGTTCGACCATCAGGTGGGCGTCGACCGGCCGCTGCCGGTCCAATACGGGGACTGGATCATGCATTTCCTGGCCGGCGACATGGGCCGCTCGTTCACGTTCCGCGCGCCGGTTGCGCCGTTCGTGGCCGCGGCACTGGTCAACTCGCTCAAGCTCGCGGCGCTGGCCTTCGTTCTGGTCGTGCCGCTCAGCATCGGCGCGGGCGTGTGGTCCGCGCTGCGCGCCGGTCGCTGGAGCGATCGCGGCCTGCTGCTGTTCGGCCAGTCGCTCGGCATCGTGCCGGAATTCATCTCCTCGATCGTGCTGATCCTGATCTTCGGTATCTGGCTGCGCTGGCTGCCCATGTCCGCCGACTGGCCCGAGGGCGCTGGCGCGCTCACGCAGGTGCGCTATCTGCTGCTGCCCGCGCTGCCGCCGGTGCTGATCTACTTCGGTTACATGGCCCGCATCGTGCGGGTCGGCACCATCGAGGCGCTCGATGCCGACTACACCCGCACCGCCATCCTCAAGGGACTGCCCTGGCTGACGGTGCTGCGACGGCACGTGCTGCGCAATGCGCTGCTACCGACCGTTGCGGTGACGGCGAGTCTGATCGGCTATCTGGTCGGCGGGCTGGTCGTGGTCGAGATCCTGTTTCACTACCGCGGCATCGGCGGCCTGATCTATGCCGCTGCCAAGGCCCGGGATTTCCCCATGCTCGAGGCGGGAGTGATGGTCGTGGGCGCGGTGTATGCCCTGGCCTCGTTGCTGGCCGACCTGCTGGCCTCCATGCTCAACCCGCACCTGCGGGCGGGGCGCGCGTGAGCGGCGACATCGCTTCGTCCGCCGACGCAGTGCGGCTGCCGCCGCGCTCGCCCGCGCTGTTGCTGGGAGTCGTGATACTGCTGTTCTGGATTGCCTGCGCGCTGTTCGGCCGCCGCATCGCGCCGCTCGATCCGTACGCGGACAATCTGCTCACGACCCTGGCGCCGCCGTCCAGCGCCCATTGGTTCGGCACCGATCAGCTCGGGCGCGACGTGTTCGCTCGTGTGCTCGTCGGCGCGCGCGACATCCTCATCGTCGCCCCGCTCGCCACCCTGCTCGGCACCGCGCTCGGCGTCGCGTTCGGCCTGATCGCGGGCTATTTCCGCGGCGTGCTGGATGATATCGCCAGCCGCGTGATCGAGGCGCTGCAGGCGGTGCCGCTGGTGATCGTGGCGCTCACGGCCCTGGCCGCGGTCGGCACCTCGCATGCGGCCGTCGTGCTGGTGATCGGATTCGTTTTCATGCCGCTGATCGCGCGCACCGTGCGCGCCGCGACCCTCAACGAGGTCGATCTGGATTACGTCGCCGCGGCACGCCTGCGCGGTGACGGCCCCGTCGGCATCATGTTCATCGAGATCCTGCCCAACGTGCTGCCGGTCGTCGTCGTGGAAATGATGGTACGGCTCGGCTATGCCATTTTCTTCGTCGCCTCGCTGAGCTTCATCGGCTTCGGCATCCAGCCCCCATCGGCCGACTGGGGCATCGCCATTGCCGAGAACTACAGCCTGATCGGCCGCTACTGGTGGACCGTCATGTTCGACGCCGCGGCGACCGCCTCGCTCATCATCGGTGTCAACCTGCTGGCCGACGGACTCCAGGGGCTGCTCGAATCATGACTGCCAGCCCCGAGCCCCTGGCCGCGGCAGCGCCTGAGGCGTTGCGGATCGAGCAGCTGGACGTCGTCTACGGCACGGGACAACGCCAGCGCCGTGTGCTCAACGGCCTCAATCTCGCCATCGGGCGCGGCGAGTCGTATGGACTGGTCGGTGAATCCGGCTGCGGAAAAACCACGGCCGCCCTGGCGGCCATGCGCTATCTGGCACGCAACGGGCGCGTCAGCGCCGGCCGCATCCTGATCGCCGGCGCCGACCTGATGGCACTATCGGCCGCCGAGCTGCGCCGCCTGCGCACGCACAGCGTGTCCATGGTGTACCAGGATGCCGCTCGGGCCCTCAACCCGGCGCTGCGAATCGGCCGGCAGATGGCCGAGGTGTTCGATCTCGCCGAAGGCCTCAGGGGCGACGCCGCGCAGGCACGCGTGGCCGACATGCTCGAGCGCGTGCAGATCGCGAGTCCGCGGCGCGTGATGGCGAACTATCCCCACGAGCTCTCCGGCGGCATGCAGCAACGCGTGGTGATCGCCATGGCGCTGTCGGCCAAGCCGGCGCTGCTGATTCTCGACGAGCCGACCACCGGCCTCGACGCCACGGTCGCGGCGGAGGTCCTCGATCTCATCGCCGCCCTGCGTGCCGAGCTCGCTACCGCGATCCTGTTCATCAGCCACAGCCTCAGCGTAATCGCGCGCATGTGCGATCGAGTCGGGGTCCTGTACGCCGGCGAGCTGGTCGAGGAAGGTCCGACCACGACGGTGTTCGCCCATCCCCGCCATCCCTATACCGTCGGGCTGCTGCGCTGCGTGGCGAGCTATGGGCGCCGCAAGCAGGACGGCCGGCTCGAGACCATCCCGGGATTCGTGCCCCTGCCGGGCTCGGTCAGCGGCCGCTGCGTGTTCACCGATCGCTGCGGCAACGCCACCGAGCGCTGCCACCAGAACGTACCGCCGCCGGTTCAGGTGGGCGCGCCGCCGCAGACTCACCTCACGCGCTGCTTCTACCCCGAACGCGCGTCGGATGTGCCGCATGCCGAGCAGCTCGCGGCCGCGAGTGCGCCGGAGACGAGCACCGGCGCCCCTTTGCTGCGCGCGCTCGAGGTGTCCAAGACCTACCGCTTCGCAGGCAGGCCGCTGCGGGCGGTACGCGAAGTCACGCTCGAGCTCTGGCCCGGCGAAACGCTCGGGCTGGTGGGCGAGTCGGGCAGCGGCAAGACCTCCCTCGCCAGGGCGCTGCTCGGACTGTTCACGCTCGACGCGGGCGTGGTCGAGCTGGCCGGTGAGCGCTTGCGCTCACTCGTGGGCCATCGGACGCAGGCGCAGCGAAAGGCCCTGCAGATGGTGTTCCAGAATCCCGGCTCGTCGCTCAATCGCTCGCAGTCCGTGCGAGCGCTCATCGGGCGCTCGCTGCGCCTGCTCGATTTCCCCCGCACCGGGCGCGAGCTTAGGTTGCGTCAACTGGCCGCAGCGGTTCGCCTGCCCGAGCGGTACCTGCGCGACAAACCCGGGCAACTCTCGGGGGGCCTGCAGCAGCGCGTCAGCATCGCGCGGGCCTTTGCCGGCGAGCCGCGCATCGTGGTGTGCGATGAGCCCACCTCCTCGCTCGATGTCTCGGTGCAATCGGCCATCCTGAATTTGCTGCTCGACCTGCAGGCCTCGCAGCGCGTCAGTTATCTGTTCATTTCCCACGACCTGCGCATCGTGAGTTACCTGGCCGACCGCATCGCCGTGCTCTACCGCGGCCGCCTGGTGGAGATCGGGCCGGCCGCGGCGGTGCTCGCGGCCCCGCATCACCCGTACACGGAAGCACTGCTGTCCGCCGATCCCGGCGCCGGCAACGCTCCGCGCGAGCGGATCCGGCTGCGCGCGGAAACCCCTGGCGCTCCGGGCAGGCCCCGCGGTTGCGTGTTCCAGGGCCGCTGCCCACGCAGGATCGGCCCGATCTGCGAGGAGCGCGAGCCGCCGTTGCTCGATGCCGGCGCGGGCCACGCCATGCGATGCCACATTCCACCGGCGGAGCTCGAGAGCCTCCAGCGCGGACGCGGTTGATGCGACCACGGGTCAACGGCCGCGCTCGTGCGCTCGATGCGTTGCGGACCCGGGCCGGCCCGGTGGGCAATGCGGTCATCGATGAGCTGCTCGCCGGACACATCGGACGCCGGGATTTCCTGCGCTATGCGGCCGTGCTCGGCCTGGCGCCGACGCTGTGCACGGCCACCGCCATGCGCGCGCCTTCACCGGCGCCCGCGCCCGCGCCCGCGCCCGCGCCCGCATCGAATCCGCGCCGCCCAGACCACCCGGGCGCCACGCTGCGAGTCGGCATGACGGTCCCGTCCGGAGCGATCGATCCCTTGACCGTGGCGGACACCGGCGGGGTGTGCCTGTTGTCGCAGACCGGCCAATACCTGGCCATTTCCGAGCCGGACCTGCGGCTGCGGCCGGTGCTGGCCGAGCGTTGGCAGCCCAATGGCGACGGCAGCGTCTGGTCATTCAGCATCCGGCGCGGCGTGAAATTCCACGATGGCCGAGCACTGACCGCGGCCGATGTCGCGGCAACCATCGACCGGCTGGCCGATCCGGCCAACGGCTCCGTAGCGCTGTCGGCCTTCGCCGGCACGCTATCCAAGGGCGGCTCGAGGGTGATCGATGAGCACACCGTCGAGTTTCACCTGGATGCGCCCAACGGCAACTTCCCGTATCTGGTGTCTTCCGACAATTACAACGCCATCATCCTGCCCGCGGACTACGACGGTGGCTACGAGCGCAGCTTCACCGGCACAGGCCCGTTCCGGCTCGAACGCTACACGCCGAAGGACCGCGCCTCATTCGTCCGCAATCCGGATTACTGGGGCGCCGCACCGCAGCTCGAGCGCACGCTATTCATCTTCTATGACGGCCTGCAGGCCCAGATCCTCGCGATGCAGGGCGAGCAGCTCGACGTTCTGCTGCACGCGCCCGTGCAGGGCAGCCAGGCACTGCTCGCCGACCCGCGCCTGACCCTGCTGACATTGAAATCCAGTGCGCACGAACAGCTGCACATGCGCACCGACGTCCCGCCATTCACCGATGCGCGCGTGCGCCGCGCGCTGGCGCTGTGCCTGAACCGTGAAAACCTGGTGCAGGGCATGTTTCGCGGCCTCGCACAGCCCGGCAACGACAGTCCGTTCGCGCCCATCTACGCTGCCACCGACCCCACCGTAGCGCAGCGCCGCCAGGACGTTGCCGCGGCCCGCGAGCTCATGCGGGCGGCCGGGCTGGCGCGTGGATTCCAGGCGACGCTCCGGGCGGAGCGTTTCGTGGAAATACCCGATTATGCGGTCGTGATCCAGAACGCCGTGCGCGCCATCGGCGTCGAGCTGCGGCTCGAGATCGAAGAGCAATCGGCCTATTTCGGTCGCGCCAGGTTCGGACAGTCGGATTGGCTCGATTCCGAGCTCGGCATCGAGGACTACGGCCACCGCGGGGTACCGAACATCGTGCTGACGGCCACGCTGGGCAGCCGCGGGGTCTTCAATGCGGCGCACTTCAGGAATGCGCAATACGACCAGCTCGTCGCCGGATACATCGCCGCGCTGGATCCCGCCGCCCAGCGCGCCGCGGCCGGCCGGATCGAGCGGCTGCTGCTCGAGGAAACCCCGGTGATAACCGCGTACTTCTATGACTGGCTGTCGGTGACCACCAGGCAGGTAAGCGGTGTGCGTCCGAGCGCCTCAGGACACCTGTTCCTGGGCGAGGCGCAATGGGCGTGATCGGCGTTGATGGGCGGCCGTTCGATGCTATAACACCCAGGCTGATGCCCGATCTGCCGCGACGGGTCGGCGACGACCGGCGGCATGACGGTGCGGTTGCCGCTACTGGCAAGCTCTCTAAAATCAGCGCTCTTTGCACACGGGAGCCGCCATGAAACCAGCATTGAACGTCGCGATTACCGGGGCCGCCGGGCAGATCGGGTACGCCCTGGCCTTTCGCGTCGCCGCGGGCGACATGCTCGGCCCCGATCAGCCCATCAATCTGCACCTGCTCGAGATCACCCCGGCGCTGCCGGCCCTCGGCGGGGTGGTCATGGAGCTCGATGACTGCGCCTTCCCGACCTTGAACAAGGTCGTCGCGAGCGACGACGCCCGGGTCGCATTCCGCGACTGCCACGTGGCGCTGCTGGTCGGCGCGCGTCCACGCAGCGCGGGCATGGAACGCAAGGACCTGCTGCTGGCCAATGCGCAGATCTTCTCGGCACAGGGCAAGGCGCTCGGCGCCGTTGCCGATCGTGCGGTGCGCGTGCTGGTGGTGGGCAATCCGGCGAACACCAATGCGCTGATCGCCGCTCACAATGCACCGGATCTCGACCGCCGCCATTTCACCGCCATGACGCGGCTCGATCACAATCGCGCCCTGGCGCAGCTCGCCGCGAAGACCGGTACGCACGTGAGCGAGGTGCAGCGCGTGATCATCTGGGGCAATCATTCGGCGACACAGTATCCGGACGCCAGTCATGCACTGGTGCGCGGCAAGCCGGCCCCGAGCCTCGTGGACCAGGCGTGGCTGGAAGGCGCATTCATCCCGTGCGTGCAGCAGCGCGGCGCCGCGGTCATCAAGGCGCGCGGCTCCTCCTCGGCCGCGTCGGCGGCCTCGGCCGCCATCGATCACGTGCGCCTGTGGATGCTGGGCACCCGTGCGGGCGACTGGACCAGCATGGGCGTGATCTCGGACGGCAGCTACGAGGTCGAGCCGGGGCTGGTCTATTCCTATCCCGTGACCTGCAGCGACGGCGAATACCGGATAGTCCAGGACCTGTCGATCGATGCCTTCAGCCGCTCGCGCATGCGGGCCACGGAAGCCGAGCTGCGCGAGGAGCGCGCGGGCGTCCGGACGCTGCTCGATCCGCACGCCCCATGATCGGCGCCATCATCACGGCGCTGTTCGTCATCGCGGTGGTGTACCTGGCCTATCGGCGACTGCCGCTGCTGTCCTTCACGGCCGCATTCACGGTGCTGCTGTTGGCGTACGCGATGTTCGGCAACCCGCCGGGTGCGTGGCTGGGGCTGCTGTTCATCCTGCTGGTGTGCTTCTGGCTGCTCAACCTGCGGCCGCTGCGCATCGCGCTGATCAGCGGTCCGTTCATGAAGACCTACCGGCGGCTGCTGCCCTCGATGTCGGACACCGAGCGCGATGCACTCGAGGCCGGCACGGTATGGTGGGACGGCGAGCTGTTCACGGGCAACCCCGACTGGCGCAAACTGCGCGAAGCGCCGCCGCCGCAGTTGTCGGCCGAGGAACAGGCCTTCCTCGACGGCCCGTGCGAGACGCTGTGCGGCATGCTCGATGACTTCGACATCACGCACCGCCGCGGCGATCTGCCGCCGCCGGTCTGGGACTACATCAGATCGCAGCGTTTCTTTGCCATGATCATTCCGCGCCGCTACGGCGGCCTGGAATTCTCGACCTTCGCGCACTCGTGCGTGCTGGTGAAGCTGGCGGCGCGCAGCGTTACCTGCGCCTCCACCGTCGCCGTGCCCAACTCGCTCGGCCCGGCCGAGCTGCTGGTGCACTATGGCACCGAGGCGCAGAAGACGCATTATCTGCCGCGGCTGGCGCAGGGGCTGGAGATTCCCTGCTTCGCGCTCACCGGGCCGCGTGCGGGTTCGGATGCCGCTTCCATCCCCGACACCGGCGTGGTCTGCCGCGGCATTCATGCCGGCCACGAGATCGTCGGCCTCAAGCTCAACTTCGCCAAGCGCTACATCACACTGGCGCCGATCGCGACCGTCCTGGGTCTGGCCTTCCGCATGTTCGATCCCGAGCATTTGATCGGCGACAAGGAGGACATCGGCATCACCTGCGCGCTGATTCCTCGGGACACCCCCGGCGTGGAGATCGGCCGGCGCCACCTGCCGCTGAACGTACCGTTCCAGAACGGCCCGCTGCACGGCCGCGACGTGTTCGTGCCGCTCGATTGCATCATCGGCGGTCTGGCGATGGCGGGCCTGGGGTGGCGGATGCTGGTCGAACAACTATCGGTCGGACGCTGCATCTCCCTGCCGGCGAATGCCACCGGCGGGGCGCTGGGGGCAACGCTCGCCACCGGCGCCTACGCGCGCATCCGCCGCCAGTTCAACTCGCCGGTGGGCCGCTTCGAGGGGGTCGAGCAGGTGATCGCGCGCATGGTGGGCCTGACCTACATCATGGATGCCGCCCGCAGCGTGACCACGGCGGCGATCGACGCCGGGCAGAAGCCGGCGGTGCCGGCCGCGATTCTCAAGTATCACCTGACCGAGATGGGGCGACGCGTCGCCAACGATGCCATGGACGTGCACGGCGGCAAGGGCATCATGCTCGGCCCGAACAATTATCTGGGCCGCGGCTACCAGTCGATTCCGATCGCCATCACCGTCGAGGGCGCCAATATACTCACGCGCAGCCTGATCATCTTCGGGCAGGGTGCCATCCGCTGCCATCCGTTCGTGTTGCGCGAAATGACGGCGGCCCGCGACGGCGAGCGGCGGCGCGGCATCGAGCAGTTCGACCGCGCGCTGTTCGCGCACATGGGCTTTGCGATCTCCAATGCCATGCGCTCATTCGTCATGGCGCTCACCTTCGCGCGCTTCAGCAGCGTGCCCCACAGCGGCCCGACGCGCCGTTACTACCAGCACATCGAGCGCTTCAGTGCCTCGTTCGCATTCGTCACCGACCTCGCCATGCTGACCCTGGGCGGCTATCTCAAGAAGAAGGAAACCATCTCGGGACGGCTCGGCGACGTGCTCTCCGCCATGTACCTGGCCTCGATGGTGCTCAAGCACCACGACAACCGCGGCGGACCGGCCGAGGAGCTGCCGGTGGTGGAGTGGGCCTGCCGCGAGCTGCTCTACCAGGCGCAGGAGCAGCTGCACAGCGTGCTGCGCAACTTTCCGAGCCGGCCGATCGCGGCGCTGGCGCGGCTCATGGTCTTCCCGCGCGGCTTGACCTACTTCGCCCCGGCCGACCGGCTCGGCCGCGCGGTCGCCGACCTGGTGCTCAACAACACGGCGACGCGCATCTCCCTGGGCCGCTTCATCTACCGCACCGACGAGCCGCACAATGCGCTCGCGGCATTGCAGAATGCACTGGAGATGGCACCGCTGGCGGAATCGCTCGAACGCAAACTGCGGGTCGAGGGCCGCAAGACCGGCCGCGTCAGTGCGCTCGATCTGGCCGGCCAGATAGAACAATCGCTCGCGCTGGGCATCCTGAGCGAGGAGGAAGCCGCGTACCTGCGCGATTACGACCGCAGGGTGATGGCCATCATCAACGTGGATGATTTTGCAGCGCACGAGCTGGGCACGGCGCCCCACTGAACAATTGCGCAAGCAATCGCTCCAACGTCAATATGTACATCTTCACATGAGGTGATGCCGGCGAATGTATCTGCAGTACTTCGGTTTGGCGGAGAAGCCGTTTTCGATCACGCCTGATCCGCGCTACCTGTATCTGAGCGGACGGCATGCGGATGCGCTCGCCCATCTGGTGTACGGCATCAATGAGGCGGGCGGCTTCATCCAACTCACCGGCGAGGTTGGCACGGGCAAGACCACGACCATACGCTCCCTGCTCGCGCGCGCGCCCAAGAGCGCCGAAATCGCCCTGATCCTCAATCCGCGCATGTCGGCCACCGAATTCCTGCGCTCGCTGTGCGAGGAGCTTGGATTGGGGGTGGATGGCGGCTCCGAGAGCGATGCCAAACACCTCGTCGATCTGCTCAATCGCTACCTGCTGCGCGCCCACTCCGCCGGCCGGCGCGTCGTGCTGGTGGTCGACGAGGCCCAGAACCTCGCGCCCGAGGTGCTCGAGCAGGTGCGGCTGCTGACCAACCTGGAAACCGAGACGCAGAAACTGCTGCAGATCATCCTGATCGGGCAGCCCGAGCTGCGCAAGCTCCTGGCGCGCGAGGATCTGCGCCAGATTGCCCAGCGCATCACTGCGCGTTTTCATCTCGACCCGCTCTCACGCGAAGAAACCTTCGCCTATGTGCGGCATCGTCTGCGCGTGGCGGGCGCCACCACGGATATATTCACGCGCTCGGCGCTGCGCGAGCTGTACCGCGTCAGCGGCGGCGTACCGCGCGTGATCAACATCGTCTGCGATCGCGCGCTGCTGGGCGCCTACACCCAGGAGCTGCACCAGGTACCGGGCTCGCTGGTGCGTCGCGCCGGCGCCGAGGTCTTCGGTCACGAGCTGCTGCC